>JBIKUN010000007.1:0-70461 GCA_044347565.1 Vicinamibacterales bacterium | reverse complement strand
CCTGCCCGAACGCCACCGCCACGGCGAACGCGAGCAGGCCCGCCGGCAGCACGTACTTGAGGCGTGCCCGCACCGTGCCGCCGATGTCGGCGCCCTGCGTGCCGGCCGACGCGATGGTGGTGTCGGAGATCGGCGAGATCGAATCGCCGAAGGTGGCGCCGCCGAGGATGGCGCCGAGCAGCACGGCGGGGTTCACGCCCACGGCCGCGCCGGCCGGATAGAGCAGCGGCCCGCAGAGGAGGATCGTGCCGAAGCTCGTGCCGGTGGACGTCGAGACGAGCGCACAGGCGAGGAAGGCCGCGCCGGCGTACCAGCCGCCACCAAGATCCAGCGCCCGCGCCGTGAAGCTCAGCGCCTGCACGAAGCCGGTGGCGGTGAGCAGACTGCTGAGCACGCCCGACAGCAGCCACGCGACGATCATGAGCAGCACGACCGGCTGCGCCATGCCGGTCACGATCGTGTCGGCGTAACGCGCGCGGTCGCGTGTGAGCGTGAGACCGGCGATGAGCGCCGCCACGAGCACCGGCCAGAAGCCGCGTTCGTCGGGCGCCCCCTGCGCGGCGAGCCAGGCCACGCCCGCGAGGAACACGGCCAGCGGCGCCAGAGCGCCGGCGGCGCCGCCGCGAAACGCGAGCGGCGGCTGGGTGGAACCTGAATGCGTCACGCTGTATCCGCCGCGTCCTGAAGCTCCGGCGGGCCAGAGGCCCGCCGACGAGGCGCGTATAGTACTACGCGCATGACGACGCCCGCGGCGCCCCACGACGACACCTTCGAGTTGTACGACCTGCGCGTGGAAGTGGTGGCCACCGGGCGGCCGATGGTCTGCCAGCACGTCGCCGGCGCGGCCTTCGAAGTGCACGGCGAACTGCTCGTGATGGGTGCGGGCCAGACGTTCTCGATCTACTCGCTGGCGGCGATCCTGCCGCTCCTGCCTGCGAAGCAGCGGCTCACGCATCCGCACGACTGGATGACGACCGACGCCGAGATCGCGTGCCCCGATCCGCACTGCGGCGCCCGGTTCCGCATCACGCGCCTCGGCCGGCGCACCTTCAGCCACGCGGCCACGACCGTCGTGCCCCTGCCCCGCTGATGCCGGCCCCGGTTCCGCGCGTCACGCTCGCCCCCGGCTACTCCATCCCGCGCCTCGTGAAAGGCGGGTGGCAGCTGGCTGGCGGCCACGGCCCGGTGGACCGCGCCGCCGCGCTCGACGACATGCGCGCGTTCGTCGCGGCTGGCATGACGAGCTTCGACTGCGCCGACATCTACACCGGCGTCGAGGCGCTCATCGGCGAGTTCGTGCGGGCGCGCGGCACGGCCGCGGATCTGCAGATCCACACGAAGTACGTGCCGGATCTCGCCGTCCTCGGCGCGCTCACGACCGCGGAGGTCGAGGCGGCCATCACGAGGTCGCGCACGCGTCTCGGCGTGGAGGTGCTCGACCTCGTGCAGTTCCACTGGTGGGACTACGACCGGCCCGGCATGATCGACGCGGCGCGCGCCCTGCACGCGCACCAGCGCGCCGGCGCGATCCGGCACCTCGGCCTGACCAACTGCCACACGGCCGCGGTGACGGCGATCCTCGATGCCGGCGTGCCGGTGGTGGCGCATCAGGTGCAGTACTCGCTGCTCGACCAGCGTCCGGCCGGCGCCATGGCACGGCTCTGCGAGGCGCGCGGCATCGGCCTGCTCTGTTACGGCGCGCTCGCCGGCGGCTTCTTCTCCGCGCGCTGGCTCGGCGCGCCGGCGCCCGAGGCGCTCGCCAACCGCTCGCTCGTGAAGTACCGCCTCATCATCGACGAGTTCGGCGGCTGGGACCGCTTCCAGCGCCTGCTCGCGGTCGTCGCCGGCATCGCCGCGAAACACGACGTGGGGATCGGCACCGTGGCCGTGGCGTGGGTCCTGGCACAACCGCAGGTCGCCGCGGTCATTGTCGGCGCGCGGAGCGCGGCCCATCTCGACGACACGACCCGCGCCGCCACGCTCGTGCTCGACGGCGAGGACGAGGCCGCCATCACCGCCGTGCTGGCCGAACGCCCACCGCTTGCCGGCGACGTCTACGACCTCGAGCGCGAGAAGGGCGGCCGCCACGCCGCCATCATGCGCTACGACCTCAATACGAAATAGAATGTGCGACTGATGCGCACGCTGGTCTACCTCATTGGCACGGGCCCCGGCGCGCCGGGGCTGCTCACGACACGCGGGCAGCGCTGCCTCGACGCCGCCGGCGTCGTCGTCCACGACAGCACGGTGCATCCGCGGGTGCTCGATCTGGCGCCGCACCACGCCGAGCGCATCGACGTCGGCCGCCCGTCGCGCGAGGCCACCGATCAGGACGCGATCAGCTATCTGCTCGCCGAGAAAGCCCGCGAAGGCCACGTGGTCGCGCGCCTGAAGATGGGTGATCCGTTCCTGTTCGACCATGGCGGTGAAGAGGCGCTCTTCCTGCACGAGCAGGGCATTCCGTTCGAAGTTGTCCCGGGTGTGCCGGTGGCGCTCGCCACGGCCGCCTACGCCGGCATCCCGCTCACCTATCCCGCCGCCGGCGACACGCTCACGATCGTGCGCGGCCACGAGGCCAACGGCGGACGCCTCAAGGTGAACTGGGCGCACCTCGCGCGCACCGAGGGCACCATCGCCTCCTATGGCGGACGCGACGAACTGCGCGCCATCGTCCGCGGGCTGCTGGATCACGGGCGTCCCGACGACGATCGGGCGGCGCTCGTGCTGCACACGTCGCTTGCCAGCCAGCAGACGCTCACCGGCACGCTCGCCGACGTCGCGGCCCGCCTCGACCAGGGCCTCGACAGCTCGGCCTCGCTCATCGTCGGCAAGGTGGTGGGCCTGCGCGATCACCTGCGCTGGTTCGACGAGCGGCCGCTCTTCGGCCGCCGCATCCTCGTGACCCGGTCGCGCCATCAGTCGGGGGAGCTCGTCGAGCTGCTCGAAGGCGCCGGCGCCGAGGCCGTCGAGGCCCCGGTGCTGCGCGTGGCGCCACTCGAGTCGTTCGAGGCGCTCGATGCCGCGACCGATGCGGTCGCCGATTTCGACTGGGTGGTCTTCACGACGGCCAACGGCGTCGAAGCCTTCCTGCACCGGCTGATGGCGCGCGGCCGCGACGCGCGCGCGCTGGCTGGCCCGCGGCTCTGCGCCGTGGGCGTCGGCACGGCCGAGCGGCTCGCCCGCTTCGGCATCCGCGTCGACCTGGATCTCGAGGGGCAGCCCGTCGAGAGTGTGGTCGAGGGGCTCGGCGGACGCGCGGCCCTGGCCGGACGGCGGGTGCTCGTGCCGGCGGCCGCGGGCGGACGCGACAGCCTCGGCGAAACGCTCGGTGCCGCCGGCGCCGAGGTGACGCAGGCGCCCTCGTTCCGCACGCTCGCGGTGGACGACAACCCCGAGCTCGACGTCTACGGGCAGCTGCTGCAGCGCCGCATCGACGTCGTCACCTTCACGAGTGCCGCGGCGGTGCGCGGCTTCGCCACGCTCTACGGCGAGGAACAGGTGGCCGACCTGCTGGCGCACACCACGGTGGCCACGGCGGGCCTGGCGGCCACCGATGCCGTGCGCCGCCTGGGCGTCGAGCCGGCGATCGTGCCGGCCGTGCCGTCGATCCCGGCGCTCGTGGACGCCATCCGCGCGCATTTCCAGTAGTTCGTCCGTCGAAGGAGTTCCGCATGCTGGTGTCGATTCGTGCCCTGTCGCGGGGAGCCGCGGCGGCGTCGCTCTGCGCCCTGACCGCCTGCAGTCAGCCGGCACCGCCGCCACCCGCCATCGAGCTGCTCATCACGAACGCGCGGATCATCGACGGCACCGGCGCGCCGGCGCGCGAGGGCGGCGTGGCCGTGAGCGGCGGACGCATCACCGAGGTCTTCGACCCGGCGGCCGCCACCGCGGCGGCGAGCCGTGCCACACGCGTCATCGATGCAAAGGGCCGCGTCGTCGCGCCCGGCTTCATCGACATGCACTCGCACTCCGACATGCCGCTCGTAACCGACGGCAACGCGCAGAGCAAGATCCGCCAGGGCGTGACCACGGAAGTCATCGGCGAGTCGGGCTCGATTGCGCCGCAGGCCGCCGCGACCGAGACGCAGCCGTGGACGGATTTCGCCGGCTACTTCGGCCTGCTCGAGAAGCAGGGTATCGCCGTCAACCTGATCTCGTACGTCGGTCTCGGCACGGCGCGCGAGATGGTCATCGGCAACGACAACCGTCCGCCCACGGCCGACGAGCTGAAGAAGATGCAGGACCTCGTCACCGCGTCGATGCAGCAGGGCGCGGCCGGGGTCTCGACCGGGCTCATCTATCCACCGAACGCCTTCGCCACACTCGACGAGCTCATCGCCCTCTCGACGCCGGCAGCGGCGATGGGCGGCCGCTACGCCTCGCACCTGCGGCACGACGGCAAGAAGCTGCGCGACGGCATCGGCGAGGCCATCGCCATCGGCGAAGGCGCGAAGATCCCGGTGCACGTCTTCCACATCAAGGTCACCGGCCAGGCCAACTTCGGCCGCATGAAGGAAGTGGTCGAGCTCGTCGAGGCGGCGCGCGGCCGCGGCGTCAAGGTCACGGCCGACATCTACCCCTACATCGCCAGCAGCACGAGCCTCACCGCCACCCTGCCGCAGTGGGTGATGGACGGCGGCGCCGACAAGATGGTCGCGCGGCTGAGCGATCGGGCCACGCGGGCGCGCGTGCGTCGCGACATGGAAGACCCGAATGCCGAGTGGGACAACCGCTACCAGTCGGCCGGCACCTGGGCCAACGTGCAGCTCGCCGCCATCGGCCGCACGCGTGGCGTCGCCACGACCGACGACTCGACGAACCGCAGATACGAAGGCATGCGCGTCGCCGACGCCGCGAAAGCCGCCGGCAAGGATCCGTTCGACTTCGTGTTCGATCTGCTCGTGGCCACACGCGGCAGCGTGGCCTGCGTCTACTTCATCATGTCGGAAGACGACGTGAAGCTGGCGCTGACGCAGCCGTGGGTGTCGATTGGCTCCGATGGCTCGGCGCTCTCGATCGAAGGACCGCTGCGGTCGGGCGTGCCGCATCCGCGCAACTTCGGCACCTTCCCGCGCGTGCTCGGCAAGTACGTGCGCGACGAGAAGGTGATTCCGCTCGAAGACGCCATTCGCAAGATGACGTCGCTCCCGGCCGACACGCTGCAGCTGCCGGATCGCGGCACGATCGCGGCCGGCAAGTGGGCGGACCTCGTGATCTTCAATCCGGCCGAAGTGCGCGACACCGCCACCTTCGAGAACCCGTTCAGCTACCCGCAGGGCATCGACACGGTCGTCGTGAACGGCGCGGTCGTGCTCGACGAAGGCACACACACCGGCACGAAGCCCGGCAAGGTGCTGCGCCACGCGACCGCGCAGCCCGGCCGCTGAGGGCTCAGCGGGGCGTGCGTTCGACCGTCACCTTGGGCGTGGGCGTGCCGCCCCACGTGAACCGGTAGGTGCGCGCGCGGCGCACGTTCATCACGAGCGCCGGCCGGAAACACGCCACGCACGTGCCGCCATCGTGGCGCACGCTCGGGTAGACCACGCCGAGCGCGTCCTGTTCGAGCAGATCTTCCGCCAGACGCTGCGAGGCCTCGTAGCTGGCGGGGTCGAGCCAGGCGCGCACCGCCTTCGTCGCCGCACGCAGGTCGTGGAAGCTGGCGCTGAAGTCGGCGAGATAGTCGTCGTAGGTCACCGAGTCGTCGAAGCGGTCGATCTCGGCCAGCTGCACGGACTTGTGGAAGGCCACTTCGGCCTGCGATGTCTCGAGGTCGAAGGCGGCGTACCAGGCACCGCGGTCGGGCCCGCTGAACCGCGCGCCGAGCGGCTGCGCGTGGCAGAACGACGCGTTGACCACGGCCGCGTGGGGCACGCCGAACACCAGCTCCTTCGGACCGATGCCCGGCAGCCGCGAGTGTTCCGCCAGCAGCCGGTCGTTGGTCGCGGCGTCGAGTTCGAAGATCGCCTGCAGGTGCGCGTCGTCGCCGGCAAGGGCGGCCAGCACGCTGTCGCCCTTCGGGGCGTGGTGCGACGGAATCAGCCGGTGGGTGTCATACTGGCGCACCAGCGAGACCGGCGGCGTCATCAGCCGGCGCGGCGCGCGTCGAGCAGGCGGCGCACCGTCTGCAGCGCCGGCAGGCCGCCCTCGATCATGAAGGCCAGCGGCGCACGGCCGCCGAAGAGCGGATGCCGGTTCGCCAGGTGCACCCATTCGTCGGCCAGGGCCTGGCCGTGCAGGATGTTGAGCGCCTTGAAGATGCCGATGAGGTAGGACACCCGCGTGAGGCGGTCGACCTCGAGCACACGATCGGGCCGGCGCTTCATCTCGTAGAACGGCCCGTTCGTGACACCACCGAGCAGCGCGCGCGCGTCTTCGTCGCGCACCTTCCAGCGGGCCATGATGGCGAAGAAGGCCTTGAGCGCCGGGGCCGACAGCCGTTCGCGCGACGCCGCCGACCCCAGGTCGGCAGGCAGATCGGCCGGATGGCGTGTGGCCGGATACCGCAGCGGCACAGCTGTCATGAATGACTCCTGATAAGGAGTGTATTCACTACTAAACAGACTGTCAACGCCCGCGCGCCGTCACCGTCCGGGCCGCGGCCTTCCCGGCCCCGCCCTAGTTGCGCCAGGGCATCAGGCGTTCGATCCAGGCGACACGCGTGAGGTCGTTGTAGATGACCGTCACCATGAGCGCCATGATCACGACGAAGCCCGCGAAGAGCATCTTCTCCTTGACCGCCATGGAGAAGTCGCGGCGCGCGACGACTTCCATGCCCATGATGGCCATGTGACCGCCGTCGAGTACCGGAATCGGCAGCAGGTTCAGCAGGCCGAGGTTCAGGCTGATCGACGCCATCAGCGCGAAGAGCTCCACCCAGCCCTGCGAGGCCGCGCTGCCCGAGAGCGACGCGATACCCACCGGGCCCATGAGCTGCTTCGGCGAGGCCTGACCGGTGAAGAGTTCGCCGAGCGTGCGCAGGATGAGGCCCGCCGTCTGCACGTTGCGCTGCACGCTCAGGCCGAGCGCCTCGACCGGCCCCGGCATGTAGCTGATGGTCTCGCTGCCGAGGGTGACGCCGATGACGGCGGTGTCGCCGCGCTGCTCGGGCGTGACCGTGAGCGTCTGCTCGGTGCCATTGCGAACGACGACGACCTCGGTGGGCTGGCCGCCGCGCGCGCGCAGCGTCTCGATCACGGTGCGCGTTTCGATCATCCGCGCGCCGTTGATGCGCATGATCTTGTCGCCGCGCAGCAGCCCGGCCTTCTCGGCCGGGTCGCCGGGATTGACCTTGTCGATGACGGGGTAGGTGTCGGGCAGCACGCCGATCGTGCCGATCTCGAAGGTGGCGCCGTTGCGGATGGTGACTTCGGTCGTCGAGGGCCGCACCGTGACGGCGCGCTCGACGCCGTCGCGTTTCACCCCGAACTCGACGTCGAGCTCCGGCTTCGACGACACCGCCATGTCGAGCTCTTCCCACGTCGAGATGGCGCGGCCGTTGATCTTCACGATCTCGTCGCCGGGCTCGAGCCCGGCTCTGGCCGCCGCGGACTCCGCCTGCACGGCGCCGATGACGGCCGGCTTCGAGAGGAACGCCAGCACGCGGTCGCCCTGCATCAGCACGAGGGCGAGCACGAGCACCGCCAGAATCATGTTCATGGCCGGGCCCGCCAGCAGGATCTGGAAGCGCTGCCACTTCGTCTTGGACATGAACTCGTCGCTCGCGCCCTGCGGGTTGTCTTCCGGGTTCTCCCCCGCCATCTTCACGTAGCCGCCGAGCGGGATGGCGCTCAGGCAGTACTCGGTGTCGCCGCGCCTGAACGACAGCAGCTTCGGGCCGAAGCCGAGCGAGAAGACGTGCACGCGCACGCCGTGCCAGCGGGCCAGCAGGAAATGCCCCAGTTCGTGCACGAACACGAGCACCCCGAGCACGAACGCAAACGCCAGCGGCGTCGTCAGCATGACAGCACTACCTCTTCTCCGATTCTACCCGGACGAGCTCGAGGGCATGGGCTTTCGCCCAGGCGTCCACCGCCCGCACGGCCGGCAGCGTCTCCACCGGGGTGGCGCGGTGTGCGTCCATCGTGGCGGCAATCACGTCGGCAATCGCCGTGAAGCCGAGCTGGCCTGCCAGGAAGGACGCCACGGCGACCTCGTTGGCCGCATTGAGCACGATGGGCAGGCTGCGATCGGCGTCGAGGGCCCGGAAGGCCAGCCGCAGACAGGGGAATTCGTCCCAGGCCGGGGGGTGGAACTCGAGCGTGCCGGCGCGCGCCAGGTCGAGATGCGGCACTGGCGTGTGCCAGCGATCGGGATACGAGAAGGCGTACTGGATGGGCAGCCGCATGTCGGTCGTGCCGAGCTGCGCCAGCATCGAGCCGTCGGTGAACTCGACGAGCGAGTGGACGATCGACTGCGGATGCACGACGACGTCGATCTGCGAGGAGGTCACGCCGAAGAGCCAGTGCGCCTCGATCACCTCGAGGCCCTTGTTCATGAGGGTGGCCGAGTCGATGGTGATCTTCTGGCCCATCTGCCAGGTCGGGTGCTTCAGGGCCTCGGCCGGCGTCACGCCCGCGAGGCTGGCGCGCGTACGGCCCCGGAAAGGGCCGCCCGACGCGGTGAGGATGAGGCGCTTCACGTGCTGCGTCTGGTGCCCGTGCAGGCACTGGTGGATGGCGTTGTGTTCGCTGTCGACCGGCAGGATGGCCACGCCCTTCGCGCGCGCGCGGTCCATCACGAGCCCGCCGGCCATCACGAGCACTTCCTTATTGGCAAGCGCGATGGTCTTGCCGGCGTCGATCGCGGCGAGCACGGCTTCGAGGGCGGCGGTGCCCGACGAGGCGCAGAGCACGAGATCCACATCGGGCCGCGTGGCGAGCATCACGAGGCCGGCATCACCCACACCCTGCGCGGGCGGAAGATCCGCCGCCGCGGCCAGGCGCGCCAGCGCCTCGTCAGTGGCCATGGACACGGCGGTGGGCCGGTGCGCCCGCACCGCCGGGGCCAGCGCGTCGGCGCTCGTCGCGGCCGCGAGGCCGACGATGCGCACCCGATCGGGATGCGCCGCGGCCACCGAGAGCGCGCTCGTGCCGATGGAGCCGGTGGCGCCGAGAATCGCGACGCGAATCATGCGAGCGTCAGCAGCAGATAGAAGAGCGGCGCGCAGAAGAGCAGCGCGTCGATGCGGTCGAGCACGCCGCCGTGACCGGGGATGAGCGCGCCGCTGTCCTTGATGCCGGCCGCGCGCTTGAACGACGACTCGAAGAGGTCGCCGGCAATGCCGGCCACGACGAGGCCGAGCCCCGCCACCCACACCCCGGCCGGGTTCAGGTGCGGCAGCCACCAGTGCGCGATGGCCACGAGCGCGAGCGGCGCCAGCACGAAGCCGCCAATCGCGCCTTCGATGGTCTTCTTCGGGCTGATGGTGGGCGCGAGCGGACGCTTTCCGAACGTGCGGCCCGTGTAGTACTGGAACGTGTCGCTCGCCGCCACGGTGGCAATGAGCGTGAGCACACCTTCGCGGCCGGCGAGCTGGTGGATGCCGACGAGCGCGCCGAGCGGCAGGCCGATGTAGACCGGCGCCAGCATGCCGGCGGCCGCGCCGTGCACGAGCGGCGCGCCGTGCAGGCCGCTCGTCATGAGTGACACGGCCAGCGCCACGACGATGACCCCGAAGAGCGAGGGCACGTGCACCCACGGCAGCGCCACCGCCGCGCAGGCGGCGAGCGTGGCGGCCAGCGACGGCAGGAACGGCAGCGGGGCCTCCACCGCGCGGGCGAGCTTCGCGTATTCGAGGAACGCGAGGCCGGCCACGGCGAGCGCCAGGGCGAGCAGCGCCGGCGTCGGCAGGAACCAGATGAGCGCGAAGGCGGACGCGGCAAGCGCCACGCCGCTCACAAGACGTGTCATGACGGCGGGAACCCTACTTGGCGCCGGCGGCGACCGGCACCGACGCAATGCCGCCGTAGCGGCGGTCGCGCTTCTGATACGCGATGACGGCTTCGAGCAGGTGCTGACAGCGGAAGTCGGGCCACAACGTGTCGGTCACCCAGATCTCGGCGTACGCGATCTGCCAGAGCAGGAAATTGCTGACGCGCATCTCGCCGCTCGTCCGGATGAGCAGATCGGGATCCGGCTGGCCGGCGGTGTAGAGGAACTCGGAAAAGCGCGCCTCGTCGAGCGACGAGGGCGAGACGCCCGACTCGATGGCCCGCCGCGCGGCGTCCACGATCTCGGCCCGGCCGCCGTAGTTGAGCGCGATGTTGAAGCGCATGCCGGAGTTCCGCGAGGTCTTCGCCTCGGCCTGCAGCAGCTCGTGGTAGACGTCCTCGGGCAGCTCGTTCGGCCGGCCGATGGCGGTGAAGCGGATGTTGTTCTGCATCAGCGTCTCGAGCTCGAGCCGGAGATACCGGCGCAGCAGGCTCATGAGCACACTGACTTCGGTCTTGGGCCGTTTCCAGTTCTCGACCGAGAAGGCGTAGAGCGTGAGCACGTCGAGGCCCAGGCGGGCCGACGTCTCCACCGTGTCGCGCACGGCGTCGATGCCCGCACGATGCCCTTCCACGCGCGGCAAGTGGCGCTGGGCGGCCCAGCGGCCATTGCCGTCCATGATGATGGCGACGTGACGGGGAATGCGATCGGGGATGACCTGGCCGGCGAGCGCGTCCTCGGGACCGCCGGGAGGAATCCACGCGCGCAGCTTGTCGAGGCTCATGGACGGAACAAGGGATATTACTCCGGATAGTGCACCTTCCAGAGGTGCAGTCCGCAGGCGGGCGCGGTGGGGCCGGCCGTGGCCCGAGCCCCGCCGGCCAGCGCCCGGCGGACGTCGGCCAGCGAGAGCCGCCCTTTCCCCACGAGCACGAGCGTGCCGGCCATGGCGCGCACCTGGTGGCGCAGGAAGCCCGACCCGGCCACCTCGAAGGTCAGCAGCCGGCCGCGGTCGTCGGGGGCGGCGCACCAGGGCGGCAGGGTCGCGTCGGGTTCGACGGTGGCGGTCCAGATGCGGCGCACCGTGGTCTGCACGGAGCTGCCCGCAGCCTGGAAGGCCGAGAAATCGTGTTCGCCCACGAAGAGCGCCGCCGCCTCCTGCATCAACGCGAGCGAGAGGCGCTGCGGCACGTGCCAGGCCACCCGCCGCAGGAGCGGCTGGCCGGCCGGCGCGTGCCAGATGAAGTAGCGGTAGGTCTTGCCGCGGGCGTGGATGCGGGCGTGGAACCGATCCGGCATTTCCTCCGCGGCGACGACGCGCACATCCACCGGCAACGTGGCGTTACACGCCCGCACGAGCCGCTCGGGCGTGATGGCCGCCGTGAGCGTGATGCTCGCGACCTGGGCGGCGGCGTGCACGCCGGCGTCGGTGCGCCCGGAGGCGGCCACGTGCACCGGCGCGCCCTCGATGCGCCCGATGACGTCCTCGAGTTCGCCCTGCACGGTGCGCTGGCCGGCCTGGCGCTGCCAGCCGGCGAAATCGGCCCCGTCGTAGGCGAGCACGAGGCGCAGGGTGCGTGCGCGCGCGGTCATCGCGCTTCCCGCCGTCAGCGGCGCGAGCCGGGTTTGGTCACGGGCAGGCCCTGCTGGCAGAGCGGGCAGGCCTCTTCCGTGTAGGCCGGCACGTTCATCGGGCACAGCCCGGCAAACGGCACGTCGAGGCCGTGCTGGCCGCCGCTGCGGTCCATGATCGAGGCTGCCCCCACCACCGTGGCGCCGGCCGCCGTGGCCACGTCGATGGTCTCGCGGGTGGACTTGCCGGTCGTGAGCACGTCCTCCACGATGAGCACCCGGTCGTCGGGACCCAGCGTGAAGCCGCGGCGCAGAGCGAGCGTGCCGTCAGTGCGTTCGGCGAAGATGGCGCGCACGCCGAGGGCACGGCCGACCTCCTGGCCGATGACGATGCCGCCCATGGCGGGCGACAGCACCACCGTGGCCCCCCACGCCCGGGTGGCGTCGGCAATGGCGGCGCCGAGGGCCTCGGCGCGAGCGGGGTGCTGCAGCACGAGGGCACACTGCAGGTAGCCGGAACTGTGGAGGCCCGAGGACAGCCGGAAGTGCCCGTCGAGCAGGGCGCCGGACTCCCGGAAATGGCGCAGGACGTCGGTGTCGTTCATCGAACGGTAGTATAGCCGTGGGGACTGGCCGAACCCCGGCCCCGCCCGGGACGTCTATCCTTGTGGCGCGGCGGGCGGGGAGCACCGCACGGGCGGCAGCGATCTTGCCCGACGGGGCTCCGGGGCGGCACGCGCCCTCGGTCACGGTTTACCTGGGAGAACCAGCACATGTTCGGGATTCGACGGTCGGCGGTTGGCACGGCGGTGGTGAGGGCCCTGATTGGCCTGTCCGTTTTCGGAGCGGCGACTGTTCACGCCCAGACACCGGCGGCTCCGGCCGGCGAGCGGCGGCTGAGCATCACCGATGCGGTCGAACTGGCGCTGCAGCAGAACGCCGACCTCGAAGTAGTGCGGCTCACCCCCCAGTTGCAGGACCTCGGCGTCGCGCAGGCGCGGTCGGCCTGGGCCCCCAGCATCACCTCCCTCGCCCAGGGCATCAACCGCGACTCGCCGATCAACAACCTGTTTGCCGGCGACCTGAACAAGCTGCAGGACAACTCGGCAGCGCTGAACCTGGGGCTGACCTCGGCGCTGCCGTGGCGTGGCGCCAGCTACAGCGTCGGCTGGAACAACAACCGCGCCACGACCAACAACGTCTTTGCGAACTTCACGCCCGAGACGCGGTCGAACTTCACGTTGAACTTCACCCAGCCGCTCATGCGCAACTTCGGCATCGACGCCAACCGGCAGCAGCTCCAGGTGTCGCGCAAGAACCGGGAAATCTCGGACGTGCAGGTGCGCGAGGCGGTTGCGTCCACCACCCGCGCGGTCAAGAACGCCTACTGGGATCTGGTGTTCGCGATGAACAGCCTCGACGTGCAGCGCCAGTCGCTCGACCTCGCGCAGCGCTCGCTCAAGGAGAACCGCGCCCGCGTCGAAATCGGCACGATGGCGCCGATCGATATCGTGCAGGCGGAAGCCGAAGTGGCACAGCGCGAGGAAGCCGTCATCCTGGCCGAGGCCGCCATTGCCCGCAGCGAGGACGCCCTGCGGGCGCTCATCTACCCCGAACACGCCGCCGAGCAGTGGAACGCGCGAATCGTGCCCACCGACGCCGCCGCCTTCACGCCGGTCTCGGTCGACCTGCAGGCCGCCGTGCAGCAGGCCCTCGACTCGCGCACCGACATCCAGCAGGCCGAGAAGACGATCGAGGCGAACGACATCTCGATCCGCTTCCTGAAGAACCAGATCCTGCCCGACCTGAACGCCTCGGTCGACTACGGCGGCACCGGTCTCGGCGGCACGCAGGCCATCCGCGGCCCCGGGTTTCCCGGTCCGATCATCGGGTCGGCGACCAAACGGTACACCGACGTGCTCGGCGACCTGCTGCAGAACAACTTCCCGACCTGGACGTTCGCCGTGCAACTCTCCTATCCGCTCGGCACCTCGGCGCAGGACGTCAATCTGGCGCGCGCCAAACTGCAGAACACGCAGTCGCAGAAGCAGCTCAACTCGTCGAAGATCCGCGTCGCCACCGAGGTGCGCGAGACGGCACGCACGGTCACGACCAACGCCAAGCGCGTCGATGCCACGCGGTCGTCGCGGGCGCTCGCGGAAAAGCGCCTCGAAGCCGAAGAGAAGAAGTTCCAGGCCGGCATGACCACCAACTTCTTCGTGCTGCAGGCGCAGCGCGACCTGAATCAGGCGCGCAACAACGAGCTGCAGGCGCTCATCGACTATCTGAAGTCGGTGGTCAACTACGAGACGGCGCAGATTGCACCGCTCGCCGGCGGAGCCGGCGTCAGCGTGGTCTCCACGCCCGGCGTGGGGTTCGGCGCCGGGGCTGGAGCGGCAGGCAACGTGGCTGGCGGCGCCCAGGGACAGCAGCAGCAGCAGCGGCGGTAGATGCCCCGCGGGGCGTGGGTTCCGGCCCCGTGCCGTGAGCGAGTAAGATTCGGCCTGTGCCGAAACTGTCGGTCACGATCATCACACGCGACGAGGCCGCCAACCTGGCGGCCGCGCTCGACTCGGTGGCGTGGGCCGACGAGATCGTGGTGGTCGATTCAGAAAGCACCGACGCCACGGTGCAGGTCGCGCGGCGCTACACGTCGAAGGTGCTGGTGCGCCCGTGGCCCGGCTACGTGGCGCAGAAGAACCGCGCCGCCGAGGCGGCCAGCCACGACTGGATCCTGTCGCTCGACGCCGACGAGCGCGTCTCGCCGGCGCTCGCCGCCGAGATCCGGGCGCTGCTGCAGGGCGAGCCGGCGGCGCCCGGCTACCGCGTGCCGCGCGTCACCTTCCACCTCGGGCGCTGGATCCGGTCGACCGACTGGTATCCCGACCACCAGCTCCGGCTCTACGACCGCCGCCGCGCCCGCTGGACGGGCAAACTGGTGCACGAGTCGGTGAAGGTCGAGGGCCCCGTGGTGGACCTCACCGGCGAACTGCAGCACTACGCCTACCGCAACCTCTCGCATCATCTGCAGACGATGGACCGCTACACCACCCTCGCCGCGCGGCAGATGCGCGACGACGGGCGCACCGCCGGCTGGCTCGATCTGGCGGTGCATCCGCCGGCGGCGTTCCTGCGCAACTACGTCCTGCGCGGCGGCTTTCGCGACGGTCTCCCGGGTCTCGTCATCTCGACCCTCAACGCCACCTACGTGGCCCTGAAGTTCGCCAAGCTCTGGGAATTGTGTTCGCACTCCACCTCGACTCCGCCCGCACCTGGCGCGGCGGGCAGCAGCAAGTCCTGCTGACCGTGCTCGGGATGCGCGCGCGCGGCCACCGGGCCGTGCTCGTGGCGCACCCTGAGGGCGTGTTGTATCAGCGCGCCCGCGAAGGCGACGATCTGGTGCCGCTCGCGCCACGTTCGGAGGTCGACCTGGCGGCCGCCTGGCGGCTCGCCCGCGTCATCGCGATGCACCGCCCCGACGTGGTGCATGCGCACGACCCGCACACCGTGGCGATGGCGTCGATGGCGCTCTCCTTCGGCGTGGCCCCGGCCGCGCCCACGCTCGTCGCCTCGCGGCGCGTCGACTTCCACCTGCAGAAACACTCGTTCTCTCGCTGGAAGTACCGGCAGGTTGCCTGCTTCATCGCGGCGTCCGAGGCGATTGCCGACATCCTCGCGGCCGACGGCATCCCGCGCGCGCGCATCACCGTCGTGCACGATGGCATCGACGTGGACCGCGTCACGCACATCCCCGCCGCCGATCTGCGCCGGGAGTTCTGGTTCCCGCACGGATCGCCGGTGCTCGTGAACGTCGGCGCGCTCGTGCCGCACAAGGGCCAGAAGTTCCTGGTCGAGGCGATGGCCCGCGTGCGGCGGACGGTGCCGGACGCGCAGCTCGTCATCTTCGGCGACGGCGAGCTCAGGCCGGCGCTCGAAGCGCAGATCCGCGATCTCGGCCTCGATAAGCACGTCGTGCTCGCCGGCTTCCGCGACGACGTGCTGGCGCTCACGAAGAGCGCCGACCTCTTCGTGATGAGTTCGGTCACCGAAGGCCTGGGCTCGACACTGCTCGACGCGATGGCGATGGGGCTGGCGATCGTGGGCACGCGCGCCGGCGGCATCCCGGAAGCGGTCGTCGATGGCACGACGGGCCTGCTCGTGCCGCCCGGGAACGGCGAGGCGCTCGCCGACGCCATCGTGCGTCTGCTCGGCGACGCCGCGGCCAGGCGGCGCGTGGGCAACGCGGGGCGGGCGCGTGTGGCGGCGCAGTTCGGCGTGGAGCGGCTCGTCGAGGGCACACTCGCCGTCTACGAGCGCCTGCGCCCGGGGCAGCGCGAGCGGCCGGCCTAGCCCAGGTCGTCGTACCGGACGTCGGTGATTGTGAGACGCTCCGGCCCACGGGGCGTGCGCAGCGTCACCGTGTCGCCGGCTCGTGCCTTGATGAGCGCCATCGCCAGCGGCGAGCGCCAGGAGATGCGTTCGCCGCCGGCATCGAGTTCGTCCACGCCGACGATGGTGACCTCACGCGCCTCGCCCGAGGCGAGCTCGTAGGTCACGGTCGCGCCGAAGAACACCCGGTCGTGCGTCCGGCCGGCGTTGTCGACGACCTCCGCGATATCGAGCCGCTTCGAGAGGAAACGCACGCGCCGATCGATCTCGCGGAGCCGGCGCTTGCCGTAGAGGTAGTCGCCGTTCTCCGAGCGGTCGCCGTTAGCAGCCGCCCACGCCACGGTCGTGACGAGGGCCGGACGCTCCACCTTCCACAGCTGGTGGAGCTCCTCGGTGAGCCGCTTGAAGCCGCCGGGCGTGATGTAGTTCTTCGGCCTCGGCGCGCCATCCTGCGGCTTCTCCGGAACCAGGGCCTTCGGGCGACGGACGTAGCCACTGCCGCTCATGTTCGTGTCCCCTTCGCCGTACGTGTGGTGGTCGTGCGCCTGGCCTTCGGCCGGCAGACCAGATGCAGCGGGCACTGCGCGTTTGCGTGCGTGGTGCCGAAGCCGCACGCGCCCATCATGCCGAGGTGGCACATGGCGAAGTCGTAGCGCACCGGGTCGGCCGGTGCGAGGTGCCGCAGCGTGGCCGTGATGTCCACCGCCATCTTCCAGCCGGGACTCACCCGCCGCGTCAGTCCGAGGCAGCGGCCCACGCGGATGATGTGCGTGTCGAGCGGCACGATGAGCTGCGCCGGCGTGACCGCGGACCACAACCCGAGATCCACGGCGTCGCGACGCACCACCCAGCGCAGGAACAGGTTGAGGCGCTTGCAGGCGCCGCCCGACGACGGCCGCGAGAAGCAATACCCCACGCCCGGCACCGGGCGGGCCCGCCCGTAGATCGCCGAGAGGTCGAGCGCCATGGCCCGCCGCGAGAACGATTCGAGCGCGGCCTCGACCGTCTCGTCGCCGGCGTGACGTCCGCCCTCGGCGAAGAACCCTTCGATCGAGCCGTGGTCGCGCAGCATCTGGTGCAGTTGCCAGGCGAGGGCGGCGAGGTCGCGGCTGCGGAGCCAGCGGTGCCCGAGCGTGTCGAATCGCCCGGCATCAGCCGGCGTGAACGCACGCAGGAAGGCCGACGGCGACGGCCCCATCACGCCGAGCACGGCATCCACCGTCTGCAGCACACTCTGCACGCGGCCAAAGGCCAGCACGGCGGCGATGAAGGCCACGACCTCCTGGTCCGCAGGATCGGTGAACCGCCGCACCGTCCAGATCGGATCGCGCGTGGAATGCGCCAGATTGAAGCCGTCGTAGGCCTCGTCGAGAGCGGGCGCGAGTGTGGCGAGTGCCGCGCCCCGCGCGGTCGGACGTGACATCGATGCCTACTTGTAGGCGGACGCGCGATCGAGGGCATCGAGCACGCGCAGCACGACCGTGGCCACGCCGCCGAGGAAGTCGGGGGCAATCTTATCGGCCGTATCGGTGGGCTGGTGGTAGTCGGGATGGTCTTCCACCCCGAAGTAGATGAACGGAATGCCGGCGGCGTGGAAGGCGCCGTGATCCGACTGGCTCGTCCAGTCGTTCTGGCCCCCGCCCGTGTCGTGGCCGAAGCGCACGGTCACCGGCGCATCCGCCACGGCCGGCTCCAGGATCGGGCGCAGAGCCGGCCAGCGCCCTGGACCCGCCACGAAGATCTCGCGCGTGGCGCTGCGGCTCACCATATCGAAGTTGACGTTGAGGGCCAGGCGCGCGGCCGGCACCGGCGGCGCTTTCACGAAGGCCTGCGCGCCCTGCAGCCCCGCTTCCTCCGCGTCGAAGAACGCGAGCAGCAGCGGATGCTCGAACGGGGTCACGACGCACCGCGCGGCCACGTGCAGCAGCATCGCCACGCCCGACGCGTTGTCGTCGGCGCCGTGATACGTCTGCCCGTTCCTGATGCCGAGATGGTCGTAGTGGGCGGAGACGACGAGATACGGCGCCTCGGCGCGCCGCCCTTCGCAGCGCGCCACGACGTTCGTGCCGGTCACGCTGGCGCCAGCCTTGTTCGTGAACGTGAACGGCACGGCGTAGCCGGCAGGCCCGGCCGGGCGCACGCCGATCGCGCCGAGCCGCGCTTCGATCCAGGCCTGCGCCTTGCGGGCGCCGTCGGTGCCGGTGGCGCGGCCGTCCATGCCGGGGGCCGTGAGCGCGGTGATCGACCGAAGCAACGCCGCGCCGTCGGCGCTCGCCGGTGCCGGCACGGGCACGGCCGGAGCCGCTACCTGGCCGGTGACCGGCCGGGACGAGACCAGCAGGGCCAGCATCAGCGACGCGGCTGCAAACGCGAGGCAACGGGGGCGTTCGGGTCGGGTCATGACGTTCCGATTCGTGGAGTTCCGCTTATGATGGGGCGCCGCCCGGTGCCGCTACCGCATCGCGTCGGCGAGTACATCGTAACCGCGGCGTTCGTGTCGTAGCGAAGGAAGGCGTCTCGTTCATGGTGCTCGCAGTTCCGAAAGAGAGTGGACAGGGCGAACGGCGGGTGGCCGCCACGCCGGAAACCGTCGCCAGGCTCGTGGGCATGGGCTTCGAGGTGCGGATCGAGTCGCAGGCGGGTCTTGCCGCCTCCTTCGCCGACGACGCCTACGTGAAGGCCGGCGCCACCGTGGTGCCCGACACCGCGGCGCTGTGGTCGGCAGCCGACCTCCTGCTCAAGGTACAGCCGCCCACCCCCGACGAAGCCGACCTGCTGAAGCCGGGCGCCATGCTCATCAGCTTCCTGTGGCCGGTGAAGAACAAGGCCCTCATCGACCGGATGGCCGCTCGCCAGGTCCACGCCATCGCGATGGACCAGATTCCCCGCATCACGCGCGCGCAGAAGATGGACGCCCTCTCGTCGATGGCGAACATCGCCGGCTACCGCGCGATTGTCGAAGCCGCCGGCTTCTACGGCCGCTTCTTCACCGGGCAGATGACGGCCGCCGGCAAGGTGCCGGCCGCCAAGGTGCTCGTCATCGGCGCCGGCGTGGCGGGCCTCGCCGCCATCGGCGCCGCCCGCGGCCTCGGCGCCATCGTGCGCGCGTTCGACACGCGCGCGGCGGTCAAGGAGCAGGTCAAGAGCATGGGCGCCGAGTTCATCGAACTCGACGTGCACGAAGACGGCGAAGGCGGCGGCGGTTACGCCAAGGAAATGAGCCCCGCCTTCATCAAGGCCGAGATGGAGATGTTCGCGGCGCAGGCGCGCGAGGTGGACATCATCGTCACGACCGCGCTCATCCCGAACAAACCGGCGCCGAAGCTCATCACCGAAGAGATGGTGAAGAGCATGAAGCGCGGCTCGGTCATCGTCGACCTGGCGGCCGAGAACGGCGGCAACTGCGAGTGCACGGTGCCCGGCCAGGCGGTGCAGGCCCACGGCGTGCACATCGTCGGCTACACCGACCTGCCGAGCCGCCTCGCCCCCACGGCGAGCTTCCTCTACGGCAACAACCTCTGCCACCTGCTGAGCGACATGGGCGGGGCGAAGAACTACAAGATCGACGAGAACGACGAAGTGGTGCGCGGCGCCCTCATCCTGCGCGACGGCGAGCTGAAGTGGCCGCCGCCGAAGAAGGAAGCGGCAGCGCCGAAGGCGCCTGCCGCCTCGCCGAAGCCGCCGCAGGCGGCGAAGGCGGGCGGTCACGGGAAGGGACACGGTCATGGCGGCGGCGCCGAGACGTCTGGCGGGGGCACCGCGTCGGCCGTCGCGGCGCTCGTCGCGGCGGTGCTGCTCACGGGCCTCGGCCTCGTGGCGCCGGGCGAGTTCCTCGCGCACGTCACCGTCTTCGCGCTGGCCGTCGTCATCGGCTGGCAGGTCATCTGGAACGTCACGCCGGCGCTGCACACGCCGCTCATGAGCGTCACCAACGCCATCAGCGGCATCATCCTCGTGGGCGGCATGCTGCAGCTCAACGGGCCGCCCGGATCGCTCATGGTGATCCTCGGCGCCAGCGCCATCCTCCTCGCCACGATCAACATCGTCGGCGGTTTCATGGTCACGCAGCGCATGCTGCGGATGTTCCGCCGCTAGCGAGGATCCCGAGCCGTGCCTGAATCACTCGTGACCGTTGCGTACATCGTCGCCGGGCTCCTGTTCATCATGAGCCTGAGCGGACTCTCCGCGCAGGCCACCGCCGGACGCGGCAACCTGTTCGGCATCGTCGGCATGATCATCGCCGCCGTCGCCACCGCGCTCAGCCCGAAGGCGGGCGGCTACCCGGTGATGGCGGGGGCCATGGCCGTGGGCTCGGCCATCGGCGCCGTGATGGCGGCGCGCGTCGAGATGACGTCGATGCCGCAGCTCGTCGCCATCCTGCACAGCTTCGTCGGCGCCGCCGCGGTGCTCGTCGGCCTCGGCGGCACGCTCGACCCGACCGTGGCGCACGAAGGGGTGGCCGCCACCATCCACCAGATCGAGACGTTCGTCGGCGTGTTCGTCGGCGCCGTCACCTTCACCGGCTCGCTCGTCGCCTTCGGCAAGCTGCAGGGCCTCATCGGCAGCAAGCCGCTGCTGCTGCCGGCCCGGCACATGCTCAACATCGGCATGGTGGCGGCGTGTCTGTTCTTCGCCAGCCAGTTCCTCGGCCACCCGACACTCGCGCCGCTGCTCTGGACGACGGTGGTCGCCGGCGTGCTTGGCATCCACCTCGTCATGGCCATCGGCGGCGCCGACATGCCGGTCGTCGTCTCGATGCTCAACAGCTACTCGGGCTGGGCCGCCGCGGCTGCCGGGTTCATGCTGAACAACGACCTGCTCATCATCACCGGCGCGCTCGTCGGCTCGAGCGGCGCCATCCTCAGCTACATCATGTGCAAGGCGATGAACCGCTCGTTCCTGAGCGTGATCTTCGGCGGTTTCGGCGCCGAGGAGGGCAAGGCGCCGGCCCGCGCCGAGGGCGAGCCGCAGGGCGAGGTGAAGAGTGTCACGGCGAAGGAAACCGCCGACATCCTGCAGGAAGCCAAGAGCATCGTCATCGTGCCGGGCTACGGCATGGCGGTGGCGCAGGCGCAGTATCCGCTCTTCGAGGTGACGAAGATCCTGCGCGACAAAGGCGCCAACGTGCGCTTCGCGATCCATCCGGTGGCCGGCCGTCTGCCGGGCCACATGAACGTGCTGCTCGCCGAAGCCAAGGTGCCGTACGACATCGTGCTCGAGATGGACGAGATCAACGATGATCTCCCCGAAACCGATGCGGTGCTCGTCATCGGCGCCAACGACATCGTGAATCCCGGCGCGCTCGACGATCCGTCGAGCCCGATCTACGGCATGCCGGTGCTCGAGGTCTGGAAGGCAAAGACCTGCATCGTGATGAAGCGCGGCATGGCCAGCGGCTACGCCGGCGTCGAGAATCCGCTCTTCTTCCGCGACAACACACAGATGCTCTTCGGCGACGCGAAGAAGATGATTGACGCCATTCTGGCGGAGCTGCGCTAGCGCCCGCATTCGATGTTCCGACTGATCGGCCGACACCGGTGCGGGTGCGCCCCCGCCCGCGTGTCACAGGTCCACACCGCGGCGCTCGTCGTGTGCCTCTTCGCCATCGCTGACGTGACGTGGGCCCAGGCGCCTGCCGCGCCAGCCACGAGGCCGGCCCGCCGGCCGTTCAACATGCCGGGCATGCCCGACCCGCCACCGCCGGTCATGCCGGAGGTGATGAGCCGCGGCGACAACGGGCGGGTGGTCGTGCGAGCCACACGCCTCGATCATCCGCTCGTGGTCGACGGCGTGCTCGACGAGCCGCTGTACTCCACGACCAAGCCCGTCTCGGACTTCATCCAGACGGTACCGGACGAAGGCGCGCTGGCCACCGAGAAGACCGAGGCATGGGTGGCGTACGATGACCAGAACTTCTACATTTCGTGCCGCTGCTGGGACTCGGCGCCGCCGGAGGAGTGGACGGCCAACGAGTACCGGCGCGACACGGCGCAGCTGCGCCAGAACGACATCTTCGGTGCCCTGCTCGACACGTTTCACGACGGTCGCAACGGATTCCATTTCTACACGAATCCCCTCGCCGCACGGGCCGACCAGGTGGTCGCCAACGAGGGGAATCCGAACAGCGACTGGAACCCCGTCTGGTTCGCCCGCACGGGGCGGTTCGACGGCGGCTGGACGGTGGAACTCGCCATCCCGTTCCGCTCGATCCGCTACGTCTCGGGGCCAGGCCAGGTCTGGGGCATCCAGATCCGGCGCTCCATCCGTCGCAAGAACGAGTGGACGCACCTCACGTTCGTGCCGGCGGCCACCGGCGGCGCCACGAGCATCTTCCGGGTCTCGGCGGCGGCATCGCTCGTGGGCCTCGACCTGCCGCCCGCCGCCAGGAACGTCGAGCTCAAGCCCTACGCCATCTCGCGAGTCAGTTCTGATCTCACGCGCACGCCGGCCATCGACAACGCGTTCAAGGCCACCGGCGGCATGGACGCGAAGTACGGCATCAACGCCAACATGACCGCGGACCTGACCGTGAACACCGACTTCGCGCAGGTGGAGGTGGACGAACAGCAGGTCAACCTCACGAGGTTCCCGATTGTGTTTCCCGAGAAGCGCGACTTCTTCCTCGAGGGGCGCGGCACATTCGAGTTTGCGCGCGCCAGCGGACAGGTCGGCTTCAGCGGCCAGACCGCGATCGCCAACAATGCTCCGCAGCTGTTCTTCACGCGCCGGATCGGCCTCAATAACGGCCGCGAGGTGCCGATCATGGCCGGCGCCCGCGTGACCGGCACCCTCGGCAAGACCGCCATCGGCCTGATGAACATGGAGACCGGCTACGAGTCGGCGACCGGTGTCGATGCCGACGACTGTGCGGCGCCCTACAGCACCTGCACGCCGCGCACGAACTTCTCGGTGGTTCGGCTGCGGCGCGACGTGCTCAAGCGCAGCAACGTGGGCGTGCTGTTCACGAATCGCTCGAACTCACCGGCCGTGGCCGGCGCCAACCAGGCCTACGGCATCGACGGCGCGTTCTCGTTCTTCCAGAACGTCACCGCCAATGCCTACTACGCGCGCACCGAGTCGCCCAACCGGTCGGGCGACGAAGACAGCTACCAGGCGCGCGTCGAGTGGGGCGCCGACCGCTACGGCCTGCGCCTCGACTATCTCGACGTCGGCACGAATTTCTACCCCGAGGTGGGGTTCGTGCAGCGCCGCGGATTCGGCCGCACGTTCGCCTCCGGACGTTTCAGCCCGCGCCTGCGCCGCGGCCGGCTCGTGCGGCGCTACCTGTTCGAGGGGGCGGCGGAGTACGTCGTCAACCGCAGCCAGCGGGTCGAATCGAGCAGCAACACGGCCCGGTTCCTCACGGAATTCCAGAGCAGCGACCAGTTCACGCTCGACCTGAACGCCTCGCAGGAGCTGCTGGTGCGCCCCTTCAACGTCGCCCGCGGCGTCAACATCCGCGCCGGTGACTACCACTTCAATTCGCTGACGACGAGCTACGCGTTCGGCCAGCAGAGGCGCACCTCCGGCACCGTGTCCGTCAGGGCGGGTGAGTTCTACGATGGCACGCTCACGAGCCTCACGATCAGCGGGGCGCGCGTGGCCATCACCAAGCAGTTCTCGGTGGAGCCGTCAGTGACCTACAACCGGGGCCGCCTGCCTGATGGCGACTTCGATACCTCGCTGCTGCGGACGCGCGCCGACTACGCCTTCACGCCGCTCAGGTTTCTGAGTGCACTCGTCCAGTACAGCTCCAACGACCGCACGTTCTCGAGCAACGTCCGCTTCCGGTGGGAGTACCGGCCGGGCAGCGAGATCTTCGTCGTCTACACCGACGAGCGTGACACGACGACGGCCGGGTATCCCGGCCTGCGCAACCGCGCGTTCGTCGTGAAAGTGAACCGCCTCTTCCGGTTCTAGACCCGCGCGACTCCCGTCCGGCGCGCGCAGAGGAAGAGCGAGAAGCGCCCGTGTGCGACAGCGCCGGCACGCGGCAGGTAGAATGGCGCCTCACAGGAGACGTCATGCTGCGCATCACCACCGTGCTGGCCACCGCTCTGTTCTTCACCGCCTTCGTCCCGGCCGAGGCGCGGCAGGCCGGTCAGGCGCCGGCGACGCGGTCGCCGTGGCGCGCCGCCGACGGCGTCACCGTGGACGAAGTGGGCGACCCGCAGTACTCGACCTTCTCGCTCTGCGCGATCGATCCAGCCACCGGCCAGTCGGGCGCCGCTGTGACGACACGCGTGCCGTTCGTGGGCCGCGCGGTGCCGTGGGTGCGCGCCGGCATCGGCGCCGTGTGCACGCAGGCTTCGACGATGGTCGAGTACGGCGTGCGCGGCCTCGACCTCATGGCCAGGGGCGTCGAGCCCAAAGACGCGATCGCGCAGCTGCTCGCGACCGACGCCGCGCGTGAATCGCGGCAGCTCGGCATGATCGACATGCAGGGCCGCGCCGCCGCCCACACCGGCAAAGGCAACAGTGCCTGGGCGGGCAGCCGTCAGGGGAAGCACTACACCGTGCAGGCCAACATCATGGTCGGCCCCGAGGTCGTCGAAGCCGTGGCCACGGTCTTCGAAGCCACCGAAGGCACCGGCATGCCGCTGGCCGAGCGCATGATTCTCGCCCTCGAGGCCGGGCAGGCCAAGGGCGGCGACAGCCGCTGGGGCAACCTGCAGTCGGCCGCGATCCGCATCGCTGATCCGAACGATCCCGGCCGCGGTAACGACTACATCGCGCTCGCCATCGAGGTCGGGGAACACGCCGAGCCGGTGGGCGAGATGAAGCGCATCTACTACACGACACAGCGCCGGCTCGGCTACCGCACGTTCTCGCAGATCGAGGGGCCCGACGTGGTCGAGCTGAAGCGCATGCTGCACGCCGTGGGCGCGTGGCGGCCGTCGCTTGCGGCCTTCCCGGAGCCGCCGAAGGCACCGAACGCGCGCGAGATGCAGGCGCTGCGCCGAGCCAACCCGGCCCAGGCCGATGCCCTCCAGACCGAGGCGCGCACCGCCGCGGCGGCGTTCGCGCGCGACTACGCGCAGTTCGACGCCGAGACCATCGCCGCGGTAGACACCTTCCGGCGCGAGCACAAGCTGAACTACGCGGGCAATCCGCCGGGTCTCGTCGATGAGCGGCTCGTTGCGACGCTGCGCGCTGCGTATCTGGCCCGGCGCGCCGGCCAGCGCTGACAGTCAGAACGGTCAGGCCGTTGACGCAACCGTCGGTGGCCCGACGTAGTGCTCCGCTCGGACCAGCATGGAACGGCATACAGCTGCACTCCGTGACGCAGCGCTGTGCGGCGGGTCGTGCGGCATGAGTCTTGCAATTTCCTTCACGGGACATGCGCGCTCTTCGCCGGATATCCGTGGCTGCTGGTCTTGGTGTGGCACTCGCCGCGGGGCTCACCGCACGCGCGCCCGAGCCACCCGCGGACGTGCCGTGGCCGGTCGTGATTCGCGCCGACAACGACGGGGCGCCGCAGCCCCCGACCGGCCTCGCGGTGCAGCGCACGGGCGGCGGCAGGCTCGCACTCCGCTGGACCGCGCCTGGCACTGGCCCCCTGCCCACCGGTTACGTGCTCGAAGGCGGCTACGCCCCGGGCGAAGTGCTGGGGCGGGTGCCGCTCGGCGAGGCCCCGGAAGCCGAACTCACGCTGCCTGATGGCGTGTACTACCTGCGCCTCAGGAGCATCGCGTCCGGCGAGACGTCCGACGTGTCGGTGGAGCTTCGCGCGGTGGCCGGCTCCGTGCTCCCGCCCTCGCCGCCGGCCGGCCTTGCGACCCTGGTGCGCGATCAGACGTTGAAGCTGACCTGGACACCCACCTACGACGGTGGCAGCGCCGACGCACACTGGCTGCTCGTCGACGGCCCGCTGTCGGGCTCTGTGCCGCTGCCCCCGGGAGACACCGCCACGTTCACGAACGTGCCGCTTGGCCGCTACACCCTGCGGGTGGTGGCGATGAACAGCGCCGGACTCAGTGCCCCGTCGGCCCCCGTCACCGTCGACGTGCCCCAGGCCTGCAGCGGCGCGCCCGGGCCGGTGCACGACCTCCGCGCCTGGCGCACCGGCTCGACGCTGACGGTGGAGTGGTCGGCGCCAACCGAGGGCGCCGCCGCGACACGCTACGCCGTGAGTATCGGCGGCGCCGTGGCGGTCCAGGTCGAGACGGCGGCACGTCGCCTCACGGGCCCGGCGCCCGCCGGCCACTACACGACGCAGATCGTGGCCCTCAACGACTGCGGTGCGGGACCCGCGACGCCGCCGGCGGTTGACTGGACCGCCGTCGTCACGACCGACGACTGGCACGAGTCGCACTTTTCCCCGCTGCCCGGACAGGCCACCCACCGCGTGTTCTGGAGCACGTCACGCGCGGATCTCGAAGCGCTGGCCCCGACCGTTGCCGCCATGGACGTCTCGGGTTCACCCGCCACGGTGCCGGCCGCTGCCGGCGACACCCCCGTTTACTACCGCGTGGGCTCGGCGCACGGCGCGGTCTCGGGTCCCCCAGGGCCGGTGGCCATCGCGCCGGCGCTGGTATTGACCCAGTACATGGGCTGGTTCGCCAACGTCACGGCGGCGCTACTCGACATCAATGGGGACGGCTGCCTGGATCTGCTCGGCGCCTGGGGACGCTGTGACGGCACGTTCGAGCGCCACGCGGCGGCGGGGTTCGAGTCGCATGCGGCGGCGGACAAGAAGGCCCGTGACGTCAGGTGGGCCGACTTCACCGGCGACGGCATCGTCGATGCCTTCACGAACGTGTATGCCCGCGCCGACGACGACACGGTCAAGGCCGGCCTGCTGGTCGGCCACGGCGACGGCACCTTCCACGAGGATGCGGGCGTTGCGGCGCTGGGCATTCGCGGCTTCGGGGAGACCATCCTCGCGGCCGACTTCGACAACGACGGCGACCTCGACATCTTCCTGCCGCACTACACACAACTCGACGACGGCGGCCGGAACTGGCTGCTCGTGAACGATGGCAGTGGCCACTTCCACGACGCCGCCGCCACGGCCGGCGTGGCCCTGAACCCGCACTTCCAGCCCGAGGGCGCCCAGGCCATCGACGTGAACGACGATGGCTGGATCGACATCCTCGTGGCATCGCAACTCTTCCTGAACAACGGCAACCTGACCTTCACCGACGCCGCCGCGGCCTGGCGGCTGCCGATCGAGTTCGACGAAGGCCTGCAGCTGTTCGATGCGGATCTCGATGGCGACCTCGACCTCGTGCACCACGACGCGCGGGTGACGCGGCTGTACCGCAACCAGGATGAACGGTTCGGCCCCGCGGAAATACTCGCCGGCACGCCCGAAAGCAACACGTTCGGCTTCGGCGTGAACGTCTGCGACCTGAATGGCGACGGCTACGAGGACCTGCTCGTCGCCAACAACCATCGCGTCTCCACGGCGGGGCTGCCTCGCGTCCTGCTCAACCTCGGCGGTCACTTCAAGGAGAGCGCGGTGCTGCGGGCGCCGGCGTCGTACAACGACCTGCTCGCGTGCGTCGACCTCGACGGCTCGGGCCTGCCCGACGTGATCAACCGGTGGGCAGACGCCGCTCCCGCGACACCGGGGGCGGGCGGATTCCGCATCTACCGGAGCCTCGGCACCGGCAGCGCCGCCATCCGCCTGCGGGTGCTCGGCGCCGCGGGCCAGCACAACCAGCAGGGGCGGGTGGTGCGGCTCCGCCCGCGCAGCCAGCCCTCGAAGACACTGCGCCGGGCCGTCGACGCCGGGTCGGGGTTCATGGCGCAGAACGGCTACGACCTGCTGGTCGCAGCGCCGTGGCCTGGCGAGTACGACGTGGAGGTGCGCTACGCCCACGGCTGGGTGCGCGCGACCGCGCGCCCGGGCGACGTCCTCACGATCCGCGCCGACGGCACCGTCGTGCCCGGCCTGCAGTAGCCCGGCCTAGCGGAAGAGGCTCTTCGGCACCTTCACGTGCACGCCCATCGTGGGTTTGTCCACGAGCTGCGTCACGGCCACGTGACCGGCCACGCTCACGAGCTGATACGCCTGATGCTTCGTGAGGCCGCGCGTGCGCGCAAGGAAGTCCACCATCTCCTGGATGGCGATGCGCGTGGCCACCGTGAGATCGGGGTCCGCGCCCATGCTGATGTAATCGGTGGGCGTCTCGGCACGAGGCCAGTTGAGCGGCTCTCCCTTGCGCACGGTGAGCCGGAGGCGCCCGCGCAGCGACGTCTCGATCGCCGTCTGACTGACCTCGCCGTCGCCCTGCGCCGCGTGGCCGTCGCCGATGGCGAAGAGCGCGCCCGGAACGAACACCGGGATGAAGAGCGTGGAGCCGGCGATGAGCTCGCGGTTGTCCATGTTGCCGGCAAAACGGCTCGGCGGGTTGCTGCTCACGCGCCCCACGGCCGCCGGCGGCGCCACGCCCATGCTGCCGAAGAACGGCCGGAGCGGCACGACGATGCCGGGAAAGAACTCCGCCGTCATCGCCGCGCGGTCGAGCGGCACGATCTTCGTCGGCACGGCGCGATCGCAGTTCTCGGGCAGGAAGCCGCTGCAGCCGTTGTAGCCGTAGTCGATCGGCAGGTCGATGGATTCGACGTGCACCTCGAGGACGTCGCCGGGCTGCGCGCCCTCCACGTAGACCGGACCGGTCAGGATGTGTCCGCCCGGACCGCGGCGGTCCCCGGTGACTTCGCTGACGATGCGGCGCAGCGACGCCTGCACCTTTTCTGGCGGCACGCCGGCCCGCTCGAGTCCGGCCGGAGTGTTCGTGAGCAGCGTGTCGACGTCGATGACATCGCCCGACGCCACGCGCAGCACCGGCGCCGCCTCCGCCCAGTAGTAGCCGTAGGCCACGGTGGCCGGCGTGGCCTCGAGGCGATGTGTGCGCGGCGCCTGCGCCACGAGCGACGGCGCGAGGCTGCCGGCGGCGAGCGCCAGCGCCAGGGCGGCAGCCCGCACGCCGGGGTTCATCGCGCGCCCGGCCGCTCGGCCGTGGTCTCGGTCACGGCGGGCTTCGCGAAACGCTTGAAGAAGCTCGTCTCCTTCCACTGCGGACGGGCGTCACGGTTGGCGACGCGCACGCACAGGTCGCCAATCATCTTCGTGAAGTCGGCGGCGGCACCGCGGTCGATCGGCTGATCCAGGTCGTCCGACGGCGCGTGGTAGCGATCGCGCGTCCAGTCGGCCGCAATCTTCGCTTCCGGCGAGCCTTCCTCGTAGCCCACCTTCATCGCCAGCGCCGGCACGCCTTCGCGGATGAAGCTGTACTGGTCGCTGCGAATGAAGCGGTTGCGCTGCGGCTCGGGGTCGGCCTGCACGCCGACGTTCATCGCCGCCGTCACCGCCCGCACGTCGTCGCCGAGGTCGGATTCGTCGAGCCCGAGCACCATCAGCGTCTTCAGCGGGAAGAGCGGCAGGAACATGTCCATGTTGATGTTGGCGACGATGCCGTCCTTCGCCACGGTGGGATGGAGTGCGTAGTAGCGCGAGCCGAGCAGGCCCTTCTCTTCCGCCGTGACCGCCACGAACACCACCGACCGCTTCGGCCGCGCCGCCGCGATCGCCCGGGCCGACTCGAGCAGCGTGGCAATGCCCGAGGCGTTGTCCATCGCGCCGTTGTAAATGGCGTCGCCATCGATCGCGGCGCCGATGCCCACGTGATCGAGGTGCGCGGTCAGCACGACGAACTCGTCGGCAAGCGCCGGATCACGGCCGCGCACGATGCCGACGACGTTCTGCGATTCCACGTTCTGGCTCTCGACCGCGACCGTCGCGCGCACGACGCCGGTGAGCGGGAAGTGCGGCAGCGCCTTGCCCTCATCGGCGATCTTCAGGACGTCGGCGAAGGTGCGGCCCGAGCCCTCGAAGAGCCGCTCGGCCTTCGCCGGATTGAACGCGACCGAGAGCTGCTGCCCGGCGGTCTCGTCGAGCGACGCGTCGGCCAGCGCCATCGCCGGGTTGAGCCGGTTGGCCGCCGACCGTTCCCACGGCACGTCCATCGCCCTGGGATTGGCCAGCGAGATCGTGCCCACGGCGCCGAGGCGCTTCAGCGTGGCCCAGCGTTCGCCCGCCGACTGGTAATGCGCGCTGAGCGCCCCCGGCACGTTGCGTGGACTGCCGGCGAGATACACCACCACCTTGCCCTTCACGTCGAGCCCGGCGAAGTCGTCGTGCGCCACTTCCGGGATGACCAGGCCGTGGCCGGCAAAGACGAGCGGGGCCTCCACGGCGGGCGCCGGATCGATGCGCATGCTGAAGGTCGCTTCGTCGCCGAGTACCACCGGCGCGGCCTTGCCCCTGCGCACGAGCGCAAGGCTCGACTTCGCCTCGTCGATGCGCCGCGAGCGGAAGGTGACGGGCTGCAGGTAGCCGCTGCTGCCGCCGGGCTGCACGCCGGCATCAGCGAACGCATCGGCCACGTAGTTGGCGGCCTTGCGATGTTCGGGGCTGCCGGTTTCGCGGCCGCGCATCTCGTCGTGCGCGAGGAACGCGACGTGTGTCCACCAGGCCGCCGCCTGTTCGGTCGCGTCTGCCTCGGGTGTCGCCGGCGTGTCGCCGCCGGCGGGTGCGGGCGCCGGGCTGGCGCAGGCCGTGAACGACGCGGCCACGAGCAGTGCGAGCAAGAGACGAACCGTCATGTTCAGGCTCCGGGAATCGGTGGCGGTGCCACCCCTGACCTACGCGAGCGCAATCGACACGTACTTGAGGTCGAGGTACTCCTCGATGCCCCACTTGCCGCCTTCACGGCCGAGCCCCGACGCCTTCACGCCGCCAAACGGCGCCTGCGGCGTGGAGGGCACGCCGTCGTTCACGCCGACGATGCCGAAGTCGAGCGCTTCCGAGACGCGGAAGGCGCGCGACAGATCGCGCGTCCACAGATACGCGGCCAGCCCGAACGGTGTGCCGTTGGCGGCCGCCACGGCCTCGGCATCGCGCTCGAAGCGGACGATCGGCGCCACCGGGCCGAAGGTCTCCTCTTCGAGGATGCGCATGCCAGGCGCCACCCCCGTCAGCACGGTGGGTTCGAAATACAGCCCCTCGCGCGTTGCGCCGCCGACGAGCGCCGTGGCGCCTTTCGCGAGCGCGTCACGGACGTGCGCCGAGACCTTGTCGTGCCCTTGCTGGTCCACGAGCGGGCCGACGTTGGTGGCCGCATCGAGCGGATCGCCCATCCGCAGGCCGCGCACGACCTCGGCGAGTCTTGCCGCGAACGCATCGTGGATGCCGGCCTGCACGTAGATGCGGTTCGCGCACACGCACGTCTGGCCGGTGTTGCGGAACTTCGAGGCGACGACCTCGCGCACCGCGAGATCGAGATCCGCGTCGTCGAAGACGAGGAAGGGCGCGTGGCCGCCAAGTTCGAGGGAGACACGCTTGACGGTTTTCGCGGCCTGCGCCGCCAGCAGCACGCCCACTTCGGTGCTGCCGGTGAAGGTGAGCTTGCGGATGGCCGGATCGTCGAAGAAGACGGACGACACGAGCGCCGGCTCCACGGTGGTGAGCACCTGGAAGACATCGGCGGGGCCGCCGGCTTCGCGCCACAACTCTTCGAGGCGGATGGCAGTGAGCGGCGACTGCTCGGCGGGCTTCAGCACCACGGTGCAGCCCGCGGCCAGGGCCGGCGCCGCTTTGCGCGTGACCATCGCCGCCGGGAAGTTCCACGGCGTCACCGCGTAGACGGGCCCGACGGCCTGCGGCCGCACGAGCAGGCGCTTGTGCGTGAACTGGCTGGGCACGGTCTCGCCGTAGACACGCTTGGCTTCTTCGGCGTACCACTCGACGAACGCCGCCGCGTACTTCACTTCGCCGCGCGACTCGGTGATGGGCTTCCCCATCTCTTCCGTCATGAGGCGCGCCAGCCGGTCTTCGTCCTGGATCATCAGGTTGAACCAGCGGCGCAGGATGGCGGAACGTTCGTAGGCGCTGCGATCGCGCCAGGCCGGAAACGCCTCGATGGCGCTCCTTGCCGCCGTCCGCGCTTCGGCGAGACCGGCATTGGGCACGCTTTGCACACACCGGCCGGTGGCCGGATTCTGCACGTCGAAGGTCGCGCTCACGCGAAGACCTCGCGGCACGCGCCGGTGAGGATGTCGAGGCCGCGCGCCAGTTCGTCCACCGGCGTCGTGAGCGGCGGCAGCAGGCGAATCACGTTCTTCGCCGTGCCCGACTTGAGCAGCAGCAGCCCGCGCGCGCGCGACAGGTCCACGATGCGTCCGGCACTCGCCATGTCGGGGGCCTGGTCGGCCGGGTGCACGATCTCGATCGCCTTCATGGCGCCAAGGCCGCGCACGTCGCCCACCTGCGGATGCGCCGCCTTGAGCGCGACGAGCGCTGCCGCCATCTGCGCCGCCTGCCGTTCGGCCTGCTCGAGCACGCGCTCGTCGCGGAAGACGTCGAGTACGGCGAGCGCCGCGGCGCAGGCCACGGGGTTGCCGGCGTAGGTGCCGCCGAGTCCGCCCGCCGCCGGGGCGTCCATGATCACGGCCTTGCCCGTCACTGCCGAGAGCGGCAGTCCGCCGCCGAGGCTCTTGGCCATCGTGACGAGATCCGGCTCGATGCCCGAGTGTTCGTAGGCCCACATCTTCCCGGTGCGCCCGAAGCCGCACTGGATCTCGTCGGCGATGAGCACGATGCCGTGCGCCGTGCAGATCCGCCGCAGCTCGCGCATGAACTCGGCCGGCGCCGGCACGAAGCCGCCTTCGCCGAGCTGCGGTTCGATGATGATGGCGGCCACCTGCGACGGCATCACGCGTGTGTCGAAGAGATACTGCAGCGCCTTGAGCGCATCCGCCGTCGAGATGCCGCGGTACTCGTAGGGAAACGGCGTGTGATACACCTCCGAGGCGAACGGCCCGAAGTTCTGCTTGTAGCCCGTGCTCGAGGCCGTCATCGAGAGGCCCATGAGCGTGCGGCCGTGGAACGCGCCGTTGAAGGCGATGACAGCCGGACGGTTGGTGTAGCCGCGGGCGATCTTCACGGCGTTCTCAGTGGCCTCGACGCCGGTCGTGAGCAGCAGTGTCTTGTTGGGCCCGCCGCTCACGAGCGCGTTCAGCCGCGCGGCAAGCTCGGTGTAGACGTCGTAACTCGCCACCTGGTAGCAGGTGTGCATCACGGCGTCGAGCTGCCGTTTGGCCGCCGCGACGACCTTCGGGTGCCGGTGGCCGGTGTTGAGCACGCCGATGCCGCCCACGAAGTCGAGGTATTCGCGGCCCTCCGTGTCCCACACCCGGGCGCCTTCGGCGCGCGCCACGTAGAACGGATGGGTCTCGGCCACGCCGCGGGCGACATGTTCGGCGCGGGCGGCAGCGGTGGCGAAGGGGCTGGAGGCGGCGGTAGGCGTGGTGCTCATCGTGTGACCTCGTCCTGCATGGCGGCCCAGAGGCGCTCGACGTCGGCGCGCTCGGTGTGTTCCGACCCGATCGACACGCGCACCATCCAGCGCCCGTCGAGTGTGGCCGGCGTCAGGTAGGCCTGCCCTGACCGGTTCAGGCGATCACACCACGCCTGCGTGTGCCTGTCCATCGCTTCGGGCGTGAGTCCGGGCGGCTCGTGCCGCACGCAGAGGGTCTGCAGCGGCAGCGGCGCCAGCACGCGCCAGCCCGGCGTGGCCGCCACCTGGTCCCGGAGCCAGCGGGCGTTCTCGAGGTCGCGGCGCAGCCGCGCCTGCAGCCCCGACACGCCCTGTTCGCGGATGAGGAACCACAGTTTGAGCGCACGGAAGCGCCGGCCGAGCGGAATACCCCAGTCGCGGTAGTTCTTCACGCGGCCATCGGCCGACGACTGCAGGTAACTCGGGTTCGTGGACATCACGCGGACGAGGTGTTCGGGATCGCGCACGAAGTAGGTGGTGCAGTCGAAGGCGGCGCCCAGCCACTTGTGCGGATTGAGCACGAGCGAGTCGGCCGCCTCGATGCCGTCCCACATCCAGCGGCATTCGGGCAGCACCATGGCCGAGCCGGCCATGGCCGCGTCGACGTGCAGCCAGATGCCCGGCCGGATCTGATCCCGAAGGACGTCGGCGATGGCCCGCACCGGGTCGAGCGCCGTTGTGGTGGTCGTGCCGGTCGTGGCGACGACCGCGCACGGCACGCGGCCGGCGGCGCGGTCTTCGGCAATTGCCGCCGCCAGCGCGTCGGGGCGCAGCGCGAAGTGCCCGTCGCAGGCGATGTGGCGGATGTTGTCCTTGCCGAAGCCGGCGAGCAGCGCCGCCTTGTCGACCGAGCTGTGGCTGTAGCTCGACGTGTAGACGACAAGCGCCTGCGGCTCGGCCTGCAGGCCGCCGCGCCCGAGGGCGTAGTTGGTGACGCGTTCACGCGCGCAGATGAGCGCCAGGAGCGTGGAGGTGGACGCGGTGTCCTGGATGACGCCCTGCCAGGCATCCGACAGGCCCACCATCTGCCGCAGCCAGTCGGTGGCCACCTCTTCCACCTCGGTGAGCGCGGGGCTCGACTGCCACGCCAGCCCCAGCACGCCGAGGCCGGTGGATACGTAGTCGCCGAGCACACTACCGAGCGTGCCGTTGCAGGGAAAGTAGCCGAAGAAGCTGGGCGACTGCCAGTGCGAGAGCCCCGGCATCACGATCGTGTCGAGGTCAGCGAGCACCGCCTCGAAGGGCTCGGGCTGGTCGGGCGGCGACTGCGGCAGCCGGGCCTTGATCTCGCCCGGCGCCGTCTGCGCCATCACCGGCCGCTCCGCCACCTTCGCGCGGTAGTCGGCAATCCAGTCCACGACCGCGTGGCCGTGCTTCCGGAACTCTTCAGGAGTCACGGGCGCCCTACCGCTCCCACACGCCGCGAATCCACGGCGTGGCGGCTTCGAGCGTATCGATGAAGCCGGGCACCATGTGGTGCGGCACGTCGTCGATGAAGGCCGTCGTGATGTCGGCGCCGCGGCCCTTCAGCGTCTGCACGGCCTGCTCGAGCGGCTCGATCGGCACGGTTTCGTCCGCCCGGCTGTGGATCACATAGAGCGGCATGCGCAGGAGCGGCGTGGCCCACTCGCTGCCGCTGTCGAGCGCCTTCCTCGCCGCCTGCGCCTCGGCGCGCGAGCGCACCGCGGTCGTGATTGGCAGCGCCGCCATCGGAATGGCCGCGCGGAAGAGTTCGGGATGGGTGGCGCCGAGGTACCACGCACCCGACCCGCCCATGCTGAAGCCGGTCACGAGCGTCTGCTTCTCGTTGATCGCATGGTCCTTCTTCACCTGCGCCACCACGGCCAGCACGGCGGCTTCGCTGTCTGGATGCGCCCAGCTGAACTCGGGCGCATCGGGCGCGACGATGACGGCGTTCAGTGCTTCGAGCGCCGGGAACACGAGCTGGCCGACGTAACCGAGCCCGAAGTACGGCGAGAGGCCGGGCTCCTGCGTGGTGCCGTAGTGCAGGCCGACGATGAGCGGATAGCCGCCCTCGGGCGCCGGCGTCTTGGGCACGAGGGTGCCGTAGGTGAGGTTCCGGTCGCCGGCCTTCAGCTCGCGCTGGTCCATCCGGACCGACATCTGGTCCAGGCGCTGTTCGAGGGAGCGTCGCATGACGGGATCGTAGCGGATTGCACGACCGCGCCGCCAGAATCTCCGCGCCGCGCTACGGGCGCCGCCGCAAGACGGCGATACCGCCGCCAATGAGGTAACAGGTGGCCATGCCGACGGCGAGCGCCGCCGAGGCCAGCATCGGCTGGTAGCGTCCGTCATAGAGCCCGACGGCCGCCCACACGGTGAACCAGAGCCATGGCCGCGCGAACTGCAGGGCGCCGCCCACCGGGCCGGCGAGTCCGCGCGCCACGGTGAAGAACCCGAACGCGCCGGAACCAAGACCGGCTGCGACCACCGTGCCCTGTGCGGTGGCGCGGGCGCCCACGAAGACCGCCGTGACGATCACGGTGAGCGCCAGGGTGGCAAAGCCGGCGTAGATGCCGGGCAGGATTCGGGAGGACGGGCGCACCACGAGACTGCGCACGAGTATACCGGCGGCGACGCGGCGCTCAGTATTCCGCGAACATCCGCCGCAGCTCGGCGAGGTCGCGCGTCTTCGTCAGGCCCAGCATCAGCAGGATGCGTGCCTTCTGCGGCGTGAGGTTGTCGCCGGGAATCATGCCGAGCGCATCGTAGTCGGCAAGCGCCACGACGCGGCCGTTGCCGGTGCGGTTCGACCGCACGAGCACGGGCCGCGTGGCAGCCGGCAGGTCCAGCAGCGGCGTGAGCGCCGCGCGTTCGGCGGTGGAGATCAGGCCGGCGCCGGTGCCGGCGAACACGATGCCCTGCGCGCCGCTCGTGGCGAGGGCGGACGCCATGATGGTGCTCGGCTGCACGTACGAATAGAGGATTTCGACCGGCGGAAGGCTCGTGCGTCCGCGGACGTCGAACTCCGTCCGCGCCGTGTGCCGCTTGAGCGAAGCGCGATAGAAGGCCACCGTATCGGCATCCACGTAGCCGAGCAGGCCGAGTTCCGGGGCGCGGAAGGTCTCCACGCGGTAGGTATTGGTCTTCTGCACGTCGCGGGCGCCGTTCACTTCTTCGTTCAGCACGACGAGCGCGCCCTTCCCCACGGCGTCCGGCGAGATCGCCGTGCGGATGCCGTTCAGCAGGTTGAGCGGGCCGTCGGCGCTGATCGCGGACGCGGGACGCATCGCACCCACGAGCACCACTGGCTTGTCGTGTTTCACCGTGAGATTGAGGAAGTAGGCGGTTTCCTCGATGGTGTTCGTGCCGTGGGTGATGACCACGCCGGCGGCGCGCGGCTCCGTGGCGAAGATCCGGTTGATGCGGTTGGCCAGCGTGAGCCAGTGCGCCACGGTGATGTCGGTGCTGCTGACGTTGGCGATCTGCTCGACGCGCACCTCGGCCACGTCCTTGATTTCAGGCACGGCGGCGACGAGCTCTTCGCCGAGCAGCTCGCCCGACTTGTATTCCGCGAGACTCGTGGACGAGGCGCCCCTGCCGGAAATCGTGCCGCCGGTCGAGAGCACGATGACGAGCGGCTTCGGCGCCGGGGCCTGCGCGGCCGGCGCGGCCACGTAGACCGCGGCGGTGAGCAAGATGAACGCAAGCACGAGACGAGTCAGGCGGGACATCGGCGCAGTATAGCCGCCGGCCACGTCAGCGGCGGCAGGTGCGTTGGTGTGGAGTCCGGCCGTCGGCGCCGGTCCACGACGTTCAGCCAGCGGTCGCAGCCACCCGCGCGTTACCGCTCCATCTCGAACGCGTCGTCCTGCAGCAGGAGCTGCGTCGTAAGCGTCACACCGAGGCGTGAGCCGACGCCGACAAGGCAGATCGAACCCACGCCCGTCGGAATGCCGAAGGCGCCGGTGGCGCGGTCCGACAGCACCACTTCGACCTCGCCGACAATGCGCTTCAGGCGGCCGACGAGCGCCGTCTCGTCGCCCGCGCGCACTTCGAGCGGCGTCGGGAAGATCGCGTGCGTGAGCCCGGCGGCGGCGTAGACCGGATCGCGGCGGCGGAAGATCTCGAGTATCTCGTCGCGCAGTTCGTGCGGCCAGCGCACGTGGAGGCCCTCGCCGAGCGGCATGCCGGCCAGCGGCCCTGCGGCCATCACGAGACGTCCGGCCCGCAGCACGGAGAATCCGGGGGAGGCGTCGTGCCCGCGCACGAGGTGCAGCTCGTCGCCCGGCGCCATGCGCTCCACCACCGTGGACTCGACGTGAAACGTCGCCGAGCGCACCTGAGCGCCATCGAGGCTCTTCGCCCGCAACGTGAAGGCGTGGCGCATCACATGCGGGCGCTCGTCGTCGGCGTCGGGATTGAGGCCGGCGTCACGGACCGTGAGCCGGGGCGAGCGGCCCACGAGCCGTACGGCGCCGGTCAGCACCGGCAGGTGCGACGGCGGCAGGTCGGCGCTCGTCATCGCGCACTCGAAGCCGCCATCGACGGCTTTCGCGGGCACGACGCCGGTGTAGTGGTAGGTCCCGCTTGCGGGCATCGCCATCGCAGAACTCCCTTCAGCCGCGGTCCCACGCCGCGAGCGCACGCGCGCCACGCCACCACGTGTGCGCGAAGATGACGGCCAGCACCAGGTCCGACAGCGACGCCAGCGCGGTCGTTGCCGGCACATCACCACGCCACGCCATCCACGCCATCAGCACGACGAACACGCCCTTGCCGAACGCGCCGAGCGCCAGCAGGCTGCCGTCAGCCCGGCCGCGCCAGCCCGCGTGCGCGTAGGCCACGCCGAAGGCCAGCACCCAGAGCGAGAGCATCCACTGATAGAACGCCGGCACCGACGCGGTGGTGGGTCGCGTCTTCGGTTCCGCCATCGGAGTCTCCTGTTACTGCGCGAGCGCTTTCGGATCGATGCCCGTGCCGAGCGTGAACGACGCGCCCACGGCGCCAACGACGGCCGCCTTGCGGGCGAGGCCAAGCGCCTGGCGAATCCGGAACACGGCTTCGATGCCGGTGCAGTGCGCGCCGAGGAAGTAGGCCACCTTCGCCTCCTTGAGCTTCGCGGCCGTCCACGCCAGCGTCTCGTCCGAAGCGGCGAACAGGTGGAAGCCGCCGATGGCGGCATGCACGCTGGTGTTCTGCACGGTCTTCTGCGCGTATTCGAGCGTGTTGACGATGCCGGCATGGCCGCAGCCGCTCACGACCACGAGCCCCTGGGCCGTCTGCACGACGATCGACGAATCTTCCGGGACGTTGTCCTCGACCGGCCCATTCGGCGTCTGCAGCTGCGTGCTGACGCTCCAGTTCTTCTCCGGGTGCACGCGCGGCACCGGGCCGGTCATCCAGACGCCAGGCGCAAGACGCGTCGGCTTGTCGTACTCGACGAACGTGCCGCCGAGCTTCTCGTAGTCGGCCTTGATGGGCAGCAGACCGCCACCCTCCCGGCCCTGCCGCGTGAGGCGCGGCGTGAAGATGCCCTTGGCGACGTGGGCGCGGCTGAGCGCGTTCGGGTTCTTCTTCGCCATCTCACGCCGCAGCACCAGGAGTCCGCCGGTGTGATCGTCGTGATTGTGCGTGATGACGAGGTCGGTAATGGTCGAGAGATCGACCTTGAGTTCCTCGGCGTTGCGCAGCACCGTCTCGGCGCGCGCGCCGGTGTCGATGAGCCAGCGCCGGCCGTCCACCTCGAGCACGGCGGCGAAGCCCCACTCCCCCACGCCTTCGCGGGCGTTGCCGACGAGCATCGTCGACAGCACGGTGACCTTCATCGCCGCGACGGGTGGATCGGACGACTGCGCCGCGACGGGCGCGGCCAGGGCCAGGAACGTCGTGGCGGCGAGCCACAGGTGAGCGGCCTGCATCAGCGGATCCTCCAGCGCCGGCGCGGGCGGCCGGCAGGGAAGGATTGTGGCACAGCGCCGCGGATAGAATGCCGCGATGCTCTCCTGCCAGAAGTCGAGATTCTCGCTGCCCGACGATGAGCACTACCTGAACTGCGCCTACATGTCGCCGATCTCGGTGGCCGTCGAAACAGCCGGCATGACCGGCGTGGCGCGCAAACGCGTGCCGTCGCGGATTGCGACGTCCGACTTCTTCACCGAGTCGGAGCGGACACGGGCGCTGTTCGCCCGGCTCGTGAACGCGCCGGACCCGTCGCGCGTGGCCATCATTCCGGCGGCGTCCTACGGACTCGCGATCGCGGCCCGTAACCTGCCAGCGGGCGCCGGCCAGAACATCGTCGTCACACACGAGCAGTTCCCGGCGAACGTGCACGCCTGGCGCCGCCTCGCGCGCGACCGCGGCGTCGGGATTCGCGTGGTGGCGCCGCCCGAGGTCGTCGATGGCCGCGGCAAGGGGTGGAACGAGCGGCTGCTCGAGGCGATCGACGCTGCGACCGCCATCGTCGCCCTCGGCCACGTGCACTGGACCGACGGCACGAAGTTCGAACTGGAGGCGATCGGCCGGCGCGCGCGCGAGGTGGGGGCGGCGCTCGTCGTCGACGGCACGCAGTCGGTCGGCGCGCTGCCGTTCGACGTGCAGGCCATTCAGCCGGATGCCCTCGTATGCGCCACCTACAAGTGGCTGATGGGCCCGTATTCGATGGGCTTCGCGTATCTCGGGCCGCGCTTCGATGCGGGAGAACCCCTCGAAGAGACGTGGATCGGCCGCGCCGGCAGTGAGAACTTCAAGGAGCTCGTGCACTATCGCGACGACTATCAGCCCGGTGCGAGGCGTTACGACGTCGGCGAGCGCAGCAACTTCGCGCTCATGCCGATGGCCGTGGCCGCGCTCGAACAGGTGCTCGACTGGCAGCCGGCACGTGTGCAGGCGTACTGCGCGGCGCTCACCGCCGACCTCTTCGAGCGTGTCCGCGCCCTGGGCTACACGGTGGAAGCGCCGGAGTATCGCGGCGCGCACCTCTTCGGCCTCAGGGCGCCGGCCGGCACCGACATCACGGCCGTCGGCGAGCGCCTGCGGGCGCGGCAGGTGCTGGTGTCGCTGCGGGGCTCGGCGCTGCGCGTCTCCCCGCACGTCTACAACGACGCCCGCGACATCACCGCGCTCATCGACGCGCTGAGTGCATAGTGGGGTCAGACCCCATTCAGGGCGGAGCCAGACCTGTTACGGTTCCCGCGATGCGGTGTAGGCGGCAATCGCCACCATGTCGTCGAGCGTCAGCTTCTGCACCGCCGCCCGCATGAGCGGCGCCCAGGGGCCGCGGCGGGTGCCGTGCTGCAGGTCGAAGAGCTGCCGCACGGTGTAGCTCGGCGAGCGTCCGGCAAGCGGCGGCACCGCGCCCAGGCCCTTCAGATCCGTGCCGTGGCAGACGCCGCAGGCGATGGTGCGCGTGCCGCCACCGGTCGTGACGAGCGCCTCGCCGCGGCGGAGGCTGCCGGGCGGCACGTAGGCGATGAAGCCCGAGCCGGAGTCGCGGACCTCCGCCCGCGCCACGTCCTCGGGCGTCTCGATGATGCGGCCGGCGATGGGCTCGGTGCCCGCGCCGTCGCCGACGATCGGCACGAACACGCCACCGGCGACCTTCATCGTCGCCACCGTGGCGGTCTCGACCACGCGAATCCACTTCCGGTAGGCGAACGACGCGAAGTAGTCGGCGGCCGCGCGATCCTCCTCCACCGTGCTCGCCTTCGCGATGGCGAGCATCGCGGCGGGCGGACGCATGTTGGGGTCGGCGCTGCGCCGCAGCCCGGCGCGCATGTCGGCCATCTGCTGCACGATGTAGGCGGCCGGCAGGCCGACGAGCGACGAGTTCTCGGGCCGGCCCTGCCCGTTCGGATAGTGGCAGTAGCCACACGCGCGGACGTCGGGCTTGCGGCCGTGCGCCACCACCTCGGGCGCCGGCGGATGGTTCTCGGGACGCCAGTCGGGCGGGTTGAAGAGGTCGCCGAGCTGGGCACGCGTGAGCCGCACGGTGCTGCCGGGCACACTGCGCGGCGTGTCGTCGGCGGGCGCCGCGGGCGCGCCGGGCGGCACCGGCGTGTTGATCGTGTAGACCCAGGGCGGCGGCATCGCGCCGGCAGGTGCGTCGGCGCGCAGCGGCGGCGGGGTCTGAGCGGTCAGGGCCGGCAGGGTCAGCACGGCGGCGGCGAACGCCGAGGCCACGGCGAGATGGGATGAGCTGGTCATGCGCCCGCGCATTCTAGCGAACCGCGCGAAGACATTCCGTTGCATACTCGTGACTGGAGGTCTTGGACTGATGCAGGCACAGTTGGCTCGGCGGCGGTTCACTCTGGCGGTGTGCGCCCTCGTCCTCGCGGCGGTGACGTCGGGACGCGCGCAGGCCGTGGATGTCACCGGCGACTGGGCATTTTCGGTCGACACCGGCATGGGCTCGGGCGCGCCCGCAATCTCGTTCAAGCAGGACGGCGAGAAGCTGACCGGCACCTACAACGGGCAGCTCGGCAGCGCCAACTTCACGGGCACGGTGAAGGGCACGGCCATCCAGTTTTCGTTCACTCTCGACGCCCAGGGCCAGCAGGTGGACGTGAACTACACGGGCACCGTGGACGGCACGTCGATGAAGGGCGCGGTCTCGATGGCCGGCGGGCAGCTCTCCGGCACGTTCACCGGCACGAAGAAGTAGTGGGCGCGGCGCGGGCATCACGCCCGCGCCCCCCGGTCAGAACGACGTAACCGGCACACCCTGGCGGCAGAGCGGACACTCGGCCGCCGGGTAGTTCTCCGGCGCCGGGTAGTCCACGAGCGGCATGTTCGGCACGTCGAGCGTCACCACCGCTTCGCCGCGGTCCACGATCTGCGCCGTGCACACCACGGTGCCACCGGCGGCGGCGATGCGATCCGCGCACTGCCTGAATGTCTGCCCCGTATTACGGACGTCGTCCACGAGCAGCACCTGCGCGCCCTTCACGACAGCCGCGTAGAACGGCGACAGCACCGCCGCGCCATCGGCGCCGTGATGCAGCGGCGCGAACGAGTAGGGCTCGCGCGTGAGCGCGCGCCGGCCGTCGAGCAGCCCGGCGATCGTGTGCGCGAGCAGTGCGCCGCCCGTCGCCGGCCCGGCCACCACGGTCACCCGTTCGGTCACGCCCGGCGGCAGCACGTCGATGAGGTCCTGCGCCACGCGCCAGATCGTCGAGGGATAGCGGAACAGCTGGTGCGGGTTCAGATAGAGCCGACCGTGATAGCCGTTGTCGTAGTCGAAGTGGCCCTCCATGACCACTTCGAAGCGCCGCAGGTCCTGCAGCGCGCGGGTGCGGATGTCGTCGCGCTTCGTGTCGACGGCCATCACCGCGCCTCTGCCGTCAGCGCCAGCCCCGACGCCGCGTTCACGTAGACCACGCGGCCGCCGACGATCGTCGCCGCGGCGGCGCCGCGGAACGTCCGGCCGTGGTACGGCGTGTTCTTCGACTTGCTCACGAACTGCGTCCTGTCGATCGTGACGCTCTGCTCGGGGGCGAGGATGGTGATGTCGGCCACCTGGCCCTCGGCCAGGCTGCCGCCCGCCACGTTGAGGATACGGGCCGGATTCACCGACATCAGCTCAACGAGCCGCGGCAGCCGGATGACACCGGCATGCACGAGCGTGTCGAGGGCGATGGGAATGGCCGTCTCCAGGCCGACGATGCCGAAGGGCGCGCGGTCGTACTCGACGTGTTTCTCGTCGGCGTGATGCGGTGCGTGGTCGGTGGCGATGACGTCCACGCTGCCATCGGCGATGCCGGCGAGCATCGCATCGCGGTCCTTCGCTTCGCGCAGCGGCGGATTCATCTTGGTGTCGGTGTCGTAGGGCACCGGCGCCGCCAGCAGCGCGTCGGTGAGCGTGAAGTGATGCGGCGCCACTTCACAGGTGACGTTGACGCCGCGGCTCTTGCCCTGACGCACGGCTTCGAGCGTCGTCCACGCGCTCATGTGCGCGACGTGCACGTGCCCGCCCACCATCTCGGCGATGAGGATGTCGCGGCCGGCCGTGATCGCCTCGGCGATGCCGGGGATCCCCTTGAGGCCGAGCGAGGCCGCCATCGGCCCTTCGTGCACGACACCGTCGCCCTTGAGCGACGGGTCCTCGCAGTGTTCGATGAGCGGCATCTTGAACATGCCGGCGTATTCCATCGCCCGCCGCGCCAGCAGCGCCGTCGACACGGGATGCCCGTCGTCGCTGATGGCGACGCAGCCGGCCGCCTTCAGCTCGGCGATGTCGGCGAGCTGCTCGCCCTGCTGCCCGCGCGACACGGCGCCGATCGGGTAGACACGCGCCAGGCCGGCATCAGCCGCCTTCTTGAGGATGAGCTCGGTGACGCCGGCGTTGTCGTTCACCGGCTTCGTGTTCGGCATACAGGCCACGGCCGTGAAGCCGCCGGCCACGGCCGAGGCCACGCCGGTGGCCACCGTCTCCTTGTGTTCCTGGCCGGGCTCGCGCAGGTGCACGTGCATGTCGATGAAGCCGGGGCACACGACGAACGCCGGCGTGAGCGCGATCACCTGCCCGCCCTCCGCGAGACTCACCGGGAGGGCGCGGCCCACCTTCGCGATGACGCCATCACTCACGAGCACGTCGTACGCGCCATCGATGCCATTCGCCGGGTCGACGACCCGGCCACCCTTAAGCAACCACTTCATCATGCGCTCCGCCTCCGGCGAGGAGATACAGCACCGCCATCCGCGCGGCCACGCCGTTGGCCACCTGATCCAGGATCACGGAATAGGGCCCATCGGCGACGTCGCTCGAGATCTCGACGCCGCGGTTGATGGGGCCAGGGTGCATCACGATCACATCGGGCTTCGCCCGCCTGAGCCGCTTTTCGGTCATGCCGAAGACGGTGAAGTACTCACGGAGCGACGGGAAGAACCCGCCCTCCATCCGTTCCAGCTGGATGCGCAGCATCATCACGACGTCGGCGCCTTCGACCGCGGCGTCGACCGACGTCGTCGTCGTGACGCCCATCGTCTCGAGGCCCATCGGGATGAGCGTGGGCGGCCCGCACACCCACACGTCAGCGCCGAGCTTGGTGAGCAGCAGCACGTTGCTGCGCAGCACGCGGCTGTGCAGCAGGTCACCGACGATGGCCACCTTCAGCCCGGCGATGCGCCCCTTGCGTTCGCGGATCGTGAAGGCGTCGAGCAGGGCCTGCGTCGGGTGTTCGTGCAGGCCGTCGCCGGCGTTGATGATCGGCGACTTGCAGATGCGGGCCAGCAGGTGCGGCGCGCCCGACGAGGCGTGGCGCAGCACGATCATGCTGGGCCCCATCGCCTCGATGTTGCGGGCCGTGTCCACGAGCGTCTCGCCCTTGACGACGCTCGAACTCGCCACGGCCACGCCGAGCGTGTCGGCGCTCAGCCGCTTCTCGGCGATTTCGAACGACGTGCGCGTGCGCGTCGACGGCTCGAAGAAGAGGTTGACCACGGTGCGGCCGCGCAGCGCCGGCACCTTCTTGATCTGCCGCTGCGAGATCTCCTTCATGGCCTCAGTGGTGTCGAGGATGAGCAGGATCTCTTCGGGCGTGAGTTCGGCGATGCCGAGCAGGTCCTTGCCGCGCAGCGCCGTCGCCGGCAGGGCCACGTCGGTCGTGGGCGTGGTCATGCTCACGCCTCGCTTTCCACCGACACTTCGTCGGCGCCGTCGGTGTCGCTGAGCCGCACGTGCACGTTCTCGCGGCGCGACGTCGGGATATTCTTGCCGACGTAGTCGGCCTTGATAGGCAGCTCGCGGTGGCCGCGGTCCACGAGGACCACGAGCTGGATGGCCTTCGGACGGCCGAAATCCACGAGCGCGTCGAGGGCCGCGCGGGTGGTGCGGCCGGTGAAGAGCACGTCGTCGACAAGGATGATGACGCGGTCGTCGAGCGAGAACGGGATCTCGGTGCGGCGCACGAGCGGCTGCGGGCCGACGGTCTGGCGCATCAGGTCGTCGCGGTAGAGCGTGATGTCGAGCGCGCCCACCGGCACCTCGTCGCCCGCGATCGACTTGAGAGCCGCCGCGATGCGCCGCGCGAGCGGCACCCCGCGCGAGCGCACGCCGATGATGGCGAGGTTCTCGACGCCGCGGTTGCGCTCCACGATCTCGTGCGCGATGCGCACGAGCGCGCGGCTGATGCGGTCGGCATCCATTACAACGGGCATGGCGCCTCCTCGCTGCGCTCGGCGGCCGCGCAGGGATCAGGGAACAGGGACCGGGGCACTGGGAAGCACTCGGGGGCGCAGGACGCGCCTTCGGACGTACGTAGCGGCATGAACACCTCTTTGCGAGCTCGCGGGCCCGCGATTAAAGAGCGGTCGTCAGTATACCTGTTCCCTGTTCCCTGCCCTACCGCCCGTAACTCGGAATGAACGTCACCGGGCGCGTGGCGGTGAAGGCCGGCGTGAAGAGGTCGGTGCGGGCGCGGCCGTCCATGTCGCGGCCGATCGGCAGGCCGAGGAAATAGAGCACCGTCGGCGCGATATCGGCCATCGAGCCCCGTTCCAGGCGGCCCGGCTGCACAGCGGATCCCATCGCCAGCACGAAGCCGTCGGGCGCACGTTCGTGCGTGCCACTCAGCTGGCCGTCGCCCACGAAACGCTCGAGGATCCGCTTGACCGGCGTGAGCGGTTCGATCCCGTGCCCCGAGACCACGAGCACCAGGTCGTCGGGGCCGAGCGAGTCGTGCAGGCGGCCGACCACGGCGTCGAGCACGCCGTAGTAGTCGTCGAGCACGGTGCCGAAGGCCTCGCGTTCCGCGTCGGTGACGTCGCCGAACTCCTCCGGCGTGGCGTAGCGCAGGAAATAGTGCGCGACGGCGTCGAGGCCGGGCAGGCGCAGCGCGACGAACCGCGACGGACGCGTGGCTTCGAGCGTGTCGAGCAGCCGCAGGTGCAGGCTGTCGGCCTGCACGGGCGCGGGATCGACGCGGCCATCGGCGTCACTGCCCCGCGGCAGGCGCCCGGCGCGGGCCAGCACCTCGTGCGGATCGGGCGTGAGCGGCCGGGCCCGGGCCGCGGTCACCGCCGTCCAGAGCGACGGCGGCGACACGGCGGCGGCGCCGTCGAGCGCGAAGCGGGCGTCGTCCACGCGGTGCAGCACGTCGCTCACGACGTAGCCGCGCAGCGGCGGCGCGGGATGCGTGAGCGGCCAGCCCACCACGCCGACGCGGATCCCGCGGTCGCTCAGGATGCGCCAGAGCGGCAGCGACGCCATCGACTCCGGCGTGTGCGCTTCGGCGCGCAGGAACCCGTAGCGCACCATCGCCTGCGAGTAGATGTAGTCGGGCAGCACGTCCACGCGCGGCCCCTCGTCGCTGGCGACATAGCGGGCCGCCGCGCGCACCCCGCTCGTCTGCGGCATGCGGCCGGTGGCCACCGTCGTCCAGATGGGCTCGGCCTGGGTGGGGCGGAGCGTGGCGAGGTACGCGGATGCGCCGGCGTCGAGCAGCCGCGCGAAGTTCGGCAGCCGCCCTTGCGCCACGGCGAGCGAGATGTGATCGAGCGATGCGCCGTCCACCGCCAGCACCACGACGCGCCCGCCGGCCGCGTCATCGCCGGTCACCGGGCGGCTGGCCGCCGGCAGCGGCACGGGCACCCCGGGTGACGCCCCCCGCAGCGTCAGCGGCACCACCACCGAGAGCGCCATCGTGGTCACGAGCAGGACGCCGCTCGGCGCCGTGCCACGGCGCCCGATGTGCGCCAGCGCGACGATGAGGAACACGCCGCCGCAGAGGGCGACGGCGATGGCGGCGAGCGTCATGCGCCGCGCCGCGTCCGCCGTGAGGAACGGCGTGAAATCGGCGACGTTCAGCCAGATCACCGTCGCGCCCACCGCCGCCGAGATCGTGCACATCCACGCCAGCACGCGGACGCTCAGCCAGCCGGGCGACAGCACCTGCACCGCCGCCACCTGGCGCAGCACGACGAGCGCGTAGAAGACGAGGATCGCGTTGACGCCGTAGGCCAGGCCGAAGGCCGCGGCGAGCGGCCCGGCGGCCGAAAGCGGATAGGCCGGATTCAGGTGCAGCGTCGCAATCGTGAGATACGCCGAAAGCAGCGCGCTCGCAATCGCCGAGTTCGTCAGGACGCGCAGGTAGCGCACGCCCCGATTAGAACCCGAAACTAGAACCTGAAGCGCACGCCGAGCGTGGGCAGGCGTGGAATGGCCTGGTCGCGCCGCTCGACGATCGCCGGCCGGTCGGACGCCGGGTCGTAGACGAGCTCGGGGTCGAAGGCGCCGGCGTTCTGCCGGTTGAGCAGGTTGATGACCTCGGCGTAGAGCTCCCAGCGGCCGGCGGCGCCGCGCGGGCGCCAGGTCACGCGCGCGTCCACGCGCGCAAATACCGGCAGCCGCGCGTTGTTGAGGTTGTTCACGCCGCCGAAGTTCACCGAGTACTCGAGCAGGCCGCGGGCGTCCCTCGCCGGCAGAATCTCGTCGGTGATGCCGTCGGCATCGAGGTCGAGTCTGTCTTCGCGGCCGGCCACGCGCACGCCGAGCGGCGCGGTGCGCGGGAATCCCGACGCGATTCGCGTCGTGGCCGCCACTTCCCAGCGCGGCGTGAACGCGTACGACGACACCAGCGTGAAGGCGTGGCGGCGATCGTACTCGAACGGATAGAGGCGGCCGTACGCCTCGCGTTCGGCTCGGCCCCAGGTGTAGCTGGTCCAGCCCGTGAGCTTGCCGCCGCCTGGCCGGTTCAGGAAGATGTCGAATCCGTAGGCGCGACCCGTGCCGTCGTTGGTGGGAACGGTCGTGATGAGTGGTTCGGTCGGAATGTTCGACCTGAGCGCGGACGGGAAATCGTAGAGGGCGACGCGGGCGAGACGTTCCTCCTCGGGCTCGAGGCGCCCGATGAGCACGTCGGTGAAGCGCTTGTAGTAGCCCTCGACCTTGAGCGTCAGGCCGCCGCCGAACTGCCGTTCGACGCCCGCCGACGCCTGCCAGGCGCGCTCACTCCGCACCAGCTTCACGGCCTCGTTCGTGAAGTCGAGCACGTAGTCGCTCTGCGCCTGCTTTTCGTAGCCGGGACTCTGCGTGTACAGCCCCGCGGCGCCAATGATGCGCGTGGCCCCGCCGGGCGAGTACGTGGCGGAGACGCGTGGCGACAGCAGTGTCTCGCCGGTGAAGCTCGAGCGGTCGAGCCGCAGGCCGGTCTGCAGCGACACGGTGCTCAGCGCCTGCCAGGTGTCCTGCAGCCACGCGCCGCCGCGGGTCGATTTCGCCGTGGATTGGAGCAGGTCAGGCAGCCCGGCGCCTCCCTGCACACTCGAGCCGTTGGCGGCGACCGGGTTGCGGTCGCCCGTGATCTGGAAGCGCTGCAAGGTGGTGAGCTGATGCGCTTCGAAGCCGGCCTCGACCACGTGCCCGCCAAGCGCCCAGGCCAGTTCCTGCCGCACGGAGTAGTCACGCACGTTGAGGGCGCGCTCGAACACGACGTTGGCCGTGCTGATGCTGTCGTCGTCGGGCGCGTTCGAACGCTGACTGGTGTTCTGGAACGCCGCGTCGACACCGAAGGTCGACCGTGTATCGGAGAACCCGACGACCGTATGCGACTGCCCGCGCGTGCCGAGCGTCGCGTCGAAGCGCAGCCACGCCAGATCGTTGTCGGTGTCGTCCTGGAAGGCGCCGCGGGCATCGTCGCTGTCGATGTCGAGCTGCGCCGCCTGCCGGCTGGTCAGATTGAAGGCCGTGAGGCGGGTGCCGTTTGACGGTGCCCAGCTGCCGCGGGCCTGGAGGTCCTGGAAGGCGGGAAAATCCTGATTGGTGATGCGGGCGGCCACGAGGTCGTAATAGGTGCGGCGGCCGGTGACCAGCCACGACCCGCGCGCGCCCTTCGGCAGGCCGCCTTCGAGCACCACGTTGGCGTCGGTGATGCTGAGCGATGCCGAGCCGTTCATCATGCCCTGGCCGCTCCGGCCATCGCGGTTCTCGATGACCAGCAGCGACGACAGGCGATCGCCGTACTTCACGCTGAAGCCGCCGGTGGCGAGTTCGAACCGCTGGATGGTCTCGGGGTTGAACGCGCTCGTGAGGCCGAACAGGCGATACGGGTCGTGCACCTCGACGCCGTCCATCATCGTCAGGTTCTGGTCGGGCGCGCCGCCGCGCACCGAGAGGCGGCTGCTGAACTCCTGGGTTGCCGCCACCCCCGGCAACGTCTGCAGGGTGCGGTAGATGTTGTCGAGCGCACCGGGCGTGCGCAGCACCTGGACGGGCGCGACGGTCTCGGCGGCCGGGGCCGCGGTGGGCGCCGAGGCCACGACGGCGACACTCGTGGCAAAGCCGGCGTCGCGCGCGAGCGTGAGCTCGGCGGCCGTCACATCCGCGAGGCGCGCATCGATGGTGGTCACGAGCGGGAAATGGCCCGGGGCCACGATGGCGATCTCGGCCTCACCGGCCGGCACGCGCAGCGCGAAGCGTCCCGCCGGATCGGTGATGGCCCGCGCCGTGCCCGACGTGACCTCGGCGCCGGCAATCGGCGCCTGCGAATCGGCATCGACGACCACGCCGGAGATGGTGCGTTCCTGCACCGCGGCGGCAGGCGGTGCCGGCGTCCGCGCCTGAGCCGGCAGGGCCGGCGGCACGACGAGCAGGGACAGGACGAAAACGGCGCGAGGCGATATCAAGCTGGTCATTCCGGGACTACCAGACGGTCAGGCGCGGGCACCTCCAGTATGACGCGGACCACCCCCTCCGAGTTCTGTCGCTGGCCGCGCGCACGCCCTGTCACGCCCCGGCCCCCGGGTCCGGGGCCCCGAGACCCGGCACGCTATACTTTCCCCGTGCCACCCGTCGATGTGCGCGCCACCGTGATTTCGAACGTCCGGCTGTCGCGCGACTACAACGTCCTCACGATTGCCGCGCCCGAAGTGGGCGCCCTCACGGAACCTGGTCAGTTCGTGATGCTGAAGACCACCGACGCGTCCGATCCGATGCTGCGGCGCCCGTTCTCGGTGTTCGAGGTGCTCCGCGACGACCTCGGCACGGTGCGCGCCATCAGCATCCTGAACAAACGCGCCGGACGCACGACCGGGCTCCTCTACGGCCTCGAAGCCGGCGATCCGGTGTGGTGCCTCGGCCCCCTGGGCCTTCCCTTCAACCCGCCGTCGAGCGGCGAGGCGTGGATGGTGGCCGGTGGCGTGGGCCTGGCGCCCTTCGCGACACTCGCCGAGGCGCTCGTGGCGCTGCAGGTGCCGGCCACGCTCTTCTACGGCGCGCGCACCGCCGACGAGCTCTACTACCTGGAGTTCTTCGACCGCCTCGGCGTGCGGCTCGTGCTCACGACCGAAGACGGCGGCGCGGGCGTGAAGGGCCGGGTCACCGGTCCGCTCGAAGAATCGCTCAAGGGCCTGGCCGGCCCGAACCTCGTCACCGTCTACGCCTGCGGCCCCGAACCGATGCTGGCCGCCGTGGCGCGGCTCGCCGAACGCTACGGCCAGCCAAGCGAAGTCTCGATGGAGCGCACGATGGGCTGCGGCCTCGGCGGCTGTTACAGCTGCGTCGTGCCGGTGAAACATGCCGACGGCCAGACGCGCTACGTGCGGTCGTGCATCGGCGGTCCGGTGTTCGACGGCGCCACGGTGGTGTGGGAATGACGGCTCTGGATATGTCGGTGCGGATCGGCTCGCTCGTGATGCCGAATCCGCTCATGGCGGCGAGCGGCTGCTTCGGCTACGGTCTCGAGTACGAGGACGTGGTCGATCTCTCGACGCTCGGCGGTGTCGTGTCGAAGGGTCTGTTCCTGGCCGAGCGTCAGGGCCACAAGCCCGAGCGCATCGCCGAGACGCCGGCGGGCATGCTGAACGCCATCGGCCTCCAGGGCATCGGCGTGCACCGCTTCATCAGCGAGAAGCTGCCGCTGCTGCGGGCGCGCCGGGCGCGCACGATCGTGAACATCTGCGGCACGACCCTCGACGAATACGTCGAGGTGGCGCGCATCCTCTCGGACGCGGAGGGCGTGGACGCCCTCGAAATCAACATCTCCTGCCCGAACATCAAGGAAGGCGGCATCCAGTTCGGCTGCAGCCTCGATGGCACCTTCGGCGTCGTGAGCGCCATCCGCAAGGCGACGTCGCTGCCGATCATCCCGAAGCTCACGCCGAACGTCACCTCCCCGGCCTCGTTCGCGCGCGCCGCCGAAGACGCCGGCGCCGATGCCATTTCGCTCGTCAACACGTTCCTCGCCATGGCCATCGACGTCGAGCAGCGCAAGCCGAAGCTGTCGAACGTCGTGGGCGGGCTGAGCGGCCCGGCCATCCGCCCGATCGCCGTACGGATGGTGTGGGAGTGCCGCCAGGAAGTGAAGATCCCGATCGTCGGCATGGGCGGCATCATGGACCACCGCGACGTGCTCGAATTCATGATCGCCGGCGCCAACGCGGTGCAGGTGGGCACGGCCAACTTCGTCGACCCGTTCATCTGGAGCAAGCTGCTCGACGGGCTCACCGACTACATGCAGCGTCACCAGATCACGCGCCTCGCCGACATCGTCGGCGCGCTCGACACCACCTCCCCGGCGAAGGCTCACGCATGAACCCGATTCTCGTGGCCCTCGACGTCGACTCGGCCGAGAAGGCGCTCGCCCTGGCCGACCAGCTCAAGGGCGCGGTGGGCGGCTACAAGATCGGCAAGCAGCTCTTCACCGCCGTCGGCCCCTCGATCGTGCGCACGCTGGCCGACCGCGGCGAACGCGTGTTCCTCGATCTGAAGTTCCACGACATCCCGAACACGGTGGCCGGCGCCGTGGCCTCGGCCGTCGCCACCGGCGCGTGGATGGTGAACGTGCACTGCTCCGGCGGCGGGAAGATGATGCGCGCGGCGGCGGATGCCGCGGCGAAGACGGCCGGCGCACTCGGCCGTCCGCGGCCGCTCGTCATCGGCGTGACCGTGCTCACGAGCATGGACGAGGCGGCCCTGGCCGAAGTGGGCACGACGCGTCCCGTCATGGACCAGGTGCTGCACCTCGCGCGGCTGGCGCAGGCCTCGGGCCTCGACGGCGTCGTCGCCTCGCCGCTTGAAACGAAGGCGATTCGCGCCGCCTGCGGCGCCGGCTTCGCCATCGTCACGCCGGGCATCCGCGCCGCGGCCGACGTCGGCAAGGACGATCAGGCCCGCACGCTGAGCGCCGCCGAGGCGGTGGCCGCCGGCGCCACCTACCTCGTCATCGGCCGCCCGATCACGGGTGCCGCCGATCCGCGCGCCGCCGCCGGCGACATCCTCGCCCAGCTCGGCTGACGCCGCGCCGCTCGCCTGAAACGACAACGGGCCGGCCCCGAATGGCCGGCCCGTGCCGTGTACCGATGCAGCCGCGGCGGGCTTACTTCGCGGTGATGACGAAGTGCGCGCGGCGGTTCTGCTGCCAGCAGGCCTCGTTGCTCTCGGTGCAGAAGGGCGTTTCCTTGCCCTTGCTGATGACCGTGATGCTGCTCTCGGGCACGCCGAGGCTCACGAGGTACCCCTTCACCGCGTTCGAGCGGCGCTCGCCGAGGCTGAGGTTGTATTCGGCGGTGCCGCGCTCGTCGCAGTGCCCTTCGACGGTGATGCGCAGCGAGCTCCACTTCTTCAGGTAGTCGGCATTGGCCTGCAGCGGACCGCGGGCATCCTCACGCACGCCGTACATGTCGAGGTCGAAGTAGACGTCGCCCAGCACACCTTCGCGCATGAGGTCCGCCACGCTCTTGCCGGCCCAGATCTCGGCTTCCGTCGGCACGCGCGGCGGCGGCGGCGGGGGCGGCGGCGGGGGCGGGGGCGGCGGGGGCGGCGGCGGCGCGGGCGCTACCGGGGGCGGGGGCGGCGGCGGAGCGGGCGGCGGAACTTTCTTGGCGCACGCTTCGGCGAAGACCAGCAGCGCGAAGCTGCAGATAATCGCAATCGCCGCGTGACGGGATGGCAAACGCATCATGTGTCTCCTGCGGGGCTTGATGAAATCGTTCGCGTCGCCTGGATGGCTCGACCTCCGGGAGATTAGCCGTGGCGTCGCTGACTGTCAACGAAGATCGGACGTGTTTTGGCCTGAAATCGCTTCGGATGCACGCGAAGTCACTCCGGGCACGACCTCCACGGAGAATAGACGCAGGCCGAGGCGGCGGCGATCCGCCGAGCCGTCGCGCTCTGCGGGTGCGAAGGTCTGCGTGGTCGTGAGCACGAGCTGCCCGCCGGCGGCCTCGAGCGTGGGGCGCCGCACGCCGATGCGCACGGTGAAGTCGGCGCGCAGTTCGACGCGGCCGAGCAGTTGCTGGCCCGCCCGCACTTCGAACGTCGAGGGCTGCGCGAAATACGTGAGGGGCGACTCGCCGCGCACGACGAGGGTCACGTCGCCGGCGGTTTGCGGTACCTCGAGCACCGCCCGTTCGCTCATCCAGCGCCACGACCTGGCCCGCGTGTTGTCGAGTTCGGGCTCGTGGAACCCCTCGCCGTAGGCCCACATCAGCACACCGGGCGACTGCAGGTCGAACTGCTCGATCGACGTCGGCACGGTGGCCGAGCCGGCCGCCGGCGCCGAACGCAGGCTGAGGGTGGCAAACGGCCCCTCGCCGGCCAGCACGCCGGCCGGCAGCGCCACGCGGCGCAGGAAGAAGCCGGGCGCCGGCGCCACCTCCCACGACTCGATGTCGCGGCCGTCGACGGCGAGCGTGAACTGGGCGGCCGGGTCGCCCGCCGCACCGAGATTGCGGCCGCCAACGACGGCGAGGGCGGCTTCGCCGCGGCGCCGCACGTACGCGTTCACGGGCTCGAGATGCGGGCCGCGGCCCATGAGGCGCGCCATCCCGGCGGTTTCCGGTGTCAGGCTCCATCCCTCGGCGGCGAACCAGCCGGGCGGCCGCATCCGGACGAGCGACACGTCTTCGGGGCGCATGCCGCCGAACATCGAGAGGCTCGGGATGCCCCAGGTGAAGTCGTCGCGATCGCGACGCGCCTCGGGATCGATGAGCGCGAGATCGGTGCGCCGCGGATCGGCGAGGAACCAGACCGGGCCCATCGCGCCGGTGCGCCAGTGCCGCACCAGTTCGAGCCACTCGCGGCGCGGCGGCGACGGCAGGCGCGCACCGAGTTCGCGCGTCTCCGCTTCGAGCGGACGCTGCAGCGCCTGATGCATCGCCAGCGTCGGCGCGGCGCCGGCGGCCGCCTCGTCCGCCACGCGGTCGAAGAGGTGCGCGGTGGGGCTGCCCCGCTCCGCATACGCCCGCTGCTGCGGCACGGCCACGCTCAGGCTCCACGCCGCGAGGCCCGCGGCGGCCACCACGCCGGTGCGCCCGGCCGCATCGAAGGCCACGGCGGCGAGAAACGTCACCGGGAGCATCAGCGGCAGCGCGTAGCGCGAGAACACCGTGTCCTGGAACGCGAGGTGGAATGCGAGATACGGCAGCGTGATGGCCGCCACGGCGAGGACCGTGCGGCGCTCGCGCACGAGGAGCACGATGGCGCCGGCCGCCGCCGCGGCCAGGACGGCGCTCGCGAGCAGCACGTGATCCCACGGCCAGATGAACGTGCGCATCAGCGCGAACGCAGCCAGACGCGGCGTGGGATTCAGATAGAGCATCTCGACGCCGGCGAAGTCTTCGCCGGCCTGCGAGCCGAGCGCGGCGAGATACGCGTTGAGCCCGCCGCTCGCCACGAGCAGCGGGATGCCCCAGGCGAGCGCGCCGGCGGTGAATGCCACGGCCGAGCCGAGGAGCGCGCCCGCCAGGCCGCGCCCGGCACGGTCCGCGAGCACCAGCACGAGGAGCGGCGCCGTGACCCAGAGCGTCTGCGTGCGGAAGCCCACGGCGACCCCCGCCAGCAGCGCGCCGAGCACGACCATGCGGCCGGAGGCGGCCATCTCGGGCGCGGTGAGGCGGCGCGAGCCGTCGCTGGCCGGGTGTTGCCGCCACCACGCAAGACCGAGGCAGGCGAGGGCGGCGCAGGCCGCGGCCAGGCCCGGCACGTCGCTCATCGGCCGCGCCGCCAGATACCAGGTGAGCGGACACGCCGCGAAGAGCAGGGCGGCGAGCGCCGCGCGCCGCGTCAGCCACGGCTGCCCGTTGCGGCCCTCGCCGCCAGGCGCGAACGTGGCGCTCACGCGCGCCACGAGCCACACGAGCACGAGCGCGCCGGCGAGGGACAACGCGGCAAGCGCCCGCGCCTCCACGCGATCGGGCCGGCCATCCGGCCAGGCCGCGCGCGTCACCGCCGTGGCCGCCTTGCCGAGGGCGACATAGACGGGATACCCCGGCGGATGCGGACGGTGCTGCCCGGGATCGAAATCGCGCACGCCGAGCGCGAAATTCACCGAGTCGATGTCTTCGAGGGTCGTCGGCAGCGACGTGAGGTGGCCGGCCGCCATGCCCGCCACGACGAGCAGCACGGCCACGAGTCCGGCCCGGCCGGAGCCGGCCGGCGCCGGCAGATCGGGGGTCACGAGATCGGCCTGAGCAGCAGCGGTTCGTTCAGGCTGCCCTGGCGGTAGCCGCGCGGGTCGATGTCCACTTCGGTGAAGCCGGCCGCGCGCACGGCATCGACGATCGCCGCGGTGACGCCGGGTTCGAGCGCCCGCGGCATCTCGGCCGTGGCGAATTCGAGGCGTGCCAGATGGTCGAAGTGCCGCACGCGGAACACGCGGAAGCCCAGCGCGCGCACGCCGTCTTCAGCCCGTTCGATCTGCTGCAGCTTGGGCGCGGTCACGACGCTGTGATGCGGGATGCGCGACGACAGGCACGCCGAGGCGGGGGCGTCCCAGATCGTCATGCCGGCCTCGCGGGCCAGCGCGCGGATGTCGTGCTTGCCGAGATCGACCTCGTCGAGCGGACTCACCACGCCGTGATCGCGCGCCGCCTGACGGCCGGGGCGATAGTCGCCGCGATCGTCGGCGTTGCTGCCATCGGCCACGGCCGCGAACCCGCGCGCGCGGGCCAGCGCGGCCAGCGTGCCGTAGAGCTCCGTCTTGCAGTGGAAGCAGCGATCGCCGGCGTTGGCACGATACCCCTCGCGCTCGAGTTCCCACGTGGGCACGATCTCGTGCGCGAGCGAGAAGTCGCGCGCCACACCCAGGGCCTGCTGCCGGTGGTGTTCGGGATAGGAGGCGCTGTCGCCGGTGACGGCGAGCGCCCCCGGACCAAGGATGCGGGCGGCAGTGACGGCGAGAAAGGCGCTGTCGATGCCGCCGCTGAAGGCCACGATGACCGACCCCAGCTCCGCCAGCCGGGCCTCGAGACGCGCCGCTCTGGTGCGCACCACGTCCGGAAGCACGAGCACGGACGCGTCACTCATTGCGGCCTCCGCCTAGTCCTCGTCGTCCTTGTCGTCCTCGTCGTCGTCGAAGTCGTCGTCTTCTTCTTTCTCTTCTTCGTCGTCGTCATCATCATCGTCGTCGAGATCGTCGTCATCGGCGAACTCGAGTTCGAGCGGCGAGTCATTCGAGACGCGCAGCAGGGAGCCGCACTCCGAGCAGCTCAGCTCGTCGCCAATCTCGGCGTCGGCGCTGTCGATATCGATCTCGGCATCGCACTCGGGGCAATACGCGGACATGCGGACCACTCCTCGGAAAACAACTTCGTCACAAGGCTGCCCACCGCCGCACGGGACGGCGCGCAGAGGCGCGAAGAAGTGTTCGAATTATATGGGGAACCTGAGCTATTCTGCAACGAACTCAGCCGCCCCTGACACACAGCATGCCCACGAATCCGACGACCGCGAAGTGTGTGGTCATCGCCGACGACAGCGCGTCGGTGCGCGATCGCTTCCGCACGGCTGTCGAAAGTGCCGGACATCGGGCGATCACCGTCAAGAGCGCCGCCGAACTCTTCGCGCGCGTGCGCGCCGACCTCGAGCGCCTCGACCTGCTCGTCATCGACCTGCGCCTGCCGCACTGCTCGGGCGCCGAGCTCATCGGCACGGTGCGTAAGCTCGACGATGGCCGGCTGCCGATCCTGGCATTCAGCGGCACGGTGTCGAGCGCCGACGAAGTGCGGGAACTGGCTGCGCTCGGCGTTGCCGGCTACGTGAACGAGTACAGTGCCGTGCAGCACATCCTGCCGTCGCTCGCGCCGCACCTCTTCCCCGACAACTTCAACCGCCGCGGCAGCCCGCGCGTGGTGCTCGGCATTCCGGCGGCGTACCACGTCGGCGCCACCATCGCGGCCGCGCTGTCGCTCAACATCTCGCGCGGCGGCATCGCCATCCGCACGACCAGCCCGCTCGAGCCGATGACCAAGGTGCGCGTGCGCTTCCGCCTGCCGGGCTCGAGGAAGGACTTCGACATCGACGCGCACGTCCGCTGGAGCGACCCGCGCGCCGGCATGGGCCTGCAGTTCGATCGCGTCGATCCGGCCGACCAGGCCGCCATCGACGAGTTCGTCGACAGCCACTTTTTCCAGCCGCGCAAGCGGGAAGAGGCGGCGGCGGAATAGCCCTAGCGATGCCGCAGCAATCGCATCGCGTTGGCGACAACGAGCACTGAGGCGCCGCTGTCGGCCACCACCGCCATCCACAGCGTGGCGAGGCCGAACGCCGCGAGCACGAGCACGGCGGCCTTCAGGCCGAGCGCAATCGCGATGTTGACGCGCACGTTCGCCAGCGTCGCGCGGCTCAGGCGGATGGCGTAGGGCAGCTTCTGCAGTTCGTCGGACATGAGCGCGACGTCGGCGGCCTCGAGCGCGGCGGCCGAACCGGCGGCGCCCATCGCCACGCCGACATCCGCCGCGGCGAGCGCCGGCGCGTCATTCACGCCATCACCGACCATCGCCACCGGACCGTGCGCCGCGCGGAGCGCGTGCACCGCCGCGAGCTTCTCGCCCGGCAGCAGCCCAGCGCGCACGTCGGTCACGCCGGTGGCGCGCGCGAGCGCCTCGGCCGAGGCGGCCGTGTCGCCGGTGAGCAGGGCCACGTGGGCCACGCCGTGGCCACGGAGCAGCCGCACGACATCGGCGGCGACGGCGCGCGGACGATCGGCGACGCCGAGCGCCAGGCACGGCACGCCGTCGATGGCGACGATGACCGCGGTTTCGCCGCGCGCACCGAGCGAGTCGGCCAGGCCCGCGGCGTCGATCGGCACGCCGCGCTCCATCATGAAGGCGGGGTTACCGACGAGCACGTGCCGGCCGCGCCAGCGGCCTTCCGCGCCGCGCCCCGGCAGATCGCGGACATCCTCGGCGACACCGGCGAGCAGGCCGCGGGCCCTGGCCGCCTCCACGACCGCGCCGGCGATCGGGTGCGCCGACCGCTGCTCCACCGCGGCCGCCGCCCTGAGCGTGTCATCGACGTCCGCATCCCCGAACGGCACGAGCGACCGCACCTCGGGCTCGCCGGAGGTCAGCGTGCCGGTCTTGTCGAACGCCACCACACGCACGCCGGCCAGCCGCTCGAGATGTGCGCCGCCCTTGATGAGCACGCCGTGCCGCGCCGCCGTCGCGAGCGCCGCCACGATCGAGACCGGCGTCGAGATGACGAGCGCGCACGGGCAGGCCACGACCAGCAGCACGAGCGCGCGGTAGCCCCACGCCGCGGCGCTGCCGCCGGCGGCCACGGGCACGAGGAACAGTGCGAGCGCGGCGAGCACCACGGCCGGCGTGTACCAGCGCGCGAAGCGGTCGATGAACTGCTGCGCCGGGGCGCGCTGGGCCTGCGCGGCTTCCACGAGATGCACGATGCGGGCGAGTGTCGTGTCGCGCACGGCGCGCGTGACACGGACGTCGAGCGCGCCCTGGCCGTTGATCGTGCCGGCGAACACCTCGTCGCCCGCGCCGCGCGGCACCGGCAGCGATTCGCCGGTGATCGGCGCCTGGTTCACGTCCGACGTGCCGGCCACGATGATGCCGTCGAGCGGCACCTTCTGGCCCGGCGCCACGACGATCGTGGCCCCCGGCAGCACGAGGTCCACGGCGGTGACGTGTTCGTGATCGCCGTGTTTCACGCGCGCTTCGGTGGGCGCGAGCGTCATCACGCCGCGAATCGCCCGCCGGGCCCGCTCCATCGTGCGCACCTCGAGCCACTGCGACACCGCGAAGAGCCAGATCACGGTGGCCGCCTCCGCCCAGTCGCCGAGCACAAGCGCGCCGGTGACGGCGACGAGCATCAGCACGTGGATGTCGAGCACGCGGCGCCTGAGCGACGCCACGCCGCGGCGGGCCGGCTGGCGGCCGGTGAGCACGACGGCCGCGGCGAACAGCGGCCACGCCCAGCGCGGGTCGGCGGCCACGTACTGCACGCCGAGGCCGAGCGCGACGGCCGCGCCCGACAACGCCAGCGGCCAGGTGGCGGCGTCGGCGGATGGCGTCTCGACCGGCCGCTCGTGTTCGAGCCACGCCCTCATGCCGGTTTCGGCGACCGCGTCGGCAATCGCCGCCGCGCTCACGACGGCGGCGTCGTAGGAGACGCGCATCTTCTGGCCGAGCACGTCGACGTTCAGCGCTTCCACGCCGGCGAGCGGCGTGAGCCGGCGCTCGAGGATGAGCGCCTCTTCGGCGCAGTCCATGCCGGCGACGCGGAACACCGATTCGGCGTGCAGCGCGCACTTCGTGCAGACGGCGGGGGCGGCAGCGGCACTCACGCGAGGTGTCTCCGCGGCTTCGCCGCCGCTTCTTCCACGTGACGCAGCCCCTGGCGGAAGAGCGTGACGATGTGCCGGTCGTCGAGCGTGTAGAACACCATGCGGCCGGCCCGCCGGCTGCGCACGAGCCGCAGCGCGCGCAGCAGCCGCAACTGGTGCGACGTGGCCGACTGACTGAGATCGATGAGCTGGGCGAGATCGCAGACGCACAGCTCGCCGTGCGAGAGGGCGTCGAGCACACGCACGCGCGTCGGGTCGCCGAGCGCGCGGAAGATCTCGGCCAGGGCGTCGACCGTCGACGGCGCAATGAGCGCGCCGCGCAGCCCGGCCACGCGTGCTGGGTCGATGTGGAAGACGTCGCAGGCGTCGGCCGGCTCAGTCGTGGCCACGGGGCGCGCCTCTGGCTTCATCCGCGCCCTGACATCTGAGCGAGTGCTCATACGTTCAGGGTAGCAGAAGCGCCGGGACCCGGGGCTCGGAACTCCGGGCTCGGCGCCCCGCCCTTACGGCGTGAGCAGCTGGCGGTGCGTCGCGGCGCCGTTCACGGCGGCGCGCGAGAAGGCGAGCGAGCGGTAGGCGCCCCGGCGCCACATCTCGTTCTGGTCGAAGTAGTGCGGGCTCATGGGATGGCCTGCCTGCCCGCCCGGCAGCACGACCTTCGAGTTGTCCCAGTTCCCCACGTCGAGCACCTGCCGCCACGACGGGAACTCCCACGCGCCGAAGCCGTCGAGCCGGCGGTGGCTGATGCGCATCACGGTCGTGCCATCACCGGTCACCGGCACCGGGCCGCGGTTGAAGAACCAGCCGAGCACCCGGCCGCCCTCGGACAGCGCGTGGGCGAAGCGCGCCGCGTGCACCTGGTCCCAGCCGCGGGCGCCGCTCGACCACTGCGCCACGTCGCCGGCGGCATCAGTCGCGGCGAGCAGGAAGATGTCGTCGCGCGTCTCACGCCGATCCACGGTGCCGATGTCGTCCCACCAGCGCGCGCCCGGCTCACCCAGGATCGAATACAGCCCGGCAATGCGCTCGGCGCCGGCCCACTGGTAGTAGCGGCGGAAGAGGTCGGCCGGCAGTTCGTCGCCGAACGTGCGCCGCCAGAGGCGGTCTTCGAAGGCCTCGAACACGGCTGGCACTTCGCCGTCGTCCACCACGAAATCCCAGCCGCGCAGCCGCTCGAGCAGCGCCACGCCCCGGGGATCGCCACTCGTCTGCTGCGCGCGGCTGAGCGCGCTCGCGAGCCCCTGCAGCACGGCACGCGCCGCGCCGCTTTCGCGGTCGAGCTGCAGCGCCGTGGTCGCGGCCACGTCGAGTTTGTCGCTGGCCGCGAGCACATCGGTGACGCGCATCGCGCGGTGGGCGCCCATCCAGTCGCGCGTGATGTACGGCGTGTCGCCGCGCAGCACGGGATTGTTGGTGCTGGCGAGGAACCCGCGCGCCGGGTTCAGCAGGCGCGGCAGCACGCCGGCCCCGCCAATCGGCGCGCCGCGTCCGGCCGCCGCCGCCACCGGCCGCGCGCCGTCGCTGCCGGCCCGCGCCGGCAATTGCCCGGTCATGAGATAGCCAATGTTGCCGTCGATATCGGCATAGACCGTGTTGAGCGAGATCGCGGAGAGCTGATCGAACGCCGCCTGGAAATCGCTCCAGTTGCTGGCCCGGTTCACGGCCTCGAACGCATCCCCGTAGCCGCCATCGAAGCCTTCCCATCGGAGCACGAGCGCGCGCTGCTGTCCTGTCCGCGGCACATCGGGCGTGAGCCAGGACGGCGCCGATTCCCACTCCAGTGATTCGTCGGCGAACACGACACCCTGAGGTGTCTTCCACACCTCGAATGGTACCGGCGCGGAGCGCCCTTTCACGGGAATCGCGGCTGCCTCGACGGTCACGGCCGTCCAGCCCTGCGGGCCCTGCACACGCCGGGCCGCCAGGTCGAAGGTCTGCACGACGAAGTCCTGCACGTCGGCGCCGGTGTTGGTGATGCCCCAGGCGATGCGCGCGTTGTGCCCAATCGCCACAAACGGCGTGCCGGGCACGGTCACGCCCTGCACGTCGAGGCCGGCCGCCACGAGATGCAGCTCATACCAGACGGACGGCATCTCGAGGATGAGGTGCGGATCGTTTGCGAGGATCGGGCGCCCGGTCGCGGTGCGCGAGCCGGCCACGACCCAGGCGTTGCTGTTGCCGCGCGGCGCCGTGGGATCCAGCCACGCGAGCGCCGGCGGAACCGCCGACCCGGCGCGCGCCATGAGCGATGGCGGGGGCGCCGACGGGGCCGGCGGCGTGACGGGGGCGGCAGCAGGCGCCGGAGCGGGGGCGGCCGGCGGCACCACGGGCGGCGGCGCCTGGGTCTCGGCAAGTTCCCCGAGCACGGTGGGCCCCGAGGCCGGATAGCGGCCGGTGAGGGCGTCGGCCGCGGTCTGCCCGAGCGCGCGGGTGAGCGCGTGGCGCACCAGTTCGGCGCCCTGGTTCTCGGCCAGCCGGAAGGCCAGCAGGCGGCCGATGGCGAGCGAGTCCTCCGGCGTCCACGCCGCCGGCTCGATACCGAGGAGCTGGAACTCGGGAGGACGCTGCCGGCCGCGCATCGTCGCCGCAGCGGCGTTCACGCCTTCGGCGTAACGCGTGAGCGCGGCCCGGGCCGCAGGCCCCAGCCGGGCGAGTTCGGCGGCGGCGGCGGCGCGGATGCCGAGCGTGAGCATCCGCCGGTCGATCGCAAGCGTGGCTTCTCCGAGCACCTCGGAGAGGCGGCCATCGGCGGCCCGGCGGTAGAGTTCCATCTGCCAGAAGCGGTCGCGGGCATGCAGCGCGCCGGCCACGAACCAGGCATCGGCGGTGTCGCGGGCGTACACGTGCGGCACGCCGTAGCCGTCGTGGAGCACCTCGACCGGGGCGCCCAGACCAGCAAGGCGCCACTCGCCGTCCAATGTGGCGACGGACTGCCGCGCCCACCACCAGGCGCCACCGCCGGCCAGCACGACGAGCAGGAATATCGCGATGAAAAGCCGCTTCACAGACCTCCTCGACGACACGTCCGACGCTTGCCCGCCAGGGTCGGTTCGACTAGGATCGGGGGCTGTCGTAGCCGAGCTGCGACCCGTCTAAAGCTTACAGGTTAGACGCCAGACTTCAAAGACACTCAGGCGGAGGAGAACCACCGTGATCGAGGTGCAGCACCTCAGCAAACGCTACGGTCCGTTCACGGCCGTGGACGACGTCAGCTTCAGCGTCGGCACCGGTGAAATTCTGGGCTTCCTTGGCCCGAATGGTGCCGGGAAGACGACCACCATGCGCATCATCACCGGCTACATGCCTGCCTCCGACGGCACGGTGACGGTGGCCGGCCACGACGTCTTCAGTGACGCCATCGAGGCGAAGAAGCGCACGGGCTACCTGCCCGAGACGCCGCCGCTCTATCCCGACATGAGCGTGCGCGACTACGTCACGTTCGTCGCCCGCATCAAGGGCGTGCCCTCGCGCGAGGTGCGCGGCCGGGTCGATGACGTGATGAAGAAGACCCACATCGCCGACATGGCATCGCGGCACTGCGGCAAGCTCTCGAAGGGCTATAAGCAGCGGGTAGGCCTGGCGCAGGCCCTCATCCACAACCCCGACGTGCTGGTGCTCGACGAACCGACGGCGGGCCTCGACCCGAAGCAGATCATCGAGGCGCGGCAGCTCATCACCGAGCTCGGCGGCAACCACACGGTGGTGCTGAGCACGCACATCCTGCCCGAGGTCTCGCAGACCTGCAACCGCGTGGTCATCATCGCCCGCGGCAAAGTGGTCGCCGTCGACACGCCCGACAACCTCACGGCGCGCCTGCGTGGCAGCGAGACGATGTATCTGCAGGTGGCGGCGCCCGGGGCGGACGTGACCCCGGCGCTCTCGGCGATCACCGGCATCACACGCGTCAAGGCGGAAGCCGGCGAGAACGGCCTCGTCTCGATCGAAGTGGACAGCGAACAGGGCCACGACGTGCGGCGCGAACTCGCCGCCACGGTCGTGAACCACGGCTGGGGCCTGCTCGAACTGCGGCCGATGCGCATGAGCCTCGAAGACATCTTCCTCAGTCTCACGACCGAGGATGCCGGCACGGCGCCGGCCGACGCGGCGCCCGCCGCGACGGAGGCTGCCAATGCGTAACATCATCACCATCGCGCGCAAGGAACTGCAGTCGTACTTCGCGTCGCCGATCGCGTATGTGGTCATCGGCTTCTTCGCGCTGCTCTTCGGCTACTTCTTCGCCTCGCTCGTCTACTGGTTCGAACAGCAGAGCCTGCAGATGACGCCCGGCTCGGGGCCGCCCCTCAACATCAACCAGGCGCTCATCGGCCCGGTCTTCATGAACGTCAGCGTGATCGTGCTCTTCGTCATGCCGATGATCACGATGCGCACCTACGCGGAAGAGAAGCGCTCCGGCACGATGGAGCTGCTGCTCACCTCCCCGCTCACCGACGTGCAGATCATCCTCGGCAAGTTCCTGGGGGCGCTCGGCCTCTACGCCGTGATGCTGGGCGTCACGCTCATCCACGTGGGCGTACTCTTCATCTACGGCAGCCCCGAGTGGAAGCCGATTGCCACGGTGTACCTGGGCCTGCTGCTCATGGGCGCCTGCTTCATCTCGGCCGGGCTCTTCATCTCGAGCCTCACGAAGAACCAGATCGTGGCCGGCATGGTCACGTTCGCGGTGTTCCTGCTGCTCTGGGTCATCAACTGGCTCGGGCAGTCGTTCGGCCCGACCGGCCAGGCGGTGATCTCGCATCTGTCGATCACCGAACATCTCGACGACTTCGCCCGCGGCATCATCGACACGAAGCACGTGATCTACTACCTGAGCTTCATCGTGTTCGGGCTCTTCCTCACGGCCAAGTCCGTGGACAGCGAACGGTGGCGGGGCTAGTCATGGCGAAGATTGCGGCAATCATCGGCTGGATCGGCACGGCCCTCGTGGTCGTGGCCCTCGGGCTGCGCTTCCTGAAGCCCGAACTCGACGTCTACCGCACGTACACGGCGTGGGCCGGGCTGGCGTGCATCCTCGTCTACCTCATCGCCCAGTGGCGCGAGTCGTCCACCGGGGCGAGTGCCCGCTCGACGAAGATGGGCACGATGTCGGCGGTGAGCGTGCTGGCGATGCTGGCCATCCTCGTCGCGGTCAACTACCTCGGCGTGCGCCAGAACAAGCGGTGGGACCTGACGGGCAACCAGATCTTCAGCCTCTCGGAGCAGACGCTGAAGGTGCTGCGCGGCCTTGATGCGCCGGCCAGGCTCACGGCCTACGACCTGGCCACCAACTTCGACCGGCTGAAGGCCCGCCTCGAGGAATACGCCTACCAGTCGAAGCAGCTCACGATCGAATACGTGGACATCGACCGTGAACCGGCGCGCGTGCGCGCGGCCAGCGTGACGGCGCCCGGCACCCTCGTGCTCGAGTACAAGGGCCGCGTCGAACGCATCACGATGGCCGAAGAGCAGGACATCGCCAACGCCTTCATCAAGGCCACGACCGGCCAGGAGAAGAAGGTCTACTTCGTCCAGGGACACGGCGAGAAGGATCCGGCGAGCGCCGACCGCACCGGCTACAGCGCGGTGGCCGAGGCCCTCAAGAGCGACAACTACGGCTTCGAGAAGCTCGTGCTGGCGCAGACCTCGGCAGTGCCGGATGGCGCGACGGCGGTGGTCGTGGCCGGTCCGGTGACCGACTTCTTCCCCGGCGAAATCGACGCCCTCAAGAAGTACCTCGCGAAGGGCGGCACGCTCTTCGCGATGATCGACCCGGTCGAGAAGACCGGCGAAGGCACCCTTCCGATTTTCACGGGATTCCTGAAGGAATGGGGCATCGAGGTGGGCAACGACATCGTGGTCGACGCGTCGGGCGTCGGGCAGATGTTCGGCGCCGGCCCGACCGTGCCGGTCGCGGCCAGCTACCCGGCCCACCCGATCACCGACCGCTTCAACCTGATGACGGCCTACCCGCTGGCGCGTTCGCTCACGGTCGCCGCCGTCGAGGGCAGGACGCCGCAGTCGATCATCGAGACCAGCGACCGCAGCTGGGCCGAGCAGGATCTCGACGGTCTCGCCGCCGGCACCGACGTGTCGCTCGACGCGACCAAGGGCGATCGTCAGGGCCCGATCTCGCTCGCGGTCGCGGTGTCGGCCGCGGCCACCGACGCGCCGCCCGCACCGGCGCCGGCCGCTAGCGCTGACGCGCCGCCGCGTCCCGAGACGCGCATCGTCGTCGTGGGCGACTCCGACTTCGCGGCAAACGTCGGCCTCGGCGTGCAGGGCAACAAGGATCTCTTCCTCAACACCCTCGGCTGGCTCTCGCAGCAGGAAGGGCTCATCGCCGTGCGTCCGAAGGCGCCGGAAGACCGCCGCCTCACGATGACGGCGGATCAGGTGAGCCGGATCAACATCCTCTCGATCTTCCTGATTCCGGCGGCGATCTTCGGCCTCGGGATCTACACCTGGTGGCGGAGGCGGTAAGGCATGGGTCGCGGTTGGTCAACTCTGGCGCTCGTGGCCGCGGCCGCGGGCCTCGGCGCCTACATCTACTTCGTCGATGCCGAACGCTCGACGACCGAGGTGAAGGAGAAGGTCTTCACGGTCGCCGCCGACGACATCGAAGAGCTGCGCGTCACCGCCAAGGGCGAGACGTCGGTGCTCAGGAAGACCGACGGCAAGTGGATGCTCGTGGAGCCGGTGGCGACCGACGCCGATGACAGCGCCGTCACGGCGCTGCTCGGTGGCCTCACCTCGCTCGAGCTCACCCGCGAGGTCGATCCGAAGGCGGCGAATCTGGCCGAATTCGGTCTGGCCGCCGCCAAGGCCGACGTGACCTTCACCGCGAAGGGCGGAACGACGGGCCGCGTGCGGCTCGGCGATCAGACGCCGGCCGGCAGCGACCTCTATGCCGTGAGGGGCGACGAGTCGCGAGTGTTCCTCGTGGCCACGTTCGTCGAGAGCAGCCTCGCGAAGTCGGCCTTCGAACTGCGCGACAAGCGCGTGCTGCGGTTCGAGCGCGACAAGGCCGACGGCCTCGAAATCACTGCTGACGGCCGCGTGCCGGTGACCTTCACGCGCAACGCGTCCGACTGGCGCGTGACGGCGCCGGTGAACGCGCGCGGCGACTACGGCGCCATCGAGGGGCTGCTCACGCGTCTCTCAACGACGATGATGACGGCCATCGAGACGACCGACGTGTCCGATCTGAAGAAGTACGGGCTGAACGAGCCGGCATCGTCGATCGTCGTCAAGTACGGCTCGGCCTCGGCCACGCTCGCCGTGGGCACGTCGGCCGAAGGCAAGGCCTACGCGCGCGATCTGGCGCGGCCGATGGTCTTCACGATCGACCCGGCGTTCGCGACCGAACTGCTGAAGGACGCCGGGGAGTACCGGAAGAAGGAACTCTTCGAGTTCCGCGCCTTCTCCGCGAAGAAGCTCGTGATGACGCGCGGCACCGAGACCCTCACCTTCACGAAGGTCCCGGGTTCGGGCGAGATGCCCACCGACAAGTGGACCATCAGCGGCAGCGGCGCCACGCGCGATGCCGACGCCGCCAAGATGGATGACCTGCTCGCGAAGCTCTCGAACCTGCGCGCCGACGCGTTCGTGGCCGCCGCGCCCGCCAGCGCGGCCACGCCGGTCGTGAAGGTGACGGCCGAGTTCGACGAGAGCAAGAAGGAAGACGCCAGCATCGGCCGCGACGGCGCCGACGCGTTCGGCACGCGGCCCGACGAAGCCGGCGCGATGCAGCTGAACGGCAGCGCGGTTGACGAGGCGCTGAAAGCGCTCGACGACGTGCTGGCGCCGCCGGCCGCCACTGCCGCGCCTGCGGCCGCGGGCGCGGCGCCCGAGAAGAAGTGACCCCCAAGAGCCGGCTCCGGGCGTGCGCGCTCGGAGCCGTGCTCCTCGCCGGCGGCTGCGCGGCACGTCCGCCGGTCGCCGCGGCTCCGCCCTCCGCTCCTCCGCCCGTCGCTGTTGCCGAGGCTCCGCCCCCGGCGCCTCCCACCCGTATCGAAACGCTGACCGCCGCCGTGGACGGCGTGCTGGCCTCGTCCACGTTCTCACGCGCCAGCGTCGGTGTGGTGGTGCGGTCGCTCGAGACCGGCGAGACGCTCTACAGCCGCAACGGCCGCACGTGGCTCGTGCCGGCCTCCACCATGAAGGTGATGACGGCGGTGGCCGCCGCCAGCCGCCTCGGCTGGGACTTCCGCTTCGAAACGCGCCTCGTCGCCACCGGTCCCATCGTGAAGGGCGTGCTCGATGGCGACCTCATCGTGGTCGGCACCGGCGACCCCACGATCAACCGCCACCACCCGTCCCGCGCCGGCGCCTTCGACGACTGGGCGCGCGCGCTCAAGGCGCGCGGCATCCAGCGCATCAACGGCCACATCATCGGCGACGACAGCCTCGTCGAGGCGCCGGGCTGGGGCATCGGCTGGGCGTGGGACGACCTGGTGGAAGACTACGGCGCGGCGATGAGCGCGCTGCAGTACAACGAGAACGTCGCGACGGTCACGATGGGCCCGGGCATCACGCCAGGCGCCCCGCCGGTCGTCTACCTGTCACCCTCGAACCACGGCCTGCTCGTGGACGTGCAGGCGACGACATCGGCCGAAGGCACGGCGCCGTCGCTCGTGGTCGCGCGCCAGCCCGGCACGCGCATCCTCGAGGTGCGCGGCCAGACACCGTGGGGCGGCGCGGCGGTGAGCACGACGGTAGCCGTGGCGAACCCCACGCTCTTCTTCACCGGCGAACTGCGCCAGGCGCTGCTGCGTCACGGCATCGCGGTTGACGGCACGGCGGTGGACATCGACCAGGAGTCGGATCGCGCCCGCGCCTCCGAAGGCACGGTGCTGCTCGTCGACCAGTCGGCGCCGCTCAGCGAGATCGCCACCGAGATGCTGGCCTGGAGCATCAACCTCTACGCCGAGTCGCTGGTCGTGGCGCTCGATCGCACGGCGCCGGGCGGTATGGCCGACGGCGTCGCGATGCTGCGGGCGGCACTCGACGACCTGGGTGTGCCGGCTGACGGCTATACGACGCGTGACGGCTCGGGCCTGTCGCGCAACGACTACATGTCGGCCGAGACGCTCGTGGCCGCGCTCGCCGCGGCCTGGCGCGATCCGTCGCTGCGCGACGGGCTGCTGCGCGTCCTGCCGGTGACCGGCGGTCCCGGGATGCTCGAACGTCGCCTCACCGGCACATCCGCGGCCGGACGCGTGCACGCGAAGTCGGGCTCGATGTCGAACGTGCGCGGGCTCACGGGCATCGTCGAGACCGCCGCCGGCGAGCCGCTCGCCTTCGCGTTCATCACCAACGGGTTCGACGTGCGCGGCGCCGAGATCGACGAACGCGTGGACGCGCTGCTGCTCGCGCTCGTGGCGCTGCCGCGTTGACGGCGCCGGCCGCTACAGCGTGACGTAGCGGCCGAGCAGCAGGGCCATCACGAACCCGGCGCCACCGACCACCAGCGCGCCGGCCATGCCGACGGCGAATGGCTTCAGTCCCACGCCGCGGAACACGTGGAAGCTGGTGTTGAGGCCCACGGCGGCCATGGCCGTGCCGAGCAGCCAGCGCGCGCCGGCCGTATCCCCGACGAACGACGTGAGCGCGCTCCACGCCGGGGCGTCCCACACGGAGAGCGCCCGGCCACCGCTGCCGAGCATCGCATCGCCGATCGAGCGCAGCACCGCCATCCCGACGAAGCCGAACACGAACGACGGCACGAGCGAGCGCCACGACGACGCCGGCTTGCGGGCACCGGTCGCGCCGCGTTCGCGGGCGTGCCACCACGTGAGCAGCGGAATGACCGCCGCGAGGCACAGGTTGCGCGTGAGCTTGGTCACCGTGGCCACGCGCAGCACGGCGTCGTCAGCGTAGATCTGGCGATAGGTCAGCGCGGCGCCGACCACCTGCGAGGTGTCGTGTATGGCCGTGCCAAGAAAGAGGCCGATGGCCGCCGAACCCGGCAGCAGCGCGTGCGCGAGGTAGGGATAAGCGAGCATCCCGAACAGGCCGAACGCCACGACGTTGGCCACCGCGTACGCCACCTCGCGTTCGTCGGCCTCGATGGCGGGCGCCGTCGAGACGATGGCCGTGACCCCGCAGATGCTCGTGCCGGCGGCGATGAGCGTGCCGAGGCGCGGCGGCAGACCGAGCAGGCGGTTGAACCACGTCACGAACACGAGGCCGGTCGCAATCGCCACGAGTACCACCGGCACGCCGGCCACGCCAAGGCGCGCCATCTCGACCACGCTCAGCTTGATGCCGACGAGCACGATGCCCAGGCGCAGCAGCGTCGTCGTGCAGAACTTCAGCCCTGGCGTGAGGTTCGCCGGCAGCGGCAGCAGATTGCGCAGGGCGAGCCCGAGCACGATGGCCACCGGCACACCCGAGATCGGACTCGCGCCCGAAAGGCCACGCGCGGCCAGCATCGCCGCGCCCAGCACGTCGGCGAGCCAGAAGCCGGCGAACATCACGGCGAGCGCGGCGAACAGTCCGGGCGCGATACTCATCCGAGCAGCCAGACGCCGCCCACGACGACCGCCGCCGTGGATGCCGCGTAGAGCACCACCTGACGCACCGACTGGCTGGACCGTCCGGCGGCCAGCGCCACCGCGCCGAGCGCCGCCGAAAACGCCGTCATGGCGCCGATCGCGCCCGCGCCGAAGCCGGCCAGGTAACAGAACGCATCCAGCCGCGAAGAGAACATCAGCGATGGCAGCACGCCGTAGAGGTGGGAACTGCCG
>JBIKUN010000070.1:0-22241 GCA_044347565.1 Vicinamibacterales bacterium | reverse complement strand
CGACCCGGCACGTGAGCGACAGCCGCGAATGGGTGATGCGCTGCTCGAGCGACGAGAGGTGGAAGTAGCGCTGGTAGACCGAGCGCATCGAGAGGCCCGCATGGAACGCGGCCATCAGCGGCTCGTCGTCGGGGCGAATCGGACGGATCGCCACCAGCGCGCCGTCAGACAGCCTGACCTCGTCCCCGTGCGACCCGCCGTTCGCATCCATGGTGATAGCATAGCGGGCGTTCGTGCTCTCCGCTCGGACGCTGCCCCCATGGCCCTCGTCGACGCCCTGCTTCCCGAGTTCGATCACGAGATTGCGGCGACGCGCCGGCTGCTCGATCGCCTGCCGGCTGACCAGCTCGTATGGAAACCACATGCGAAGAGCATGGCACTCGGTGCGCTGGCCGAACACCTGGGCCAGCTCGGCGTCTGGGCACAGCTCACGCTGACCCAGTCCGCGGTGGACCTCGAGACCACAGCGCGGCCGCCCGGTTACCAGCCGATGACGGTCAAGGCCGACATCCTCGCCCACTTCGACACCCAGATGGCCGCCGCGCGCGTGGCGCTCGCCGGACGTACCGATGCCGAGCTCATGGCGCCGTGGACGCTGCGCCGCGGCGCGCAGGAGTTCTTCACGATGCCGAAAGCCTCGTGCTGGCGCACGTTCGTGATGAACCACCTGATCCATCATCGCGGCCAGCTCACCGTGTACCTGCGCGAACTCGACGTGCCGCTGCCGTCGATCTACGGACCGAGTGCCGACGAAGCCGTGTGATGGCGTGCGGGTCTCCCCCGCGCACCTGTGGCTGGGCGGCCTGGCCTTCGCCCTCTGCGCCACGCTGAACGCCGGCGGCTACCGCTACGGCGTCTCGGACCAGGCGTTCTACATCCCGGCCATCCTCCATCAGCTCGACGCCGCCCTCTACCCGCGCGACTGGGCGATGCTCGGGGCGCAGGGCCGGTTCTTCCTCGTGGACGAGATCGGCGCCGCGCTCGTCGGCGCGACCGGCCTCGCGCTGCCGGTCTGGTTCGCCCTCGCACAGGTGGCCACCCTCGCGGCGCTCTACGCCGGCGCCACCGCCATGGGCCGCGCCGTGTTCACGACACCGTGGGCGCTGGCCGCGTGGATCGCCGCGCTCACGCTCCGGCACCGCATCGCGAAGACCGGGGCGAACACGCTCGAAGGGTATTTCCACCCGCGGATGCTGGTCTTCGGGCTGGGCCTGCTGGCCATTGCCGACGTGCTGCGCGGCCAGCGCGTGCGGCCGATCGTGGTCCTGATGTTCGGAGCAGCGCTGCATCCAACAACAGCGGCGCTGTTCCTCGCCATCGTGGGCGTGGCCGTGGCGGTGGGCGACGCGCGGCTGCGCCGCCCCGCCCTCATCGTCGGGGGCGTCGCGGCCCTCGCGGGTGCGGCCGCCCTCGCCGCGGGCGTGGTGCCGATCGATCTCACGCCCATGGATCCCACGTGGCGCGCGCTCGTCGCCACCAAGGACTACACCTTCCCCACCACCTGGGCGGTCTCGACCTGGCTCACGAACCTCGCCGGGCCGCTCGTGCTCGCCGCCATAGCCTGGGCGCGCCATCGCGACGGCCGGCTCACGGCGCAGGAAGCGGGCCTCGTGGCCGGGTGCCTCGTGCTCGTCGCGGGCTTCGTCGCCTCGCTGCCCTTCATCAGTGCCGGTGTGCCGATTGCCGTGCAGCTGCAGACGTCGCGCGCGTTCTGGCCGGTCGAGATCGTGGCCACGCTCTTCCTCGTGTGGTGGCTGGTCGATCGACCGCTGGGCGGCTCGGCGGGACGCACGGCCGCGCGGGCGATTGCCGCACTGCTCATCGGCGTGAGCCTCGCGCGCGGCGTCTACGTCGGGTTCGTCGAGAGCCCCGATCGCCCGACCCTCGCCATCAACCTTGGCGACAGTGACTGGGACGACGCGCTCCGCTGGATCCGCGCGTCTGCGCCAGCCGACGCCTTCGTGCTCGCCGATCCCGGCCATGCGTGGAAACACGGCATGGGCACCGCCGTGCGCATCGGCGCCGCCCGCGACGTCTTCCTCGAAGAGACCAAGGATGTGGCGATGGCGATGTACTCGCGCGAGGCCGCGCACCGGGTCGCCGGGCGGATCGAGGCAGCGCAGGGCCTCGACACGATGCCAGAGGCGGCGCTGCTGGCGCTGGCCGCGCGCGAGGGCCTGACGGTGTTCGTGACGCCGCGCACGCTCGACCTGCCGCTGCTCCACCGCGCCGGCACGGTCGCCGTCTACAGCCTCGCGCCATAGGCGCCGGGGTATACTCCGGCCGTTCGCCGGACATCCGGCAGGAGGACTCGAACATGGCTGTCAACGTCTCGCGCCGCAACTTCGCCAAGCTGTTCGCCGTCGGCGGCTCCGCCGCCCTGCTCGCGGATCCGGTCTTCGCGCGCGAGATGGCCGCCAGTGGCGACATCCTGCCGGCGGGTCCGTCGGCCGGCGAGCCCTTCTGGAAGAGCGTGCGCGAGCAGTTCGTGATGCCGCCGGACCTCGCGGTGATGAACGCCGCGAACCTGTGCCCGGCCTCGCGCCCGGCCGCCGAGGCGCTCAGTCGCGAATCGAAGAGCGTGGACACCGACCCCTCGCCCACGAACCGCGCCCGCCTCATGCCCGAGAAGGAAGCGACGCGTGTCGCGCTCGCCGAGTTCCTGCGCGTGACGCCCGACGAGATCATCATCACGCGCAACACCAGCGAGTCGAACAACATGGTGTCGAACGGCCTGGACCTGAAGGCCGGTGACGAAGTGCTGCTGCACGAAGACAACCACCCGAGCAACCTCGTGGCGTGGCAGCAGAAGGCGAAGCGCTTCGGCTTCTCGGTTGTGGTCGTGCCGCAGAAGAATCCGCATCCCGGCGCCGGCTACTACGTCGAGGCCTTCACCAAGGCCGTCACGCCGCGCACGAAGGTGATGTCGGTCACCCATCTCACGAGCACGGTGGGCGACCTCATGCCGGCGAAGGAGCTGGCCGCGCTCGCCAGGTCCCGCGGCATCCTCTTCCTGCTCGACGGCGCGCAGAGTTTCGGCCTGCTCGACGTGAACCTGGCCGACATCCAGCCCGACTTCTACTCCGGCAGTTCGCACAAGTGGCCGTGCGGCGCGCGTGAGTGCGGCGTGCTCTACGTGAACAAGAGCGCGCAGGCGAAGCTCTGGCCCAGCGTATACAGCGCGTATCCCGGCGCAGTGGGCTTCTCGAAGACCTTCGAGAGCTTCGGCCAGCGCGACGAAGCGACGATGATCGCCATGCACGAGGCGCTCACCTTCCAGACCAAGGTGGGTCGCGCCGCCATCGAGCAGCGCGCGCGCGACCTCACCACGCAGCTCATGGCGGGTCTCGCGAAGATCCCCGGCATCACGAACTGGACGTCTCCGGCAGCAGAGCGTCGCGTCGCGGTCGTGTCGTTCGTGCCCGGTACGCTCGACGCGAACACACTGGCGACCGCGCTCTACACCAACGACAGGATCGGCATCACAACGCGCGGCGGCAAGGACCGCCCGGGTATCCGCGTGTCGCCGCACTTCTACAACAGCCCTGCCGAAGTGGACAAGTTCGTGAGCGCGGTGGCGAAGTACATGAAGAGCGGCGTGTAGCCGCGGACCGCAGTTGAAGAACCCGCCTTAGACGCCTTTCCTGACGGCGTCGCGGCAAGGTTGATGCCGGATGCCGATCAGGTGGGCTACGACGCGATCGTCACCGGGCGCAGCTCGAGCACAGGCGCATCTTCGTCGCCGTACCAGAGCCGCAGCGTGTCGCCGTCGACACGAGCGCCAGGGATGGGCAAGTCCACGGACGCGCCGCCTGCCGCGGGCCAGGTCGCATCGAGGGCTTCGCACACGACGTCCTGCGCCAGGCTGAGCACACCTTCGGCCGCGTCGGCGTACACCTCGGCGTCGCCGATCTCGTCGGGCTCGATGTCGAGCACGGTGGTCACCCCGGCGCCGTCGGGCGGCTCGATCGTGATGAGTGCGCCCTCCGCACTGGCGGTGACACCGTCGGGCAGGCTCGCCGCCAGCGCGGCGGCGAGTTCCCGGGCAAACAGCACCGGCGTCACGTTACTGCCGCTCGTCCTTCTGCGGCGTCGCAGGCGCCGTGCGCACGGTGGGGTACGTGATGCCGAGCTGATCCAGGTAGGTCGGATACTTGCTCGGGTCGTAGTAGTACTTCTTCATCTCCTCGCGGTACTTCGAGAGGATGCTCTCGTTCAGGAACGTCGGCGCCGGCGTGTCCTTCTTGATGAAGGGGATGTACTTCACGTCCTTCGTCTGCACGTTGTTGAAGTAGTCCCACGCCTGCTTGATGAGCTCGGGCTTCGTGAGCAGGTCGAGCACCGTCATCGCCTGCACCTTGGCGCCGGCCACGACACCCTTGTGGGCGATCGGCGTGGCGCTGGCGATGCCGCTCGACCAGTTGTGGCCGGGCAGGCCGGGGATGTTCGCCGGGTAGCGCAGCGTCACCGTCGGCACGTTCCACGACACGTCGCCGATGTCATCCGAGCCGCCGCCCATGTTGTCTTCGTTCCGGACGGGCTGCCCCATCTCCGCCAGCGTCGTCGCCAGGCCGGGCTGGGTGGGGTTGCCGAGTTCCTTCTGCAGCGCCTTGGCCAGGGTCTGGTCGGCCTCGCTCCACGTGGGCAGACCTACCTTCTGGATGTTCGCGAACACCGTCTCGGCCACCGGCTTGTTGAAGTGCTGCGGGTAGGCCGTGCCGAGGATGCGCGAGGTCCACTTCGTGTTGGTCATGAGCGCGGCGCCCTCGGCCATCTTGTTCGCGATGTCCCACAGCTCCTGGATGTGCGGCTGATCGTTTTCGCGCAGGTAGAACCAGATGCTGGCCGCCCGCGGCACCACGTTCGGCTGGTCGCCGCCGTTGGTGATGACCGAATGTGAGCGCTGCGACAGGCGCAGATGCTCGCGCCGGTAGTTCCAGGCGATGCTCATGAGCTCGACCGCGTCGGCTGCCGAGCGGCCGCGCCACGGCGCGCCGGCGCTGTGTGCCGTTTCGCCTTCGAACATGTACTCGACCGACACCAGACCGTTGCCGCCGCCCGCGCCCCACGACACGTTCAGGTTGTTGCCGACGTGCGTGAAGAGCGTCACGTCCACGTCCTTGAACATGCCATCGCGGATGAACCACGCCTTGCTGGCGACGAGTTCCTCGGCCACACCAGGCCACAGCATGATCGTGCCGGGCAGCTTCTCGCGCTCCATCACGCGCTTCACCGCGATGGCGGCCACGATGTTGAGCGGCACGCCGGTGTTGTGGCCTTCGCCATGCCCTGGCGCGCCTTCGATGATCGGATCCTTGTAGGCCACGCCCGGCTTCTGCGACGACTGCGGAATGCCGTCGATGTCCGAGCCGAGCGCGATGACCGGCTTGCCGCTGCCGTAGGTCGCCACCCACGCCGTGGGGATGCCCGACTGGCCGCGGGTGATCGTGAAGCCGTTCTTCTCAAGCACGCCGGTCAGGTACTTCGACGTCTCCACTTCCTGGAAGCCGAGTTCGCCGAAGCTGAACACCGAGTCCACGGCTTCCTGGGCGAGCTTCGCGAGGCCGTCCACGTGTTCGGCCACGCCACGCTTCATGGCGTTGAGATTCGCCTCGGCGGCGGAGGGGACGGCGGGTTTGGCGGTGGGCGTCTGCGCGGCGGCGACCGCAGCGGTGAGCGCCAGGGCGAGCGCGGCGGGAATGAAGGTGCGCGTGCGGGTCATCGGGTAGTCCTCCACGGAACGGCAGGATTGTACTCGTCCAACCCATCCGCCGGACGGATGATTCGCCGATGTGTGTCATGCCGGTGCCGCATCGCAGCACGCCAGCCCGGCGGCGAGGTAAGCTCTGGCCGTGCGATCGCGCAGCGCGGCATTCCGGCTCGTCACGGCCCTCGTGGCCTTCGCTCTCGGCACCGCGGCGCTGGCGCAGGACGCCCGCGTCCCGACCGTGCGCGTCGTGAGCGCGCCGAAACTCACGCTGCCGGGACGCGTCGACAGCAACAATCCGCTGCTGTGGCACCATGACGGCGCCAGCCGCGTGCTCACGGCCATGACATCGTGGGGCGGCGTGCCGGAAGTGTCACGCGGCAGCGCGCTCGAGCGGCTCGGCATCGAAGGCGGCGTCACGTTCACGACCCACCCGGGACACGGCGTGTGGTTCGAGGCGCTCGTCACCGACGACCACGACCAGTGGTACGGCTTCTATCATCATGAGCGGCCCGCCGACGACTGCGGCCGGCCCGAACGGCAGTTGCCGCGCATCGGCGCCGCCCGCTCGACCGACTTCGGCCGCACGTGGGACGACCTCGGCATCGTGCTCGATGCGCCGCCCGGTTCCTCGGCCTGCGAATCGACCAACCGCTTCGTCCTCGGCGGCGTGGGCGACGTGAGCGCAGCCCTCGATCGCGACCAGCAGTTCCTCTACCTCTACTTCAGCCAGTACGGACGCGACGCCGCCACGCAGGGTGTGGCCGTGGCGCGTATGCCGTGGGCCGATCGCGACAGCCCGGCCGGCCGCCTGACGATCTGGAACGACGACGCGTGGCTGCCGGTGCAGAACGTGGCGGCGGATGACGAAGCGCCGCGCTGGGAGTATCCCGTGGGCACGTCGCTGCAGCCGCCGGCGCGGCCGTTCCACGATGGCCAGGCCACGGCGGATGTCTTCTGGGGCCCGGCCATCCACTGGAACACGCACCTCGAACAGTATGTGATGCTGCTGAACCGCGCGAAGGACGAACAATTCGGGCAGGACGGCATCTACGTGTCGTTCGCCCCCACGCTCGACGCCCCGCGCGCGTGGTCCACGCCGGTGAAGATCCTGAACGGCGGCGGCTGGTATCCGCAGGTGGCCGGCCTCGAAGACGGCACGGGCACCGACAAACTCGCCGGCGAGCGCGCGCGCCTCTTCCTCACGGGCAACTCGTCGCACTACCTCGAGTTCACGCGGTAGCCAGGCAACGAGCGACGGCGGAGAGCTGGCCCGCCTCCCGCGTCCGGCCTCCCCGCAGACTAGTCAAGCGTCGGCTTGAACGTCGGCGCCTTGCGCGCCTTGGTCTTCTGCTCGAACGCGTAGCCGTAGCCGAGCAGCGCCGCTTCGCTGTAGGCGCGGCCCATGAATGCGAGGCCCAGCGGCAATCCGCGCACGTCGCCCATCGGCACGGTGAGGCTCGGCGTGCCGGCCACGGCCGCCATGCCGTACCCGGCGCCCACGAAGTGATCGCCGAGCACGTGATCGGTCGGCCACGCCGGCGCCATCGACGGCGCGATGAGGGCGTCGAGTTTCTGGCCGTCGAGCGTGGCGAGCAGGCCATCGCGTCCGGCGAGCTGCTTCGCCGCGGCCTTCGCGCGTAGATACGCCGCGTCGGTCAGCGGCCCCTTCGCCTGCGCCTGCTCGAAGAGTTCCTGCCCGAAGAAGGGCATGACCTTCTCGGCGTTGGCAGTGTTCCAGGCGATGAGCGCCTCGAGCGACTTCTGCGCCGACGTGCTCTTTGCGAGATACGTGTTCAGGCCATCCTTGAACTCGTAGAGCAGCACTTCGAACTCGGGGTTGCTCCAGCGGTTGTAGGTGGGCACCTGCACGTCCACCACCGTGGCGCCGGCCGCGGTGATCGTCGCAATCGCGCGCGTCATCGCTGCATCCACGTCCGGGTGATACCCCATTGCCTGCCGCAGCACGCCGAAGCGCTTGCCGGTGAGCGCATTCGCGTCGAGCGCCTTGAGATAGTCGGATGTGTTTCCCGCCGCCGCGACGCCGGCCGGGTCCGTCGCATCCACACCGGCCATCGCCGTGAGCAGCATCGCCGCGTCAGCGACCGTGCGGGTCATCGGGCCAGCCGTGTCCTGCGAGATCGAGATCGGAATGATGCCGCTCCGGCTCACGAGCCCCACGGTGGGCTTGAGGCCCACGAGTCCGGCGACGGACGCCGGGCACAGGATGCTGCCATCGGTCTCGGTGCCCACGCCCACGGCGGCGAGACTCGCCGCGATCGACGTCCCGGTGCCGGCGCTCGAACCGCACGGGTTCCGGTCGAGCACGTAGGGATTCTTCGTCTGGCCGCCGCGCGAGCTCCAGCCCGACGTGGAACGCGTCGAGCGGAAGTTCGCCCACTCGCTCAGGTTGGTCTTGCCGAGGATGACGGCGCCGGCTTCCTTCAGGCGCGCGACGAGGAAGGCATCGGCCGCCGGCGTGTTGTCAGCCAAAGCGAGCGAACCCGCGGAGTTCGTCATCCCCACCGTGTCGATGTTGTCCTTGAGCAGCACGGGAATGCCGTGCATCGGTCCGCGCACCGTGCCGGCCTTGCGCTCCGCGTCGAGCCGTTCGGCATCGGCGAGCGCCGCCGGGTTCAGTTCGATGACCGAGTTCAGCGTGGGCCCCGCCTTGTCGATACTGGCGATCCGCGCAAGATACGCCTCGGTCAGCGCGCGCGCGGTGAGCGTGCCGATGTCCATGCGGTTGCGCGCCTCGAAGGCGCTCAGTTCGGCCACGTCCACGGCGGGTGCAGCGGCTGGCGCGGGCGTGGCGGCGCGCTGTTCGGGCGCGGCCGTGCAGGCCACGGGAGACACGAAGGCGAGAACGAGCGCAATGCGACGGACGGTCATGACGGTCAGTGTATCCTCGGATCCGCGTGCCGATGCCCCCCGACGACTTCGTCCCGCGGCCGTGGCTCGGCGGCGGTCATCGCATGACGCTCTACGCGTGGGCCGCGCGCCGCCGCTTCCCCGCCCTGCCGCCGCCCGAGGTGCGCTATTTCGCCGTCAGCGACGACACGCAGGTACTCGCCCACTGTCACTGGCAGGCCGACCGCGCGGGCGCGCTCACGGTCCTCCTGCTGCACGGCCTCGAGGGATCGAGCGAGAGCCACTACATGCGGGGGATGGCGGAGAAAGCCTGGCGCCGAGGCTTCAACGTGGTGCGCCTGAATCAGCGCAACTGCGGCGGCACCGAACACCTCACGCCCGGCCTCTATCACTCGGGCCTCACCGCCGATCCGCTGGCCGTGCTGCGGCTGCTCGGCACCGAAGGCCTCGAGCGGTTCGCGGTGTGCGGCTACTCGCTCGGCGGCAACATCGCGCTGAAGCTCGGCGGCGAACTGGCCGAGGCGGCCGCTGACGCGCGGATCGTCACCGTCACCGCCGTGTCGCCGCCCATCGAACTCAGTCAGTGCGTGGACGCGCTCGAACGAGTGGAGAACGCGGCCTACCACCTGAACTTCCTGGTGGGCCTGCGCGGACGCATGACGCGGAAGGCGAGGCTCTTCCCGGAGATCTACGACACGCGGCCGCTGGCGGGCGTGCGGAGCGTGCGCCGCTTCGATGACCTCTACACCGCGCCGCACAACGGCTTTGCCGGCGCCGCCGACTACTACCACCGCGCCAGCGCGCGCCGCGTCATCGAGCGCCTCGCCGTGCCAGCGCTGCTCATCACGGCCGATGACGATCCGTTCGTGCCATCCGACGCGGCGCGCGAGCCGGCGCTCGGCGGCATCGACGCGCTGACCCGTGTCGTCACGCGGCACGGCGGGCACTGCGGTTTCGTGGGGGCGGCGACTCGCGACGACGACGGCTACTGGGCGGAGCGGCGCGTGATGGACTTCGTGGCCGCGCACGCCGCGCGCACGCGCTAGGGCGCGGCGCGCTCAGCCCTTCGCGAGCAGGTCGAGCATCCGCTGGCCGAAGACGGCGCCCTTGCCGGCATCCTCGTGCTTGAAATACACGAAGACGTCGCGGCAGGTGGCGGCCAGATCCTGGGCGGTGCGCGTCCAGCGGACGATCGCCTCGTCGTCGTAGCCTTCGTCGCGCAGGCGCAGGTACGCGAAGTCCGCGGTGGCGACGATCGGCACCGAGCGCGATTCGGTGTCGGCCACGCAGAGTGCGAGGTTCCTGGCGCGGAGCCGCGCGTAGACCTCTTCGGTCAGCCACGAGTCGTGACGGAACTCGAAGGCCGCCTGCACGCCGTCGGGCACCGACGGCAGGAAGGCGTCGAAGCGCTCGAGATCACATTTCAGGTTCGGCGGCGTCTGGAACAGCAGCGCGCCGAGCTGCGGCCCGAGGCCGCGCGCCGTCGTGACGAAGAAGTCCACGGCGTCGCCCACGTCCTTGAGACGTTTGTCGTGCGTGATGCGGCGGTTGGCTTTGAGGGTGAAGCGGAAGGCGGGCGGCACCTGCGAGACCCAGCCCGCGACGGCGCTCGCCGTGGGCATGCGGTAGAAGGTGGCGTTGATTTCGACCGAGGGAAAGCGCGCCGCGTAGAAGGGCAGCATCTTCGACGCAGGGAGAGCCTGCGGATAGAAACTGCCCTTCCACTCGGGGTAGTTGTAGCCGGACGTGCCGACCAGAATCACGGGTGTGGCCCGCGAGCGCGAGAGCGGATCGACGCCGTTACCAGCGCGGTTCGCGCCGACCGTTGCCGCCGCCGCCACCGCGGCCGCCGCCACCGCCGCCACGGCCCATGCCGCCACCGCCGCCGAAGCCGCCGCCACCACCGCCGCTCGGCTTCGGACGCGCTTCGTTCACGACGAGCGCGCGACCATCCATCTGGTATTCGTGGAGCTCGTCGATCGCCTTCTGCGCGCCCTCGTCGGTCGTCATTTCAACGAACGCGAATCCGCGCGCGCGGCCCGTGGCCTGATCGCGCATCACATGCACGTTCGCCACCGCGCCGGCGCGGCTGAAGAGCTCGTTCAAGTCCTCGTCGGTTGCGCTGTAAGGAAGATTGCCCACGTAAAGTCTACGGCCCATCGGTCACTCGCTCCTGCCGCGCTTCGGTCGATCAGCCCGACGCGCGCGAACGCCGGGACTCCCCCCGCGACCAGCTCACCACGCGGGACGGGGGAAACAGCGTTTCGCCGACCAGCACAGGGCTCCCTCAGGGACGTGAAAGCTGGCGAAGTATAGCAGACCCGGAGTCAAGCTCGAGGGAGACGCCAGTGGGCGGTCCCCGGCGTGGTACAGTCGGCGGTGATGGCCCGTCGCGGAGTTGTGCTTCTCATCCTGGCGCTTGCGGCCGGATGTGCCGACCCGCCCGTCCCCGCCGAACGCTATCCCATCCAGGGGCAACTGCTCGGCGTGCAGCTCGATACCGGCCAGGTGCTGCTCAAGCATGGCGCGGTTGCCGGCTACATGGACGCCATGACCATGCCCTTCCAGGTGGCCGACCGCGCCTCCATCCTCGAGCGCCGTCCGGGAGACCTCGTGACCGCGACGCTCGTGGTCGAACCCACCCGCGTATTCCTCGAGAACGTCGTCGCCACCGGTACCGCCCCGCTGCCCGAGGCGGCCACGGCGCGTCCGGTGGCGGAAGGGGTGCACGTGCTGGCGCCGGGCGACCCGGTGCCCGCCGTGGCCCTCACGAATCAATCGGGCCAGCCAGCGTCCCTCGCCGACTGGAAGGGCGCGGCGGGGGTGGTCACCTTCATCTACACGCGCTGCCCGCTGCCCGATTTCTGTCCGCTCATGGATGCGCGTTTCGCCGAGGTCCAGACGCTGGCCGCCGCCGATGCCGCGCTCGCCGGTCGGGTGCGGCTGCTCTCGGTGAGCTTCGACCCGGCCAACGACACGCCCGACGTGCTCACCGCGCATGCCGCCAAGGCCGGCGCGAAATCCGGCTGGGCGTTTGCCACCGCGCCGCCGGCCATCGTGGACCGCTTCGCCGCCGAGTTCGGCGTGAACGTCATCCGCGAGACCGACGGCTCGATCACACACAACCTGCGCACCGCCGTCATTGGCCCGGACGGCCGCGTGGCCGCCGTCTACTCCGGGAACGACTGGACCGCGGCGCAGCTGGCCGACGACCTGCGCCGGGCGCTCGCGGCGCCGGCGAAGTGACGATGCGCCGGGCCATTCCCGCACGACCGCAGTCGCTGAAAGAGGCGCTCGCCCCGCGGCTCACGCCGCCGCCGGCCACGGCGTTCTCCGCCGCCGAACAGGCCGTCGTCCGGCGCCTGGGCACGCCCTTCGCCGTGCAGCGCTGGCTGAACGCGCTCCCCTACAACACCGAAGCCGGCGGCGAGACGCTGCACACGTTCCGCGGCGTCGTCGCGCGCGGCTCGGCGCACTGCCTCGAAGCCGCCCTCACCGCCGCCGTCATCCTCGAGCAGCAGGGCTATCCGCCGCTGCTGCTCAGCTTCGAGTCGGTGGACCGTCTCGACCATGTGATCTTCATCTACCGAGGCCCGGACGGTTGGGGGTCGGTTGCGCGATCGCGCGACCCGGGCCTGCACGGCCGCCGGCCGGTGTTCGCGACGCCGCGCGCGCTCGCGCTCAGCTACGTCGATCCCTACGTGGACGCGACCGGCCGCGTGCGGGCCTACGGCGTGGTGCATCTGGCGGCCATGGGCGGCTACGACTGGCGCTTCGCGACCGGGAACGTGTGGGCCGTCGAACAGCTGCTCATCGACTGGCCGCATCACCGCATCCGCACGTCCGACAGGCGTTATCGCCGCCTGAAGCAGCGCTATCTCGCCTACCGGAAGGCGCACGGCGACAAGCCGGTCTACTACCGCGGCCGCGACCGCTGGATGCCGCTGCCCGCCGAATTCCGCGCCGCATCGCGCCGGCCGCGGGGGGCGTAAGGTGACGGCCACCCGCGCTCAGTCGAGATCGATCGCGCGCACCGGCTTGACCACCGGTTCCTTCTTCGCCTGCTCGAGCGCTTCCTCGAAGCGCCGCGACAGGACGTCGTCGCGCGACTTCTCGGAGGCCATCGACTGCTCGAAGATCGCTTCGCGGCGCCGCGCCTGCTCCTGCAGCACGCGCTGGGCGTTGTGGAGTTCCGGCGCCTGGCCCGAAGCGGCCTCCTTGTGCGAGACCACACGCCCCAGGTTCAGATCGACCACCAGCGTGGCGCGGCAGCAGGGACAGGTGATTTCGCGCTCGCTCTGCAGGATTGCCATCGGACCTCCGCGGGCGGGGACTTGCCGTGTGCCCGGCCGCTCGTCAAGAGTAGTGGGGTGAGCGCCGATGCCGCAAGATGACCCCCGCCGCGTCCGCACCGTGCGGATTGCCACCTACAACGTGCACCGCTGCCGCGGCATGGACGCGCGCACGCTGCCGCAGCGGGTCGCCGCCGTCATCGCCGGCCTCGACGCCGACGTCGTGGCGCTGCAGGAGGTCGTCGGCGCCAGCCAGCGCCGGGCCGGTCAGGCGGCGGAACTCGGCGCCGCCCTCGGCATGGGCTGGGTGATGGCGCCCACGCGCCATCTGCGCGGCGCGCTCTTCGGCAACGTCGTGCTCACGCGGTTCCCCGTGCGCCAGCACGTCCAGTACGACCTGTCGTGGAAGACCTGCGAGCCGCGCGGCGCTCAGCGCGTCGACGTGGCCTTCGACGACGCGCACGTGCTGCACGTCTACAACGTGCACTTCGGCACGTCGCTTGGCGAGCGGAGGGTGCAGGCCGCCAAAGTGGCCGACCTCGTGCACGACAACCGCACGCACGGCGCGAGTGTCGTGCTCGGTGACTTCAACGAGTGGGCGCGCGGCCTGGCCACCGACATCCTGTCGTCGCGGCTCGAGAGCCTGGACCTCACGAAACACCTGCCGCAGAAGCGCAGCTACCCCGGCTTCTTCCCGCTGCTCCACCTCGACCACATCTACTACAAGGGCCGCGTCGAGGTGCTGAACGTCGAGCTGGTGCGCACGCGGCAGGCGCTCATGGCGTCCGACCACCTGCCGCTCGTGGCCGACCTGCGTCTCACCTACTGACGCTCAGGCCAGGTCTTCGCCCACGCGTGAGAGCGTCAGGTGCAGCAGCCCGAGGTTGCGCGTGCGGAAGGCCGCCTCGCAGCTGGCAAAGTAGTACTCCCAGGTGCGGATGAAGCGGTCGTCGAAGCCCATCTGCTTCACGTCGTCGAGCCGCTCGAAGAACCGGGTGCGCCATGCCGCGAGCGTCGCCGCGTAGTCGAGGGGCCGGTCGTCCACCTGCGTCACGGCAAGGCGCGTGTGCGCGGCCGTCACCGCACAGACCTCGCGCAGGCACGGCAGCAGGCCCCCGGGGAAGATGTGCTTCTGAATCCAGTCGGCGTGTTTCACGTACTGGTCGAAGCGGCCGTCGGGAATGGTGATGGCCTGGATGCCCACGCGGCCGCCGGGCGCGAGCGCGCGGTCGATGGCCTGAAAGAAGCCCGGCCAGAACTCGCGGCCCACGGCTTCGATCATCTCGACCGAGACGATGCGCTGGTACTGCCCGTCCACGTGCCGGTAGTCGCGCAGCTCGATCGCGACGCGGTCGCTGAGTCCCGCCGCCGCCACGCGTGCCGAAGCCAGCGCGCGCTGCTCTTCCGACACGGTGATGCTCGTGACGCGGCAGCCGTAGGTGCGGGCGAGATGCATCGCCAGACCGCCCCAGCCCGAGCCGATTTCGAGCACGTGGTCGGTGGGCGCCGGCTGCAGACGCTCCCCCCACTGCCGGTACTTTTCGAGCTGCGCGGCGTCGAGCGAGTCACCCGGGGCCACGAAGTAGCCGCTCGAATACGCCATCGTGGGATCGAGGAACAGCGAGAAGAAGGCGTTGCCGAGGTCGTAGTGCGCGTAGATGTTGCGCCGGCTGCCGGTCGTGGTGTTCTTGCGGCGGCGATGACGCCAGGTGTCGGCGAGATTCCACAACCGCGTCGCCACCGACTCCATCGGCGCGTCGTGCTGGTTGCGCAGCGCGAGGTCGACCACGAGCGCGAGGTCGTCGGTGCCCCAGTCGCCGTCGATGTAGGCATCACCCACGCCGATGTCGCCGTGGAAGAGCATGCGGCGGAAGAACCGGTCGCGGGCAATCCACACGGACGCATGCGGTTCCGCGTCGGGCGCGCCGAGCACGGTCGTCGTACCGTCGGGCAGCGTGAGGGTGAGACGGCCGTGCCGCCAGCCGCCGAGTCCCGCGAGCACGCGGGCGCGGGCGAGGCCGGCGATCTGCCGATCGAGCCAGGTAGTGGTGTCCGACGACTCGACGTCACGAACGGTACGATCGGCGCGGGCGCCGGGAGAGGCAAGCATCGCGGGAACTCCTCGCCGACCTACGCCCGCGTCGCGCCGCGGGCGCCTGCCGGGTCGTAGGCCGGTTTCGACAGATACGGAAGACCCTTGCGCCACAGGCGCAGGGCTTCCCAGTGGATGGCGCCGATGACACGCGCGGTCATCGCCGGGAACCGCGTGAGCACACGCGCGAGCGTGCCGTCGGTGAGGGGCCGCGCCGCCAGCACGAGCCGCGACACGAACACCGGCCGGCCATCGGTGTGGAGATCGATACGGACGTCCACGCCGTCGTCGGCGAAGGTCATCTGGAAGCGGTAGGTGCCGTCGAGTGTGAAGAACGGAGAGACGTGGAAGACCTTCTTCTCCGTCCAGGCACCCGGCACCTCGGCCTGCGCGACCGGCAGCACGTAGGCGTGCCGCTCGCCGAACGTGTTGTGCACGTCGGCGACCACGCCGGCCAGCATGCCGTCGTCGGCCCGGTAGCAGGCGAAGAAGCTCACGGGGTTGAAGACATACCCGGCGATCCGCCCGTGCGCGATGAGATCGATGCGGCCGACGGGCGCGCCCACCCCGTGCGCGACGAGGGCGTCGACCACTGCCGTTCGCAGGGCCGCGACCCGCGCCGCAATCGGCGCCGTCGTGCACGCCAGGCCCATGAAGTCCGTTGGCTCGAACCGCACGGCCTTCCACCAGCGCGTGCCGAAGAGCCGCAGTCGCGCATCGAGGCCGGCCACCTCCGCCAGGTCGAGGCGCAGCATGAAGAGATCATAGGCGAAGGCGTGCGGCCGCGGCGTGAGGCGGCTGTGCGACACGCGTCCGACGAGCACCGCCGAGCCGGCGCTCATGAGGCGCGCCCTTCGAGCCGCTCGACCACCGCGAGCGCCGACATCACGCCGTCTTCGTGGAATCCGTACCGCAGGTGCGCGCCGCAGAAATAGGTACGCCGCGTGCCGTTCAGCGCCGCCACGGTCTGCTGGGCATCGAGCGCGGGACGATCGAGGATCGGGTGCGCGTAGGTCATGCGGGCGTAGACCGGATCGTCGATGACCCCGCCATTCAGCGTGCACAACATCGGCCCCACACCCTCGAGGCCCTGCAGGCGCGCGAGATCGTAGGTGACGGCGACGGGCAGATGTTCATCGCGGCAGTCGGCCATGCGCACGTTCCACGACGCGCGCGCCGCGGGCGTGGCCGGCAGGTGCCGGCCGTCGGCATGCAGCACGGTCGGGTTCACCGAATAGCGGAACGGCGAGAGCGCCGCCACTTCCTGCGGCGATGGATCGGCCAGCAGTGCCAGCGCCTCGTCGGCGTGTGTGGCGAAGACCACCGCGTCAACGTCGACCGCGTCCGCACCGGCATTCTCGACCACGGCGCCCGCCGCCGTGCGCCGAACCGCGGTGGCCGGTGTGCCCACGCGCACGCCTGTGCCGAGCGCATCGGCAATGCGCTGCACGTAGGTGCGGCTGCCGCCGACGATGGTGCGCCACACGGGCTGACCCGAGGCGGCCAGCAGCCCGTGGTTCTCGAGGAAGCGCAGGTAGGAGGCCGCCGGGAAGTCGCGCATCGTGCGCGACGACGCCGACCAGATCGCGCCGCCCATCGGCAGCACGAAGTGGCGGATGAGGCCATCGCCGAATCCATGCCGGTCGAGGAACGCGCCGAGCGTGAGCGGCGCGGCGCTGCCATCGGCCAGCGCCGCCCGGCCGGCGCGGAAGAAGCGCAGCACGTCGGCGAGCATCGCCAGATGCGGCGTGGTGAACGCCTGGCGTCCGCGCGCGAAGAGGCCGCGCAGCCCGACGCTCGAATACTCGACGTCACAGCGGGCGCACTGCACGCTGAAGGACATATCACTCGGCCGGCTGGCGACACCGAGCTCGTCGAGCACACGGACGAAGTTCGGGTAGGTGCGCTCGTTGAACACCATGAAGCCGGTGTCCACGGGCACCGACCGGCCGCCGACCGTGACGGTATGGGTATGGGCGTGGCCGCCGAGGCGGGGTTCGCGCTCGAACAGGACGACGTCGTGCTGACGCGCCAGGCGCCAGGCGGCCGTGAGGCCCGACACACCGGCGCCGATGACTCCGATTTTCAATCGCACGCAAAAACCCCTGACCGCGGAACGGTATTCCCCGCCGCGCGCCACGCGCGCGGGTGAGGCATCATCACACGATGTCTGCCCCTCTCGTCGATCACGCGCTCGCCGTCCGTCTCGAGGGCGCGGAAGCCGCCGCCAACGCCCGCTTCGTCGAAGCCCGCGCCGCGGTCTCTCCCGCCGTGGGCGCCACGTGGCGTATGCCATCACCACGCCAGGCCCTGAGGCTGGCGAGGCGGAGGCGCGGCGCCCAGTCGGCGCTCCTCGCGGCACGGCGGCGGCAGGCGTGGCAGGCGGGCTGCGATCTGGCCATGGTCTGCGCCCGTCCGGGCAGTGACTCGCACCGCAACGCCGAGCGGCGCGGCTTCCGCGTCGCCTGCACCCGCATCAGGCGGCGCCGGGACTGACCGGCGTCCCTCCGACTTGCCAGAATGATTACCAAGTGATATCAATTTCAAATCACAGGAGGAACAGATGGCGGTTCGCGAGCAGGAATACGACGGAATCCCCGGATTGCCGGTCGTGATGGCGGTTCTCGCCGCGTCGGGTGGCCTGGTCTGGACCATGGTGCAGGGCGCCAGGAACGACGAGCCGGCGTTCATCATCGGCGCCGGCGCGGGGCTGCTGGCGGTGCTGTTCATCGCCGCCGGGCTCTTCATGGTCAACCCGAACGAAGGCCGCGTGCTGCAACTGTTCGGCGACTACAAGGGCACGGCGCGCGTGCCGGGGCTGCGCTGGGCCAATCCCTTCCTCTCGAAGCGGCAGGTGTCACTGCGCGTGCGCAACTTCGAGAGCTCGCACCTCAAGGTCAACGACAACGAAGGCAACCCGATCGAGATCGCGTCAGTCGTCGTGTGGAAGGTCGTGGACACGGCCGAAGCGGTCTTCGAGGTGGATGACTACGAGCACTACGTGCGGGTGCAGGCGGAAGCCGCGCTGCGTAACCTGGCCACGAGTTACGCCTACGACGCGCACGACGACACCCACACGTCGCTGCGCGGCCACACCGCCGTTGTCGCCGACCACCTGAAGCGCGAGGTGCAGGAACGTCTCGCCAAGGCCGGTGTGCAGGTGATCGAGGCGCGCATCAGCCACCTGGCCTACGCGCCCGAGATCGCCGCGGCGATGCTGCAGCGGCAGCAGGCCGGGGCCATCATCGCCGCCCGGCAACGCATCGTCGAAGGCGCCGTGGGCATGGTCGAGATGGCGCTGCAGCAGCTCTCGGCGAAATCGATCGTCGTGCTCGATGACGAGCGGCGCGCCGCCATGGTGAGCAACCTGCTCGTCGTGCTCTGCGGTGAGCGCGGCGCCCAGCCCGTCGTGAACACCGGCACGATTTACCAGTGAGGCGGCGTGGCTGACCGCAAGGCGTTCCTCCTGCGCGTGGACCCGGCGCTGCTCGATGCCCTGCAGCGCTGGGCCAACGACGACCTGCGCAGCCTGAACGGCCAGATCGAATACGTGCTGCGCGAAGCGCTGAAGCGCGCCGGACGCGCCCGCACGCCCGCCCAGCCCGACGACACGAGCGGCGGCGGGGCGCCGGACTGACGCGCGGCGACTAGCGCCGCGACGCGGGGCAGGCGTCGAGCACGCAGTCGCGCCACGTCGCGCGGGCGCCGGTGCAGACGAGCAGCAGCAGGCCGGGGATCGACGCGGGCGCCGCCCACAGATACCCCGCGGCCCGCCGTGTCATCACGCGTCGGTGCCGTCGGCGACGGCGCCGAGCGCCGTCGCGCCGTGCCGCGCTTCCTCGTAGATGCGCGGCGGTACCGGCTGGAGATTCCAGGCCAGGCCCACCCACGCCATCGCCGCGACCACGTAGTAGGTCGGATCGAATTCCCACCAGTAGAAGCCGTTGCGCGCCGCGCGCTGGTAGCGGTGGTGATTGTTGTGCCACCCCTCGCCCACCGCGAAGAACGCGGTGAGCGCGTTGTTGCGCGACTCGTCGGGCGTGTCGAAACGTCGCGAGCCCCAGAGGTGGTTGATCGTGTTGATCGAGAAGGTCGCGTGCGCGAGCGTTGTCGTGGCAAGCGAGAAGCCCCACACGAGCCAGGCATAGCCGCCCGCGAGATACAGCGCGAGTGCCAGCAGCAGCGGCGGCACCACGTACCAGCGCTCGAGCCAGGCGATCTCAGGCACGCGGCCGAAATCGCGCACGACGGGATTGGTGGCCGGCAGGGTCTCGTGGCGGGCGTCGTGCAGGAACCAGCCGACGTGGGCGTAGTAGAAGCCGCTCACTGCCGGACTGTGGGGATCGCCCTCGCGGTCCGCGTACTTGTGGTGGCTGATATGGTGCCCGGCCCACCAGATCGGCCCCTTCTGCATCGCCGCCGTGCCGGCGAACGCCCAGAAGAACCGGGCCGGACGCGACAGCTCGAAGGCGCGGTGCGCGAAGTAGCGGTGGAACGCGAGGGTGAGGCCGATGGCCCGGAGGAAATGCGAGGTGGCCCAGACGGCCACGAGCGACCAGGTGAACGGCACCGTGAAGACGAGCAGCGATGATGCCTGCACGCCCCAGAACACGGTGGCGGCGACTAGCTCTCTTCCTCGAACCCTTCTTCGATCGGCAGCGGACGCGTGGCCGGACGCAGCGCTTCGCGGTGATCGTAGATGGGCACGTCGCGCACGTGCATCGAGTTCGGACATGCTGGGGACTTCGCCTCGACGATGACGGTAACCGGACTGCCGCCGGTGCCTTCGCGGAAGGCGAGGCGGCAACCGCAGGCGAGACGCGCGTGTGTGAAGCCCTTCAGCATCGAACTGAAGGGATCATACTACACGCGCACTTCAGAGCAGGGCCTTGATCTCGCGCTCGAACTGCGCCTTGGGTGCAATACCGAGATGCCGCTTGCAGACCTTGCCGTCACGACTGATGAGGAACGACGCGGGAATCCCGTAGATCGGCCCGTAGGCGTCCTGAATCTCGTCGTGCCCGAGGCCGAGCACCATCGGATAGTTGACTTTGTACTGATCCGCGAAGGCCTTGGCCTTGTCGGCCGGGTCATCCACCGACAGCCCGAGGATCACGAGGTCGTTCTTGTATTGCGCCTGCAGCTCGACGAAGGCCGGAATCTCGGCCTTGCAGGGGCCGCACCACGTCGCCCAGAAGTTCAGCAGCACCACTTTGCCCTTGAACTGGCTGAGCGACACCTTCTTGCCGTCGAGCGCTGGCAGCGTGAAGTCCGTCGCGGGCTTGGCGTTCGGCATGCACGCCGCGGCGTCGGCCTGCGCGTCGAGTTCGAGCGCCGAGGCATGCGCGGCCACCGGTTCGATGAAGGGCGCCGTGATCGGCTCTCCGCCGGCATCGGCATGTGTGTCCCAGGTGAAGGGAATGCTGATGCCGATGAGGGCAACCACCGTGGCGATGATGGCGACGGTGCGCATGGACGTAACCGGCGAGGTGGACGGGGTCTCGGACTCCATACGCGTCATTCTGTCTCAAGACCCACGGCGTTAGCCACTCCAGGCAGCCGGGCTGGCGCGACGAGCACGTAGGTCGAGTCGCCCCTCGTGACCACCGAAGTGTGGCGCCCGAAGGCGTCGATGTCGGCCGGCGAGGCGTTCCGGCCGCGCATCACGAAGAGCGAGACCGCTTCCCCGTCCACCCGGTAGAGCGCATGGGCGATCCAGCCCTCGCCGTAGAGGCACTGACGCACGCTCACGAGCTTCGCGCGGCTGCTCGCGGGCGGCACCGGCAGACGGACGTCCATCCCGAAGTCCTGATGGAAGTGCGCCTGCGCGGCATCGGCCGTCATCGGGTGGTCGTGGTTGTCACCGTCGATGACGAAACACTTGATGTGATCGAGCGTGAGCTGCGCCGCCAGCAGCACCGACGACCGGCCGGTGGCCAGCGACAGCGCGCCGGTCACCGCGAGCACCACCGCCGCGGCGGCGGCGAAGGCCGAGAGGCGCGACCAGGATGGCGTACTACGTGTCTGCTGGGCGGCCACCACGCGGCGGACGTTGTCCGCCAGGCCATCGGGCGCCGGCTCGGTCAGCCGCGCGCGGCGGCTCACGAGCAGCGCGCGCACCGCACGCTGGGCCTCGGTGGCCTCGCGGCACGCCGGGCACACGGCCAGATGCGCCTCGACGTCGGCGCGCACCGATGGCAGCGCCTCGCCGTCCACGAAGGGAGGCAGCAGCGCCTCCATCTGGCGACAACCCGCGCCCAGGGTGGGAAACTCGAGCGTCATACCTCTCCTGCCGTTCCTGTTCGAGGCCGCGGGAATCCGGGCCGGGCACTGAGCGATGCGTGCAGCAGCTTGCGGCCGCGCGAGATGCGGGACATCACGGTGCCGATCGGCACCGACAACGCGTCGGCGATTTCCTGATACGAGAGATCCTCGACGTCGCGCAGCCACACGGCTTCGCGGAAGGTGTCGGGCAGTGCGTCGACGGCCGCCTTGATGTCGGCGTCCATCACCGTCCGCAGCAGTTCCGTTTCCGGCGTCGCCGCATCGACGACACCCGGACGCCCGGCATCGACCGCCGCATCCACCGTGTCGCTGTCGAACGAGACCTTGGCGCGGGCGAAATCCCGCCGCCGGTTGCGCCAGGTGTTGTGGAGGATCGTGTAGAGCCAGGCCTTCAGATTCGTGCCCGGCTCGAAGCGCGCCTCGGCCCGGATCGCCTTGAGATAGGTGTCCTGCACGAGGTCACGCGCCGCGTCGCCGTCCCGGGTGAGACGCACGGCGGTGCCGTAGAGACCGTTCATCAGCGCAAGCGCTTCATCCATGAGCCGCACACCATCGTCCGCGGCCGGCGGCGGCTTACGTGCGAACACGGGCCTCCGAAAGCGCGGATGTCGAGGTGAACCCCCGGCGGCGGCGGTCTATTCCCAGCATGTGATGACTGGCACGTAACGCGTCCCAAGTATAGGACACGGAGGCGAGGACCAGAACTTGCTTGGATCCTGTGCGGTGCGAGCTGCGTCGCTCCAGAGTAAGATGCCCGAAGCGCTGGCGCCCGGTGCCCGATTGCCGCGACGTCCCTAGGATTTCCGAGGAGTTCTACGTATGCGAACCTGCACGCCGGCTCGGCCCCTCCCAGCGGCTCTGTCGATCGCGCTCGTCCTGGTCCTCGCTATCGCGACCGGGACCGCCCCCGCGGCCGCACAGACGCAGTTCGCGCCGTATTACGGCAAGAACGCCATCCGGTACGACCACTTCCAGTGGCACACGTATCAGACCG
>JBIKUN010000192.1:0-6523 GCA_044347565.1 Vicinamibacterales bacterium | reverse complement strand
CCCCGTTACAAGTCAGGCGCGGACGACGGGGAGGGCACGGGCACGTCCGAACTGTCGAGCTCGCAGGCGTAGCCCTTCCTCTGCGCCACGTTGCCGCTGTTGGTGTAGACGAACAGCCGGCGGCCGTCCGTGCGCTTCGACGCACGCCGCGGGCGGACGGTGTACGCTGGTTGGATACACATGTTCAAATCAGGCGACCTCGTCCGTCATAAGTCGAAACCAGAGTGGGGCGTGGGCCGCATCACCGGCGAAACCGGTGAAGGGAAAGTGCTCATCAAGTTCTCGAGCCGCAGTGGCGACGTGCTGCTCACGGCGGAAGGTGCGGCCACCCATCTCATGCCCGACACGGGTGTCGTCGGCGCGCCGATGTCGCCGCAGGTGGTGCGACACGTGGCGCCGGTGCGCCGCACGCCGTGTGTCACGTGTTCGGCCGACATCCGCGCGGTCGTGACCTCGCCGGACGGCAACTGGCGCTCGTGCGTGGCGTGTTCGGCGCGCAACGGCCGTCAGCACGTGTTCCTGCCGTTCCCGATGGCCTTTGACGTCGCCGACCCGCCGCTCGGCGAGGACGAGGTGTCGGACGACCCGAAATACGGCTGGTGCCGCGCCTGCCGCGCCGCCACCCGCGCCACGGGTTACAGGAACTGCAGCGACGTGATGCGCGTCACGGCCTAGCGGCGCGCGACTACATAACGGGATCAGACCCCATTCGCGGTGGGGCCGGACTTGTTGCGGAATCCGGGATGGGCGTCCCAGATCCAGCCCTCGACCCGATGCGCACCGTCCGCGTGCGGCACCTCGCGATGCGGCGCGCCGTGCGCGCGTGCCTTCACGGGCCCGCCTACCAGGCCCACGCCAGCAAGCGCGGCAACCAGCGCCTGTAGATCGTCGTGGTTCGCGACATCCGCGGGCGGCAGCGCGAACGCGTCCGCGAGCCGCGTGTAGAATGCCGCCACGTCCGGACGCCGCGACTTCGCCGGCAGCGGCGTTAGCCCCGCGGCGCGCCAGATGGCGGTGGGGAAGCTCTCGAGCAGCAGATAGCCCGCGCCGGCGCGTGAGGCCCCCGCGCTGGCGGACACGGCGCCCGCACGCGCGTCATCCGGCGTGGCCAGACGCACGCCCTCGCGCGTCAGCAGCGCATCGAACACCGCGATCGAAAGACGCGTCCACGCCTGCTGCGTGCCGGGAAACGTGCGCGGATACACACCCGTCTTGCACTGCGCGCGCACGGCGAACTCCGCCAGGCGGCCCACGCCGGGCCCGTCGGCCCCGCGCGCCGGATCGCGCCACGCATGCGGACCATCGAGCGCCACCGCCGCCACACCCTCGCGCACGGCGCAGGCATGAATCGCGTCGGCGAGCGCGTCCGCGGACACGGGCAGATGCGCGGGCCAGTCGATGACCCCCGTGGCCACACGCCCGATCGCGCCGCCGTCGCCCGCGCCCGCATCGCACCACACGAGCGCGGTGCCGACATCCGCCCAGCGCGCGCTCGCGAGGTCCACGCCGAGCACTGCGGCACCACTCACGGCAGGTAGCGACTGCGCTCGCCGCGCGCCCACGGCTGATACTCCGCCGCGAAGCGCACCCGCTCGTGCACGGGCGGATGGTCGAACGTCCAGAACACATAGAGCGGATGCGGCGTGGGATACACCAGCCCCTTCTCGCCCAGCTTCTGGAACGCAGCCGCCGCGGCCGCGGACGAATCCGCCGTGAGCCCGTGCGTCACTTCCAGCCCGTAGATGTCGGCCTCGTGCTCGAGATACCGCGAGAACGCGGCGCCGAACGGCTGCCCCACCAGCCCGAACACACTCAGCAGCAGGATCAGCACCGGCAGCGATGCCCAGTCCGTGAGCCCGCGGATGCCCCAGCGCGCGCCGTACCGCGCCAGCACACCCTCGAGCAGCCGATGCGCGAGATACAGCTGCAGCAACAGCGTCGCAATCGCCACGCCCAGCGACAGCCACACGTGCTGCAGCACGTAGTGGCCCATCTCGTGGCCGAACACGAACATCGTTTCCGGACGCGTCATGTCGCGCGACGTGTTGTCCCACACCACCACGCGCTTGCTGGCGCCGATGCCGGTCACGTACGCGTTGTAGGTCGTCACCTTATCGCTCGCCGCCATCTCGAACATGCGGTCGCGCTCAATCGCAATGCCGCCGCGCGTCAGCACCTTCTCGAGCTCGGGCACGAGGTCTGGCTGCTTCTCGACCAGCGGCGTGAACGTATCGAAGAGCGGCGCGATGTAGATGGGCGCAATCAGAATGAGCAGCAGCACGATTGGCAGCAGCCCCAGCCAGCCGTAGAACCACCAGCGCGTGGGGCTGCGTCGCAGCACGCCGTAGAGCCCGAACACGAGCGGCGTGGCGATGAGGGTGCCGAGCACCTCACCCTTCGTCCAGTCCCACACCCACGAGCTCCACGACTGCACCGACAGCCCGTAGTCGAGCGCGAGCTGGTGCTCGTAGAGCGAGAGCGGCAACTGCAGCACGTCGAGCGTGAGCAGGAAGAGCGGCGCGAACACCAGCACCTGCACGAGGCGCCTGGAGCTCACACGTTCCGCCAGATCGCGGAACCGCGGCGCCACGCGGCGCGCCAGCATCAGCCACAGCAGGCCGAAGCTGTAGACCGTGCCCACGACCAGCATCGCGATCTGCGTGCGATACAGCGCCTCGGCCTTCTTCAGCGTTTCGGGCGGCAGCGTGTAGGTGGTCGGGTCTGCCGCGGAGGCGACGGTGGCGCACGTCAGCAGGCACAGCAGGGCAGCGGGAAGGTAGCGCGTCATGGCGGGATGGGCCGAGTCTGCCACAGGCGGGCCGCTGCCGGATCGGGCAGACGCCTGTCTTGCTACAGCGCCGCCGCCGCGCGGGCAAGCTGCGCGTCCAGCGTGACGAGCGGCAACCCACGCTGGCGAGCCAGCCACAGGTAGCTGGCGTCGTAGGGCGTGAGCCCGGTGGCGACCGCCATCGGCAGCACCTCGGTCATGTCCGGATCCGCGTGGGTCACCTTCAGTCGCGACGCTTCTGCGAGCGCTGCGAGAATCGCCACGCCGGCGCCCGGTGCGCGTCGCAGCTTCTTCCATGCCACGTTCGCCAGTTCATACTCGAGAAGGCGAGGGGCGAACAGGGCGTGGCCGACGAGTTGTCGCCGCACCTGCTCGGCGGCTGGCTCGCCGAACACCAACGCCGCCGCGGCGGAGGCATCAATCACGACGGCCATCACGCGTCGCCCGAATGATGTCTACCGAATCCGCTGGCGTCTTCAGTCCCAACGCCTTCACCTTCTCGGCCAGTTCGTCGATGCTTAGTGGTGGCCGGCCGGCGTCTTCCAGGATCGACATCAGCTCACCCTGCAGCGACCGATGATTGCGCGCGGCCCGCTGACGCAGCCGCTCGGCCAGCTTCTCGGGCACGTTCTTTACCGACAGCGTCACCGCCATGGCGCCATTATGGATCCGTTCTGACTCCATGCGAACAGGCCCCCGCTGCCATGGCGATGCGAAGCGCATGCCGCCGACCGGCGGGTTTGCGGTGTCTCGAATCGACGCACGACCTGCCCTGTCACGCTCGCTCCCTACCATCGACCTTACGGAGCCGCTCGCCCCCAACGTGCTCCCCCGAGGTCACCCAACCATGCGCTCCTTCGTTCGTGCGTTCTGTCTTGCACTCCTCCCGTTCACCCTCGCCTGCGGCGGCGGTGATTCCTCGCCCACGGGCCCTTCCACCACGACTCCTCCGACCCCGACGCGAGTCATCGGCGTCAACGGCAACCTGGCGTTTGGCGACGTGGCCGTGGGCAGCTCGCGCGAACTCAGCTACACCATCACCAACACCGGCAACGCGGCGCTCACGGTTACGGGCACGAGCGTGTCGGGCGGACTCGCCTCGCAGCTCACCGCAAGTTGGACGAACGGCACCATCGCGGCCGGCGCGTCGCAAACGGTGTCGGTGCGCTTCCAGCCCACCACCGCTGGCAGCTACAGCGGCACCGTCACGGTGAACGGCGACCAGACGAGCGGCGGCAACTCGATCGCCATCTCCGCGAACGCGACGGGCGCCACCGCGCAGGGCAACTGGTCTGGCCGCTACGAAGTGCAGCGCTGCGATGGCACCGGGTCCAACCAGGACTTCTTCTGTTCAACCAACCGCGGCGCCTACCCGCCCGGCAGCAGCCTGCCGATCGCGCTCAACCTGACGCAGTCGGGCACGTCCGTGTCTGGCAGCATCACCTTCGGACAGGTCACGGGCTCCGTGCGCGGCTCGATCGACAACGCCGGGAATCTCAGCCTGGACGGCACCGCCAGCAACGGACAGATCAATCTGGTGCTCACGAGCTTCAACGTGTCGATCAGCGGCACGGCGATGACCGGCAACGTCACCTACGGCGCCGGTCTCACGGGCATCCCCGGCGTGGCGGTGGTGACGTCGCGCCTGAGTGGCGTGACGCGGCGGTAGTGGTGGACGGCGGGCGGCGCGGGCAAGGTCCGCGCCGTCGTGTCTTTACGCGGGACGTCCTGAGGCGCCTTCAAGACCGCGGATGCGCACTTCGTGGTTCCCGAGGATGTCGTAGAACATCTGGCGGTCTGCCTTCCGGGCCGTCTCTGCCTCGTCGAAGCGCCTGTGCATCTGCTCGCGGAACGACGCGATCGACTCCGCCATCACGTTGAAGCGTCCCTCCACGTGCTCGAACCGGATCTTCGTGTCGTTCTTCAGTTGCGAGACGTCAGACTTGAGCACCGCGACGTCGGACTTGAGCACAACGACGTCCGCTTTGAGCACGGCGACGTCCGTCTTGAGCACCGAGACGTCGGACTTGAGTGTCGTCACGTCGGACTTGAGTGTCGTCACGTCGGACTTGAGTGTCGTCACGTCTGACTTGAGTGTCGACACGTCCGTCGTCAGGACGCCAACCACCTGCGCCATCTCGTCGAGGCGCTTCTCCATGCGCGCGAGCTGTGCTTTCATGTCGATCCCGTCGGCCATCCTACACCCCTCCAACGGCCACCGGAAGTGCAGGACGCATGCCGACGAGCAATAGGGCAGAAGCCCCTGCAGAATTGACCGCCTATTCGTGGTGTTCCTGCGGACACGGGAGCGACACTCGACCGAAGAAGGCGCAGAAACGGCCTCCCGCGCGGACGACCGGCGTGGCGTAAACTTCCAGTTCTCTCGGAGGCGCACCATTGAGCCGCTACCACATCAACGTCTTCTACTCCGACGAAGACCGCGCCTGGGTCGCTGACATCCCTGACCTGCAGTACTGCTCCGCGTTCGGGGCCACTCCGGAACAGGCCGTCGCCGAAGTGGAGAAGGCGCGCGAGTTGTGGCTCGACGTAGCGCGTGAACAGGGGCGCGATATCCCGGTGCCCACGTATCGCTCCGCCGTGTCGCAGGCGGTCTGATCGCTACCGAAACGCCATGACGCCCCGTCTGCCGATTCCCGAGGCCGCCATCGCCGAGTTCTGCCGCAAATGGCAGATCACGGAGTTCGCGCTCTTCGGCTCGGTGCTCCGCGACGACTTCGGCCCCGATAGCGACGTGGACGTGCTGGTGGCATTCGCGCCAAGCGCGCGCCACAGCCTGTTCGACCTCGTCCGCATGGAAGACGAGTTGCGCGGGATCTTCGGGCGCGATGTGAATCTCGTCACGCGGCGCGCCGTCGAGCGCGGCACGAATGCGTGGCGGCGGCAGGCGATTCTCGGGTCGCTCGCACATGTCGCTCTCGCCTCCTGAGCGGACGGTCGCGCCAGCTCGACCGCACCACTGCGACCCGATCTGTCACGCCCCCCGCGTAGCATCTCCTGCCACTACGCAGGAACGTCTATAGTCTTGGCACCAACCGCCTCCCCCGAGGCGCACACCCGACGTCCGTCAAGGTCACGCCTCCTCCCCGATGCCCGCCCCGGCGCAGACACCCACAGGCCCCGCGATCAACCCTGAGCGGCAGCTCAAGGTAGACGTCGCACGTCGCGCGTGGATCAGCCGCCTCGTGGACATGTCGCGGCGCAACAACCTGCTCTTCTACCGCGAGACCAAGACCGGCTCACTCGACCTGACGGGCGCGGAGGCAGACGCCGTGCGGCGGCTGCTGCAATCCGGCCGCACCGAGACGGACGGCGTGAAGCTCACGGACCTCGTGACCGCGGACCGCAAGGTGCAGGCCTCCGCCGCGCTCGCCGAGATCGCCAAACGCGCGCAGATCAACTACGAGGAACGCGGCCTGGCCACGTTGTTCCTTGCGATGGGCATGGCCACGTGGTCTACCGCGGATGGCGGCCGGCCCACCGCGGCGCCGGTTGTGCTCGTGCCCGTGGGCGCGTCGCAGATCGGCGGACGCAGCGGCCTCTGGCAACTGCGCCGCACGGGCGACGTGAAGCTCAACGACGTGCTCGCGCACGCGCTCAAGGAGACGCACGGCATCGTGCTCTCGGCCGACGAGCTCACGCCGCACCTGCTGGGCGATGACGAGGGCGAGGCCTTCGACCTGCAGCCGCTCTTCGCCGCCATCAGCGCAAAGGCCG
>JBIKUN010000069.1:0-22603 GCA_044347565.1 Vicinamibacterales bacterium | reverse complement strand
CGTCTGTCACGGCGCGGTGACGAATGGTGACCGTGACAGACCCCGTTACAAATCAGGCCTACCGTCTCCCCTGAGGCAGCGGGTAACGCGCGCCGATGGTCGCCAGGTACTGTCTGGTCTCGCGGTACGCCACGGCACGTCCGGCGCGCACTTCGCGTGCGTGCTGCGGACCGGCGTTGTAGGCGATGAGCGCCAGGCGCGTGTTGCCGTCGAACGCGCGCAGCAGGCTGCCGAGGTAGGTGATGCCGCCGCGCAGGTTCTCGCGCGGCTGCCACGGATTCACGCCGAGCGAGGCCGCCGTGCCCGGCATGAGCTGCATGAGGCCGATGGCGCCGGCCGACGACACCGCGCGCGGATTCCCGGCCGACTCGGCCGCCACGACCGCCCGCACGAGCGCCGCCGGCACGCGATGCTCGGCCGCGAAGGCCGCCAGGTCGACCTCGAGCTCGGCCAGATCCGGAAGCGCCGGGTCCATGCCGCGGGCCGCGGCAGCCACGGCCGGCGGTGCCTCGGCCAGAAGTTCGCGCCAGCGCCCATCGAGGAACGCGGCCACCGAGGCGTCGGCGTGGCCGGCCATGAGCCGGGCCCGCGCTTCGTCGAGGTCGGCGCGCGTCAGATGGCCTTCGAGCACGTCGGCAATCTCGCGGGCCGTGTAGCCGCTCAGGCCGAGCTGCCAGGCCACGCGGTCGCGCGCGCGCACCGAGGTATCACATGGTACGGCGGCGCGTGGCGGCGTCTCGACAGCCGCGTCCGGCAGGGCGGCCACCTCGTCGGCCGCGGGGCCCACGACCGCGCGGGCCACACGCCAGAAGTCGGCGGAGTGCGCCGCATCGAGACCGGACGAGGCGGCAGCCCCGGCCGCTGCCCGCGATTCGCGCCGCGCCCGGAGGAATTGCGCGGAAAGGCCCGGCAGTTCCGCAAGCGCGCAGGCTTCCGCCGCCGGTGGCGCCGGCGCGGCGATGCCGGCGGCCGGTGCACACGCGGCCATCAGGCACGCCATCACGGCCACACGGGGCACGACGGGCAGGCAGCGGGCCCAGGACATTCCGGGCCAGCGATGCAAGTGATGTGCCCGGGCTAGTGCTGCGGAGGCGCCTCGTCGTACACCGTGAGCTGCGCCTGATCCTTGGGCCCGCCCTCGACGACCGTGGACACCTGGAGCCGCCGCGGGTCGTCCGTCACGCGGAACGTGCGGACGAGGGTGACGCGGGCGCCCATCACGAGCTCCATCCGCAGCGCCTGGCCATCCCAACGTGCCTTCGTCTCGATGGTGCCATTCGTCAGCTGATGCTTCTCGGTGGCTCCATTGACCGCGTACGTGCGCACGACGCCGTCCGGCTCGATGAAGACGACCTTGTCGCCATCCTGCGTGATGGTCAGGCGGGCGGGCAGCGTGAGGACTTCCTGCATGAGGGCGCGGCGCGCCTCCATGTCTTCGCGTGTCGGGGCGCCGCCGGGCGGACCTCCGCGCGGGCGGCCGCCGCCGACGCCCGCTCTGCCGCCGAATCCACCGCCCCCTGGCCCCCGCCGGCCGCCGCCCTGACCGCGCCCGCTCCCGGGCCCGCGACGTTCAGGGCCGGCGGGTCCGCCCGGGCCCGAGCCCGGCGCGCTGCTGAGATCGCGATTCATCTCCCACGCGCCGGCGAGATCGATCGGCGCCACGCGGGCGTGGACGGCCGCGGTGGCGAGCGCGGCGCTCGCAAGCGCGCAGGCGAGGGCAGCACGGCGCAGGTGTCTCATCAATCGGTCTCCGTCACTGCAGGCGGTCTCGGCATTGTGACGCATCCGGCGCGCGTTCGGCCGTCCGGCGCGGCGACAAGTGGCACTGTCATGACGCGCGCAGCGCGTCGCGCGTCCGCGACACGAGGCCGCCCCAAGTGGCAGCTGTCTCCGTTCGTCACGGCGGGCGGGGCCGACGTTGCGCGCACGTTATACTTCCCTCGGCCCGATTTCACGCGGTGCGGACGCCGCCTCCGGGCCCTCAGAAACGGAGCTCGTCATGGTGCTCGCGCTGCTTCTGGCCCTCGCGCAGGCCCTCACCCCGCTCACCGGCACGGTCAGCGATTCGAACGGCCAGGCCGTCGCCGGCGCGACCGTGATCGTGCGGTCGCCCTCGGGCGGCGAACAGCGCACGGTGACCGACGACGAGGGCCGCTTCTCGCTCGACACGCCGCCGGCGTCGGGCACGATCATCGTGAAGGCGGCCGGCTTCGCCGACCAGCAGCGGCCGCTCGGCGGCGACGCTACGTTCGCGCTCGAACCAGCCTCGGTCCTGGAGTCGGTGGTCGTGACCGCCACCCGCACCGAACGGCGCCTCGGCACGATTCCGGCCAGTGTCAACGTCGTGACGAGCGAGCAGATCAAGGCCTCGCCGGCTGTCATCGCCGACGACATCCTGCGCCAGGTGCCGAGCTTCAGCCTCTTCCGCCGCACGAGCGCCATCGCCGCCCAGCCCACCACGCAGGGCGTGTCACTGCGCGGCATCGGCCCGAGCGGCCAGAGCCGCACGCTCGTCCTGCTCGACGGCATACCGTTCAACGATCCCTTCGGCGGCTGGGTCTACTGGACGCGCGTGCCGCTGCTGAGCGTCGACCAGATCGAGATGACGGAAGACACCGCCTCGAGCCTCTACGGCAACATCGCCATGGGCGGCGTCATCAACATTGTCACCACCCGGCCCTCGGCGCGTACGCTGCAGCTGCAGTCGCAGTACGGTACCCGCGGCACCCCGAAGGTGGACCTCTTCGCCAGTGACCGCTGGGGCAAGGTCGGCGCCGCCATCGAAGCGAGCGCTTTCGATACCGAAGGCTTTCCGATTGTCGCCGAGCGCGAGCGCGGCCCGATCGACAACAACGCCGACGTGACCTTCGCCAACATCACCGGCAAGCTGGAGTTCGATCCGTCCGACCGTCTGCACACGTTCATGCGCGTGAGCCGCTTCAACGAAGACCGCACGAACGCCAAGGTCGGCGAGATCAACAGCACCGCATGGCTGGCCGGCAGCCTCGGCCTGCAGGCGCAGCTGCCCGACAGCAGCACCCTGCAGGCACACACGTTCGTGGACCGCCAGCGTTCGACGTTCAACTTCCTCGCGGTGACCAATGCCGCCACCACACGCAACGCCGTGCGCCTCGCCACCGACCAGCGCGTGCCCACGAACGGCGTCGGCGGCATGATGCAGTGGACGAAGGTCTTCGGCACGACGCACGTCGTGAGCGCCGGCACCGACTACCGCTGGGTGGACGGCGACAGCGAAGAAGACGCCTACGTGGCCGCCGTGCCCACCGTCATCACCGGCGTGACCCAGGCGGCGGTGCCGTCGCTGCGCCGCATCTCCGGCGGCACGCAGCGCAGCATGGGCGTCTTCGTGTCGGACATCATCACGCCGACGACGAAGCTCGTGCTCACGCTGAGCGCGCGCGCCGACCGCTGGCGCAACTACGGCGGCCGGAACCTCGAGACGTCGGTCGCCACGGGCCTGCCCACCGCCAACTTCCGCGACGACCTGCCCGAGCGCACCGATACCGTGTTCAGCCCGCGCGTCGCCGCCCTCTACCACTTCACCGACCGCCTCACGGCGTGGGGCGCGGTGAACTCGGGCTTCCGCGCGCCGACGCTGACCGAGCTCTACCGGCAGTTCTCGGTGGGGGCCGTGACCACGCGGCCCAACGCCGAACTCGGCCCCGAGCGGCTCGTCGGCACGGAGCTCGGCGTGAACATCGCGCCGGCCAGGAACCTCACGGCCCGCGTGACCTGGTTCGACAACCGCGTGAAGAACCCGGTCTCGAACGTGACCTTGAGCGCCACGCTCGCCCAGAAGCAGAACCTCGGACGAACGCGCATCCGCGGCGTGCAGACCGACGTGGAGTACCGCATCACGCCGGAGCTGCGGGTGGCCGGCGCATATCTCTACAACGACGCCAGGGTGACCGACGGCGGCGTGACCAACGCGGCGCTCGTCGGCAGGTTCCTGGCCCAGGTGCCCGAGCATCGCGGCTCGGTGCAGGTCTCGTACGCGCATCCGAAGTTCGCAAGCCTGGCCGTCAGCGTGCAGTTCCAGGGCATGCAGTTCAACGACGACCAGAACCTGCAGTTCATTCCCGCCGCGACCTTGACCGACGCCGGTTATGACGCCGATTTCGGTGTCGGCCTGCCCGGCTATACGGCCGTGGACGTCAGCGCCTCGCGCGCCATCGGCCGCATGTTCGAAGTGTTCGTGGGCGCCCAGAATGTGTTCAACACGACCTACTTCGTGCAGACCAACCCGTCGACGATCGGCACGCCCCGCCTCGTGAACGCCGGGCTGCGCCTGCGCTTCGCCGGCCGCTGATCGCCGGCTACGGCTTGGCCGGGGCCAGCACGGGGGCGCCCATCCGCGCTTCGATGGTCGCCAGCAGCTCCGTGAGCTTCACGGGCTTGCTGATGTAGTCGTCCATGCCGGCAAGGAGGCAGCGCTCGCGGTCGCCCTTCATCGCCAGACTCGTGAGCGCGATGATCGCCGTGCCGGCGAGCGCCGGGTCCTGACGGATCAGCCGCGTCGCCTCGAAGCCGTCGGTCGTCGGCATCTGCACGTCCATCAGGATGAGTGCCGGCCGCGTGGCGCGGGCCATCTCGATGCCCTCGCTGGCCGACGCCGCCAGATCCACGCGGTACCCCCGCGCGCGCAGGAAGTCGGCGACGACACGCAGGTTGCCGGGGTTGTCGTCGACGATGAGCAGATGGTGAGCCGCGGCCTCGGCGGCGGGCGCCTCCGGCGCCGGCATGCCGGCAGGTGACGCCGCCATCGGCACGGGCGCCGCCGTCCGCGCGCCGGCCGTCCACGGCAGCGTCACCGTGAACGTGCTGCCGCGGCCCGCCGTGCTCTCCACGGCCACGTCGCCCCCGTGCAGCATCGCCATCCGCTTCGTCAGCACGAGGCCCAGGCCGGTGCCGTTGTGTTTGCGCGCCAGGCTGCTGTCGAGCTGACTGAAGCGCTGGAAGAGCCGCGGCAGATCCTCGGCGGCGATGCCGATGCCGGTGTCGGTCACGGCCAGTTCGAGCACGCCCTGCCGCGGCTGGCCGGTCACCGACAGCGTCACGGCGCCGCCGTCGGGCGTGAACTTGACGGCGTTGCTCAGCAGGTTGACGAGAATCTGCGTGAGCCGCCGTTCGTCGGCGCGCACGCGCGACACCGCGCCATCGAGCATCGTGCGCAGCGTCAGGTCCTTCTTCTGCGCGGCCGGCGCCACCATCGCGACAGCGGCGCGGCACACGGCCGTCACGTCCACCTCGGCGAGGTCCAGTTCGAGCCGGTCAGCCTCGATGCGCGACAGGTCCAGGATGTCGTTGATGAGCTCGAGCAGGTGCCGGCCGCTCGATTCGATGAGCCCGAGCGCGCGGCACTGCTCCTGGTCGAGGTCGCCGTAGGTGCCCTCGATGAGCGACTCCGACATGCCGATGACGGCATTGAGCGGCGTACGCAGCTCGTGGCTCATGCTCGACAGGAACTCGTCCTTGAGCCGCGCGGCGCGCGACAGCGCCTCGTTCTTCTCCTTCAGGTGCCGTTCCTGCTCGGCCAGGCGCTGGTTGGCGACGCGCAGTTCGGCGCGCTGCGTGAGCAGGCGATCGGCGAGACCTTCGGCGTCGGCGAGCGCGAGCTGCTGCGTCTGGAACAGCAGCAGGAACTCCCCCACCGCGTCGTGACTCGGAAAGTCCGAGAGCGACAGGCCGAGCGCCGTCGCTTCTTCGATGCGCGTCAGCCACGGCGAGCCGAGGAACAGGCCGGTGCCGGCCTCGTGGTCCACGAGCATCTGGCCGCGCAGCGTGGCCTCCGGTTCGTGCAGGCGGATGATGAAGAGCGTGTGGCTGGCGCCCAGGGCGTCGAGTTCGAACGGCACGTGCGGCCGCTCGATGGTCATCACGTCGGCCAGCGCGCAGCCGGGCGTGAGCCGCGGGCAGATGCGCGCCAGGGCGCGGCCGGCGCTCACGAGCCGTCCGCGCCGGTCGAAGGCGACGTGGAACGGAAAGACCTCCTGGAACTGCGCCGGCGAGAGGCCGATAGCGACGGAAGGCATGTCAGGCCTCCATCGTCACGCGCAGACTGTCGCAGGGCGCGCCATCTTCACGCGTGGCCACGACCTCCACGCGCGCGGGTGTGTGGAAGTACTCCCCGAGCCCCTTGACCAGACCGACGACGAACGGCAGCAGGCCGGCGCGGCTCGACTGGTAGTGCAGCACGAGCGACGTCGGCGTGACCTCGGAGCAGGTGAACGACGGCGGCTGCATGTGCTCGAAGGTCAGCGCCAGCCGGCTGTGCATCTGATCCAGGTTCTGCAGGAACTCCGGCAGCGTGCGCCCCGAGAGCCGCATGAGGTCGCCGTAGCTCGCCTGCGCGGTGGCCGCGACCCAGTACTCGCCGAAGGCCTCGAGCACGGCCGGGGCCGGCACGCCCAGCTCCTCCGACGCCGCGGCGACGAGGCGATAGGTCACCTCGTCGGGATACGTGCGCAAGGCGAGGAAACCTTCGTCTTCGAGCCCGGCCCGCGCCTGGATGGCGTGCCAGCGTTCGGCGCCGAAGCGCTCCCGGACCATCTGTTCGACCGCGCGGTTCACGAGTCCGTACATGCGTCCCTCGAGGGGCTAATCGGCCCCCGGAGGCCATCCTTGAAGACCGGCGGCAGCGGGCCTTTCCCCGCACGCGGAGAATTCGCCCGCTCCGCCGTCCCCGCAGCGGCCGGTTCCCGTCCGTGTGCCCGGAAACCATGGCCGTTTTCCGCCCGGCCGTCCGGTCCGGGCGCGGCGCAGTTCTTGCTCCATCGTGAGTTGGAGGCGTTCGCCCGTGGCCACCCCATCCGCCCCGGTCTTCGTGGCACGCGCCCTGACGAAGGTCTACACGATGGGCGACGTGCAGGTGCACGCCCTGCGCGGCGTGGACTTCGACCTCTCGGCCGGTGAGTTCGTAGTGCTGCTCGGTCCGTCGGGCAGCGGCAAGAGCACGCTGCTCAACATCCTCGGCGGGCTCGACGTCCCAACGGCCGGCTCGGTCGTCTACCGGGACCACGACCTGACCGCGGCCGGCGAGGCCGCGCTCACCGAGTACCGGCGCGATCACGTGGGGTTCGTCTTCCAGTTCTACAACCTCATTCCGAGCCTGACCGCGCGCGAGAACGTGGCGCTCGTCACCGAGATCGCGGCGCATCCGATGACGCCGGAGGAGGCGCTCGGCCTGGTCGAACTCGGCGATCGCCTCGACCACTTCCCCGCCCAGCTCTCGGGCGGTGAACAACAGCGGGTCGCCATCGCTCGCGCCATCGCCAAGCGGCCCGAGGTGCTGCTCTGCGACGAGCCGACCGGAGCGCTCGACATCACGACCGGCGTCGTCGTGCTCGAGGCGCTCACACACGTGAACCGCACGCTCGGCACGGCCACCGTGGTCATCACGCACAACGCCGCCATTGCCGGGCTTGCCGATCGCGTCGTGCGCCTCGCCGACGGCCGCGTCGTGTCCGTGGAGCGCAACGCGGTCAAGGCCGACGCGCGGAGCCTGTCGTGGTGAGACCGCCGTTCCACCTGCGGGCGCTCACACGCAAGCTCCTGCGCGACGTGTGGGAGATGAAGAGCCAGGCGCTCGCCATCGCCGTCGTGGTCGCCGCCGGCGTGACGATGTTCGTGACGTATCTCTCGAACTTCGACTCGCTGGTGCGCACGCTCGCGCAGTACTACGAACGGCAGCAGTTCGCCGATGTCTTCGCCGGCGCCACGCGCGCACCAGAGCCGCTCGCCGCGCGCATCGGCGCGATTCCCGGCGTGGTCACCGCGGACACGCGCGTCGTGGCGGACGTCACCCTCGACGTGGCCGGACTCGACGAGCCGGCCAACGGGCGCCTCATCAGCCTGCCGCCGGACGGCACCGCGGCGCTCAACCGCGTGCTGCTGCGCCGCGGCACCTGGCCCGACCCATCGCGGCCCGACGACGTCGTGGCGAGTGAGGTCTTCTGCGAGGCGCACGGGTTCGGTCCCGGCGACCGCGTGACCGCCATCCTCAACGGCCGGCGGCGTCAGCTCACGATCGTCGGTGTCGGGATCTCGCCCGAGTACGTCTACAGCATCCGGCCCGGCGATCTCTTTCCCGACAACCGCCGCTTCGGCGTGTTCTGGATGCAGCGGGCGGCGCTCGCCGCCGCCTTCGACATGCAGGGTGGCTTCAACGACGTCGCGCTCAGGCTCGCCCCCGATGCGTCGTCCGACGAGGTGGTCGCGCGGCTCGACCGGCTGCTCGAGCCATACGGCGGGCGCGGCGCCTATCCGCGCGCGCTGCAGGTCTCTGCCTGGACGCTCGAGAACGAACTGACGCAGCTGCGCATGTTCGGCCTCGTCACGCCGGCGATCTTCCTCAGCGTCGCCGCCTTCATCCTGCACATCGCGCTCACGCGCGCCCTCGCGCTGCAGCGCGGACAGATTGCCGCGCTCAAGGCGCTCGGCTACGGCAACCGCGCCATCGGCTGGCACTACGTGCAATGGGCCCTCCTCATCGCCGCGGCCGGGGCGCTCGCCGGCATTGCCGGCGGCGCGTGGCTCGGCGCGAAGATGGCCGGACTCTACAACGCCTTCTTCCGCTTTCCGATGCTCGACTACCGGGTCTCGGCCGGTGTGGCGCTCTGGTCACTCGTGGGCAGCCTGGCCGTGGCCGCCATCGGGGCCCTCGCGGCCGTCAGTCGCGCCGTGTCGGTGCCACCGGCCGACGCGATGCGGCCCGATGCTCCCGCGCGCTACCGGCCAAGCCTCATCGAGCGCCTCGGCGTGGCGCGCCGCCTGCCGCAGGCCGCGCGCATGGTGCTGCGCACGCTCGAACGCCAGCCGGTGCGCGCCCTGCTGTCGATGCTGGGGATCGCCGCGGCCGGCGCCGTGCTCGTCATCGGCCTGTCGTTCATCGACGTGATGGAGGTGCTCATCGACGAGCAGTTCGGGCAGGCGATGCGGCAGGACGTCACGGTGACGTTCGTCGGCCCGCGCTCCGCCGACGTGGTGCACGCGGCCGCGCGGCTGCCCGGGGTCATCGCCGTCGAGCCGCAGCGCATCGTGCCGGTGCGCCTCCGGGCAGGCGCCCGTCACCGCACCCTGGCCATCACCGGCCTCATGCCGGACCCGTCGCTGCAGCGCGTGGTGGCGCGCTCGGGCGCGGTGGTGACGCTGCCCCTGGAAGGCCTCGTGCTGTCGAAGGTGCTCGGCAAGGTGCTGGGGGTGACGGCCGGCGGCACCGTCCGCGTCGAGGTGCTCGAAGGTGCGCGCCCGGCCTTCGACGTGCCCGTCGCCGCGCTCGTGGACGACAGCATGGGCGTGCAGGCCTACATGGCCCTCGACGCCCTCCACACGCTGCTGCGCGAAGGGCGCACGGTCTCGGCGGCCGCCCTCATGATCGATCCGCGTGCGCTCGGCCGGCTGAATCTGACGCTCAAGGCGCTGCCCGCGGTGGCCGGCGTGGCGGTGCGCGAGGCGACGCTGCGCAACTTCCGCCAGACGATGGCCGAACACATGAATCTCATCATCGCCTTCAACGTCGCCTTTGCGGCGATCATCGCCTTCGGCGTGGTCTACAACGCGGCGCGGGTGTCGCTCTCGGAACGCAGCCGCGAGCTGGCGAGCCTGCGGGTGCTCGGCTTCACGCGCGACGAAATCGGCCGCATCCTGCGGCTCGAACTCGCCATGCTGACGGTGATGTCGCTGCCGGTGGGCGCGGTCGTCGGCTACGGGCTCGGCCTCTTCATCATGACGATCTTCAACAACGAGGTGTACCGGCTGCCGTTCGCCATCACCGCGCAGAGCATCGCGTGGTCGTGGATCACGGTGGTGAGCGCGGCGGCGCTGTCGGCGGTGGCCGTGCGGCGGCGCCTCGACCGGCTGGACCTCGTGGCCGTGCTGAAATCGCGGGAGTGATGACGATGACCCGATGGCGACTCTCTCGGCGCTGGCTGCTCGGCCTCGCCGCGTTCGGCGCGCTCGCCGCCGTGGCGCTCTGGCCTGCGGCCATCACCGTGGACGTCACGACCGTGACCCGCGGGCCGCTCACCGTGACCATCGACGAGGACGGCGACACGCGCGTGCATCACCGCTTCGTCGTCTCGGCGCCGCTCGCCGGACGTCTCGAGCGCATCGACATCGACCCGGGTGACACCGTGGCGCAGGGCGCCCCCATCGCGCGCCTGCACGCCGAACCCGCGCAGTTCCTCGACGCGCGCAGCCGCGCCGAGGCCAGCGCCACGGTGGACGCGGCCCGCGGTCTGGTGGGGCGCGCCCGCGCCGACGAACAGCGGGCCCGCGCCGCCCTCGATCTCGCCACGGCGGATCTGGCGCGTGAAGAGGCCCTCGACGCCTCGGGCCTGACGACCCGCCAGAACCTCGACGCGCGGCGCAGTGCTGCGGCCACCGCGCGCGAGGCGCTCAATGCCGCCGGGTTCGCGGTCGCCGCCGCGACCGCGGATCTCGACCGTGCCCGGGCGCGTCTGCTGCCGGCCGCCCTTGACGGCGGCGGCCGTACGATCACCGTGACGGCGCCGGTCGATGGCGTGGTGCTCAGACGGTTCATCGACAGCGAGACCGTGGTGCCAGCCGGGGCGAAGCTCGTGGAGCTCGGCGACCCGAGCCACGTCGAGGTCGTCGCCGATCTGCTGTCGTCCGACGCCGTGCGTGTCCGGCCGGGGATGCGCGTGGCGCTCACCGCGTGGGGCGGCGATCGGGCCATGGGCGGCGTCGTGGAACGCGTCGAGCCGAGCGGTTTCACGAAGGTCTCGGCCCTCGGCGTCGAAGAGCAGCGCGTGAACGTCATCATCGACGTGGACGACGACGGCGCCGTCTGGCGCGCGATGGGCGACGGCTTCCGCGTGGAGGTCGCGATCGCGATCTGGCACGCCGACGCCGTCGTGACCGTGCCCACCGGCGCGTTGGTCCGTGTCGGCGCGGAGTGGGCGGTGTTCGTCGTGGCCGACGCCCGCGCCCGCCGCACGATGCTCACGCTCGGGCATCGCACGCCGCTGGCCGCCGAGGTCACGGCCGGTCTCGAGGCCGGCGCCCGCGTCATCCTGCATCCGCCCGACACACTCGCCGATGGCGACCGGGTAACGCCGCGCCAATGACGCACGGTCGTGCGAACATCACCCCCGAGACCCGGTGACGGCGGCCCCGCTCAGGCGGGCACGACGAGCGTCTCGCCGATCTCGCGCAGGGCGAGGCGGCCGCGTTCGGCGTCGAGCATCGCCTCGGTGCGTTCGATGGGCTCGCGCACCGGTTCGCGACTGAGCGAGAACGACTGGTGGTGCACCGGCACGAAGAGGCGCGCGCCCGCGGCATCGGCCATCGTCACCGCCTGCTCGGGCGTGCAGTGGTTGGTGATCCACGGGTTGTAGGCGCCAATCGGCATCACCGCGGCTTCGAACGGTCCGTGCCGCCGATGCGCGCGAAACGCGTCCGTGTGCGCCGTGTCGCCGCCGATGAGGAGGCGTTTCCCCTCGCGCTCGACCACCCACCCGCCGTAGCCGCGATGGGTGTCGCGCTGGATACGGGCGCCCCAGTGCCGCACTTCGATGGCGTGCACGAGCACGTCGCCGTGCCGTGTCGTCACGCGGGTGGACGTGTCCCACCGCAGTTCCTCGACACTCGCGTAGTGGCGGCGCGGCAGCAGGTCCGACGTGCTGGCCGCCATCACCGCCGCCGGACGTCCGCGCAGAGCGGCGAGCGACGGCGTGTCGAGATGATCGAAGTGTGCGTGCGACACGAGCACGAGATCGATCTCGGGCAGCGCCGCGGGCGTGAGCGCACACTGCACGAGGCGCAGCGGCCCGATGCTGCCGATGCCCATATCGACGCCGATGCGCGGGAAGAGCACCGGGTCAGTCAGGATGCGCACGCCGTAGAAGTTGATGAGCACGGTGGCGTGCCCGAGCCAGGCCATGGTGATGGCGTTGTCGTGCCACGCGGCCGGCGTGGGCGTGTGCGGCGCGGCGGGCACCTCCTGCCCGAACTCGGCGACGCGGCCGCGGATGAACCGGGCGGCCCACGAGTCCGACAGGCCGGCCCAGGCGGCGCCGGCAGCGCTCAGGGCGCCCGTCGTGATGAGCCGGCGGCGGGACACGGGGGCCATGAGCGGTTGGACTGGATCCTGCGGCGCCAGGTTCCGGACCGGTCCGCGGTTCAGCGTCCCCTCGACCAAGGCCCATGAGCCAGTTCCGCCGCCTTCTGCGCTCAACAGGCCGGACGGGTCCAGTCGGGCCCCACGACCGGGAGGCGGTGAATGATGCGGGGGATCACTCTGGCAGGCAGCGCGGCCCGGTATGATGGAGCTCCCCCTTCCCCTTCCTGACTTCATGCCACGACTCTCAGCTCGCCCCGCGGTCTTTGCCTCGTTCCTCGCGTTGACGGCCGCATGCCGGCCGGCGCCCCCTGCGCCGCAGCCGACGCCCAGTCTGACGGTGGCGACCGTCGCGCCCCGCACCCAGACCATCGCGCGCGAAGTACGGGCCTCTGGCGCGATGGCCGCGTGGGAAGAGATCCAGATCGGCGCCGCCCTTCAGGGCGTGCGCGTCGAGGCGGTGCTGGTCGAGGTAGGCGATGCCGTGCGCAAGGACGATGTCGTCGTGCGGCTCGATGCCCGCGCCGTCACCGCGCAGCTGGCACGCACCGACGCGGCGGTCCGCGAAGCGCAGGCGTCGCTGGTGCTGGCCGAGAGCCGGGCCAGGCGCACGCGCGCCCTGGCGGCCGAGTCGCTCGTGCCGGCACAGAATGTCGATGACGTCGATGCCGCCGAGGCCCAGGCCAGGGCGCAGCTCGAGACGGCCCAGGCCAACCGCGCCGTGGCGCAGCTCCAGGTGGACTTCGCCGTCGTGCGCGCCCCCGAAGCCGGCGTGATCTCCGCGCGCAGCGTGCAGCCCGGCCAGGTGGTGGGCAACAGCGAGCTTCTGCGTCTCATCCGCGGCGGCCGGCTCGAATGGCGCGCCGAGCTCGATGAGGCTGATCTGATGCGGGTGGCCCTCGGCGCGCCGGTGGAACTCGACGGCGTGGACGGCGCGCAGGTGGCCGGGCGCGTGCGTCAGGTCGCCCCGGGCATCGACACCGGCCGCCGCACGGGCACGGTCTATGTGGATGTGCCGCGCCCCGGCGCGCTGCGGGCCGGGGCGTTCGCGCAGGGCCGCATCGTGCTCGGCGAAGGCACGGCGCTGACGGTGCCGGCCGAAGCCGTGGTGCGGCGCGACGGGCGCGCCTATGTGTTTCTCGTGGACAAGGACCAGCGGGCGCGCCAGCGGCTGGTGGAACTGGGCGTCGAGACCGGCGACGCCCTCGAGATCCGCAGCGGGCTCGACGCCACGGACGCCGTGGTCGCGCGGGGCGCCGGATTCCTCAATGACGGCGACCTCGTGCGCGTGACGGCGGATGCGCCCGCCGCCACGGCCGCGGCGCCCGGGGGCCGTCGATGAACTTCTCCGCCTGGTCCATCCGCAAGCCGCTGCCGGCCATCCTGATCTTCCTGATGCTGACGGCCCTGGGCCTCGTCGGCTTCAACCGGCTCGCCGTCTCGCAGTTTCCCGACCTCACGCTGCCGACCGTCACCGTCACGGTCACGCTGCCCGGCGCGTCGCCGACGACGATGGAATCGCAGATCACGCGCAAGGTCGAAGACGCGGTGGCGAGCGTGCCCGAGATCGACGACCTCGTCTCCACCGTGAACGAAGGCGTGTCGGTGACACGGATCGCGTTCGAACTCGGCCGCGACTCGACGCGCGCCCTCGACGAAGTCAAGGATGCCGTCGACCGCATCCGCAGCGCCCTGCCGCGCGACGTCGACGAGCCCGTCGTCTCGCGCGAGAACGTGGCCGGTGGCGACGTCGTGACGTTCGCCGTGCGCGCCGATGGCCTGACCGACGAAGAGCTGAGCTGGTTCATCGACGACACCGTGAACAAGCGCCTGTTCGGGCTGCCGGGCGTCGGGGCCGTGCGCCGCGTCGGCGGCGTGACCCGCGAGGTACGGGTGGACCTGCGCGCCGACGCCGTGCAGGGCATGGGCGTGAGCCCGGTGTCGCTGTCGTCGCAGCTCGCGCGCATCCAGCAGGAACAGCCCGGCGGCCGCACGACACTCGGCGGTGGTGAGCAGTCGGTGCGCACGCTTGGCACGGTGAACACGGCCGATGACCTGGCGGCGTTCCCCATCGCCCTGCCCGACGGCCGCTCGGTGCGGCTCTCGACGATCGCCGACGTGCGCGACGCGCACGCCGAACCCACGCAGGCGACGACCCTCGATGGCCAGCCGGTGGTCGGCGTGGCCATCCGGCGCACGCTCGGGTCGAGCGAGGTGAAGGTTGGCAACGCCGTGCGGGCGGCGGTGGCCGAGCTGCAGGCGAACGACCCGCGCGTGCGCTTCACCGAGGTGGCCTCGTCCACCCCGGAAGCGCAGGCGTCGTACGACTCGTCGATGACAATGCTCTGGGAAGGGGCGTTGCTCGCGGTCATCGTCGTGTGGTGGTTCCTGCGCGACCTGCGGGCGACATTCATCGCGGCCGTCGCCTTGCCGCTCTCGATCATCCCGACCTTCGCGGCGATGTACTGGCTCGGCTTCAGCCTCAACCTGGTCACGCTGCTGGCATTGGCCGTGGTGGTGGGCATCCTGGTGGACGACGCCATCGTCGAGGTGGAGAACATCGACCGCCACCTGCGGATGGGCAAGCGGCCGTTCGACGCCGCGCTCGAGGCCGCCGACGAGATCGGGCTGGCGGTCATCGCGATTTCCTGCACGCTGGCGGCGGTGTTCGTGCCGGTGGCGTTCATGCCGGGCATTCCCGGCAAGTTCTTCCGCGAGTTCGGCTGGACGGCGGCGACAGCGGTGCTCTTCTCGCTGCTCGTGGCGCGTCTCATCACGCCGATGATGGCCGCCTACATGCTGCGGCCGCAGACGCACGAGGTCGCGGATGGCTGGCTGATGCGCGGCTACCTGCGCGTCGCCGACGCGTCGCTGCGTCACCGCGGGCTGACGCTCGCCGCGGCGCTGGCGGTCTTCGTGGCCTCGCTGGCCATCGTGCCCCTGCTGCCCACGAGCTTCCTGCCGACGAGCGACGGACGGCAGAGCGCGCTCGTCGTCGAGCTTGCGCCCGGCACGCCACTGGCGACCACGCGGGTCATCGCGGAAGAGGCGCGGCAGCGCATCGCGGACATCCCCGAGATCGCGCACGTGTTCATCACCGCCGGCAGCGGTGGCCTCACGGGCGGCCCTGGTGGCGGCGGCCTCGTGGACGACGTGCGCAAGGCCACGCTGACCATCGCGTGGGCGCCCGGGCGTGACCGCACGCAGCAGCAGCTCGAGGCGGACGTGCGCCAGCGCCTGCAGTCGCTGCCCGGCGTGCGCCTGAGCTTCCAGGGCGGCGGGCCGGGCCGCAGCATGCAGCTCGTGCTCGCCGGCGACGACCCGCGCACACTGGCCGAGGCCTCGCAGGGTCTGGAGCGGGCCATCCGTCAGCTGCCCAACCTGGGCACCGTGAGCTCGACCGCATCGCTCGTGCGCCCCGAAGTCATCGTCCGCCCCGACCCGGCCCGGGCCGCGGCGCTCGGCGTGACCACCGCCGACATCGCCGCCGCCGCCCGAGTGGCGACACGCGGCGACTACGAGCAGGCCCTCGCCAAGCTGAATCTGCCCGATCGGCAGGTGCCGATCCGCGTGCAGCTGGCGCAGGACGTGCTCTCAGACCCGTCGATGCTGGGGCAGCTGCGCGTCCCGCGATCCACCGGTGGCGTCGTGCCGCTGTCGGCGGTCGCCACGATTGTCGTCGGCAGCGGGCCCTCGCAGATCGCCCGCTTCGATCGCCGCCGCAACATCACGATCACGGCCGACCTGAACGGCCGGCCGCTCGGCGACGTGGACGCGCAGATCAAAGCGCTGCCCGAACTGCAGCAGTTGCCGGCGGGGGTGACGATTCAGCCCTCGGGCGACAGCGAAGTGTTCCAGGAACTCTTCCTCGGCTTCGGCGTGGCCATGCTCACGGGCATCGTCTGCGTGTATGGCGTGCTGCTGCTGCTCTTCAACCATGCCGGGCAGCCGCTCACGATCCTGATCGCGGTGCCGCTCGCGGCCGCGGGCGCCTTCGGCGCCCTGCTCGTGACCGGCACGCAGATCTCGCTCCCGGTGCTCATCGGCCTCATCATGCTCATCGGGATCGCCGTGAAGAACTCGATTCTGGTGGTCGACTACGCGGTGGACGCGATGCGCCTGCACGGGATGCCACGGCACGAGGCGCTGATGGACGCCTGTCACAAGCGGGCGCGTCCGGTCGTGATGACGACGCTCGCCATGATCGCCGGCATGCTGCCCATCGCGCTGGGCTACGCCGCGGATTCGAGCTTCCGGGCACCGATGGCGATTGCGGTCATCGGCGGCCTGCTCACATCGACGGTGCTGAGCCTGGTGGTGGTGCCGGCCGCCTTCACGCTGGTGGAAGACCTGGAGCACCTGGTCTTCCGGCGGCGCGCGCCGCGCATGACCGGCATGGCCGGCGCCAAGGTGGTAGAAGGCTGAGCCGCGGCCCGGCCGGCGTCACCGCGTCTCGACGTCGTACATCTCCCGCAGGATCTGGCGGTCATCCCCCTTGGGATCGTCGACGAGGCGCCACGGGCCGTCGCTCAGGAGCATCGTGGCCCTCGACGCGGCCGTGTAGCGGGGCCACGCCGTGTCGCCGGCGGCGGTCGGGTTGCCCGTGAGCGCAAAGGCCGCCCACGCGGCCTGGATGCGTCGCGAGAGCGCCGCCGGGGGATTCGTCCCCGTGAGCGCCACGGCACTCTGGTCGCGCAGGTTGCCGAACACGAATGGCAGTTCGATGGCATGGGCGGCCCCCAGACCGGGCACCTGTGAATCCCACGTCCACAGGTACATGAAGACGTCACTGTGGTGCGACTGCCCTTCGGCCAGCAGGATCGACGGCTGGCGGATCCAGAACTCGCCGGCGAAATCGACGTAACGTTTCGGGTCCCGGCTCCCGGCGATGTAGCGGTCCGCCAGCGCCTTCACCTTGCCGAACGAGCGGCCCATGGCGGTGGCCGTGGCGTGGTACTCACGCATCAGCCCGCGCTCGAAGTCCTGGTCGTACAGACGGAAGTAGAGCATCTCGTCCTCATTGGTGCCGATGAGGACCTTCACGCCGGGGTTCACGCCGCGACGGATGTTCCCGAAGACGTCCGCCGGCAGGACGAGGTCGTCCACCCGCGCGCCCCAGGTGGTCACGCCCATGGTGTCGCCGCGACGGCGGGCCACGGCGCCGGCGGCGGCCAACACGGCATCGGCGGGAAGCGCCAGGAGCCCGGCGAGATCGGTCACGCCGGTCTCCCGCATCATCTCGCGGGTGAGCGCACGCCCCGCCGGAACGTCGTCCGTCTTCGGGTAGCCCTTGACCCTGATATTGGCCGGCCCGCCGCTTTCGATGATGGCCTTGTCGAACAACCCACGAGCCAGCGGCATCCCCAGCAGACGCATGATGGCCGAGCCGCCGGCCGACTCGCCGAACACGGTGATGTTGCCCGCGTCGCCGCCGAAGGCGGCAATGTTGGCCCGCACCCAGCGCAGCGCGGCCAGCTGGTCGAGCAACCCCAGATTGCGACTGCGGGCGTACGCGGGCCCGCCCACCTCCGACAGGTCGAGGAATCCGAACGGGCCGAGTCGATAGTTGATCGACACGAGCACGACGTCGTTGTCGCGGACGACGTTGTGGCCGTCGTAGAGCGGGTCGGCCGTGCCGCCGCTCACATTGGCGCCACCGTGGATGAAGACCAGCACGGGTCGGCCCACGGACCGCGGACCGCGCGTCCAGATGTTGAGGCTCAGGCAGTCTTCGCCCTGCGGCTGGAACGACGCGCGCTCGTTCTCGTCGCGCGGCTGGTACGCCGTCGACCCGAATGTGTAGGCGTCGACGATCTGGCTCGAAGCGGCGGGAGGCTCCGCCTCGCGCCACCGCCACGCACCCACCGGCTGCCGGGCGTAGGGCACGCCGAGGAACGCCAGAACCCCCTCGCGGGCGGGCCGGGCCCGGTAGGTGCCCTGCGTGAGCGAGATGGCGACCGGTTCGTTGGCCGCCGCCGCGGGCGGACGTCCGGCCGGCGGGGCGTCACAGGCCTGGACGAAGAGACTGGCACATGCGGTCACGAGGAACCGCACGGCCCGGTGGCAGCGTAGCGAGGGCATCTGGACGCTCCTGATGGTCGGCGCAGGCGCCGCCCGCGCATTCTACCCGCGGCGGCGTGCCAGGCCCGGCCCCCGCGGCAGGGCTGGCTGTTGATCGGGGGCCGCGCGCCGGCATACGCTTCGGCAGTGATGCTCCACCCCCGTGGCACTGCTCCCAGAGGCTCCCGACTCATGAAACAGATCTTCGCCGCCATCTTCGCCGTGCTCACCCTGTCGTGCGCCGCGGCTGCCCGTGCGCAGAACGCCCCCGACATCGTCGGCGCCTGGGCGATGACCACCTCTTCGCCGCAGGGCGAGAACACCAACACGATGGTCGTCACGCGTGAGGGCGAGACGCTCAAGGCCGTGGCCAAAAGCGATCGCGGCGAGCGCCCCTACGACAGCATCTCGCTGAGCGGCGATACCGTAACCATCGTGATGACGATCAGCTTTTCCGGCGCCCCGATGACCATCACCTACACCGGGAAGCTCAGCGGCACGAGCATGACCGGCGACGCGGACTTCGGCGGCATGGCGCAGGGGTCATGGTCCGCCGCGAAGCAGTAGCCCGGAGGCCTGCGCAACGGGTGTGCTCTTTCGCACAGCGCGGCCTCCGTCCGCCAGCCGACGATAACCTCCGAGGTTCATGAGCGCGGGTCACGAGCGCCGCGTCGGGAGGGTGCCGGCATGCTGCACGAGTTCGTCACGGCGCATCGCGGAGCGATCATCGAACGCGCGCGGCTGAAGCTGACCGCCCGCCCGCGTCCACCGGCTCCGGTGCAGGAACTCGACCACGGCGTCACGCTGTTCCTGACGCAGCTCTCGGACCGCCTCAGGTCCGAGTCGGCCGGCACGGGCAGCTCCTCGCGGGCGATCGGCGCCGGCGCCACGCGGCACGGACGCGATCTGATGGCGCTCGGCTTCACCGTGTCGCAGGTCGTGCACGACTACGGCGACATCTGCCAGGCCATCACCGAACTGGCCATCGAACACCGGACGGTGATCACCACCGGCGAGTTCAGGATGCTGAACGGCTGTCTCGACACGGCGATCGCGGAGGCGGTGACCGAGCACGCGCGCATCACGGCCGAGTCGCGCTCCCACGAGGAAAACGAGCGCTCGGGCCAGCTCGCCCACGAGACGCGGGACCTGCTCAACACCGCCCTGCTCGCCTACCAGGCGCTCAAGCTCGGCACGGTCGCCATCAACGGCAGTACCGGCGCGGTGCTGGGGCGCAGCCTCATGAGCCTGCGGGATCTGGTGGACAGCACGCTCTCGGATATTCGACTCGGCGCCACGACCCAGCAGCAGGTGCGGGTGCGGGTTGCGCCCTTCCTCGACAACCTCCGCGTCGGCGCGCGGCTGCACGCCGAATCGCTCGGCCTCACGCTGGTCTTCGAACCTGGCGATGCGGAGTGGGCGGTGAACGCGGACCCGCAGACTCTGGCGTCGGCGGTGACGAATCTGCTGAACAACGCCTTCAAGTTCACCCACCCGGGCGGCCGTGTGGTGCTGCGCGCCCGCACGCCGGACGACACCCGCGTGTGCATCGAGGTGGAGGACCAGTGCGGTGGCATCCCCGACAGCGTTGGTGACCCGTTCCAGGCGTGCGGCGAGCGCCGCAGCCACGACCTGGCAGGCCTCGGCCTCGGTCTCGCGATGGCGCGACGCGCCGTGACGGCGCAGGGCGGCGACATCCGGGTGCGCAACATCCCGGGCGCCGGCTGTGTGTTCACCATCGACCTGCCGCTGATGCTCGACACCGAGTCCGCATCGCCGGGCGCGGCCGTCGAACCGCCCCACCATGACGTCGAGCGTGTCATGAGCCAGCCGAGCCGGTAGCGACGACGCCACGAGACCCATGATGTCTGACCCCGCCCTGCCCACCGAGCGCCACCTGATCACCGCCGAACAGGAGCGCGAGACCGCGGAAGACCTTCGCGAAGACGCGGACCACGAACGGGGCACGGCCGAAGCGCAACGTGTCGTGGCGGAATCATCGAGGGCGGAGGCCGAACAGTTCCGGGTACTCGCCGAAGAAGCGCGCACGCTGCGCGAACAGTATCGCGAGGAGCTGGAGACGGTGCGCCAGGAGCGCGAGGCCCTGAGGCACGCGGCCGAAGAGACGCGCCAGGCCGCAGAGGAAGCCCGCCAGGCGACCGTCGCCGCCGTGGCCGCCACCGCCGACGCGCTCAGCACCAATCTGGCGCAGATGCAGTTCCTCGAGGACGCGCGCAACACGCTGCGCCAGTTCACGCCGGCATCACCGCGCGACGTGGAGTAGCCGGCGTGGCACCCCGCCCACGAGGTCTCGTGCCGGGCCTGGCCGCGCCTGCTCACGGCTGGGTAGAAACCGCCGCAGGCCGGACGCGCGGATGACTGAGGCCAGGCCGCCGTGACGTCCCCGGGGCGTTATCATGGTCGTGTGAGACGACGCGCAGAAGTCCTCGCCACCCTCGCGGCGCATCAGCAGGCCATGCGGACGCGATTCGGTGTGCGCTCGCTGGCGCTCTTCGGATCGGTGGCCCGAGACGAAGCGCGTCCGGACAGCGACGTCGATGTGCTCGTGGAGTTCGACGGTCCAACGACGTTCGACCGCCACATGGGCTTGCTCGTGTTTCTCGAAGACCTCCTCGGGTGCCGGGTCGACGTCGTGACCCCGACGGTGCTCAGGCCGGGGCGCCGCGAGGCGATCGAGCCGGATCTCGTCCGTGTCGCGTAACGCACGGCTGTACGTCGCCGACATCGTCGCGGCTGGTGACGCGATTACGCGCTAGGTCAGAGGCGGCACGCGGCCCAGCGCGTCATGAGGCCGGTGTTCGTTGTAGTCGACGAGCCACGCCTCCGAGAGCGCCTGAGCCTCAGGACCTCCTCGCGATAGGTGCGATTGAAGCGTTCCATGAAGGCGTTCTGCACCGGCTTCCCCGGCTGGATGTGGATCAGCGTGATGCCGCGCGCGGTGGCCCAGTCCGTCAGCAGCTGTGACGTCAGCTCCGGCCCGTTGTCGAGGCGGATCGCGTCAGGCCGGCCGGGCGTGACCGTCGAGGCGCAGCCGGTCGTCGCACTTCCAGAAGCCCCACCGTGGTCGCTGTTCCACGACCGCCATCAGCGCCTCGATTACCTCGGCGTCGCGCACGGCCGGATCCGCCGGCGGCGTGTACCAGGCCGTCCGCGCCAGCCCGACGACGCGACACGCTCGTCGGACCGAGAGCTCGTGCTCCGTCGTCAGCACCTCGATGACATGACGACGCGCGGTCGGCGTCACAGTGTTCGGCTGAGCACGTCCTTGATGGCCGCGTTCTCAAGCGCGAGGTCCGCGTACATCCGCTTCAGCTTGGCGTTCTCTGCCTCGAGCTCCTTCATGCGCTTCACGTCGGCGATCGTGGCGCCGGCGTAGTTCGACTTCCAATTGAAGTAGGTCACCCGGCTGATGCCGTGCTTCCGGACGAGCTCGGCGAGCGGGGTGCCCGCGTCGCCGTCCTTCAAGATGCTGACGATCTGACTTTCCGTGAACCGGGACTCTCGCATGGCCACTCCTTCCGAAGTGCGACGCTTCGCCCTCGCGTTCCGCGAGGCTCGCGCGGCGATCGCTGGCGCGAGGCCTTGACGACGACGCGTCCGAGCGCCGGTCCGGCATCTACGAGATGGCTGGGGAATGCTCCGCCGTGTGCCATGGGAACGCCGGATGGTAAAGTACCGCTCGCCGACGCCGCCAGTGCCGTCACAGCCGTGGGCGCCCGAGACCAGTCAGCGTAGAATGCGGGTGGGGTAGCGCCATGGATATCGCCATTCCGAAGAGCCTCGAAGGCCTCGTGCGTCGCAAAGTCCAGGAAGGTCACTACAGCACCGAAGCAGAAGTCGTGGCCGACGCGCTTCGCATGATGCAGCTGCGCGATCACCTCATCGCCACTGCGCGCGCGCGGCTCACGGATGCGCTCGATCGTGGCTACGACGATGTCGCCGCCGGCCGGGTGCTGCCGCTCGAGACCGAAGACCAGATCGACGCACTGTTCGCTGCGCTGTGAAGCGTCTCGACCTCACCCACATCGCGCGGACAGACCTCGATGCGATTCGCAGATACTCCTTGCGGACCTGGGGCCAGTCACGCACCGCCTCCTACATGGAAGAATTGCGCGACACGCTGAAGGGCCTGGTCCATGGCACGGCCGTGTCGCGCAGCCGTGACGATCTTCGCGACGGTCTTCACATGGCCGTGAGCGGCCGGCACTGCATCTTCTTCGAGGCCGACGACAGTCGCGTCGTGGTCGTACGCATCCTGCACGACCGCATGGACTACCAGCGCCACCTGGGCGTGCTTGCCGACCCGGACGGAGACGACTGAGCCACACCGCGATCACGACGCTGGCCGAGAAGGGGCTGCCCGCCTGGGTGATTCAGACGCAGGTGGGACACGTAGCGCCCGAGATGATGAAGACCTACAGC
>JBIKUN010000191.1:0-6584 GCA_044347565.1 Vicinamibacterales bacterium | reverse complement strand
CGACGACCGCGACCCCGCCCGCCGTGCGTGCGCCAGGCAGACGGCGGCCGACCATGCCTGGCCGGTGGTGGCGCGGCGCTACTTCGACATGCTGGATGCGTTGCACGCGCGACGCGTGACCCGGCCCTACCGCGAGGCGGCGCCGATCTCCGCCACGTCGTCGGGCCTCTGACGCCAGCGGTCCGGCCTTACCAGAAGCCGAGCAGCCGCCACCACGCGAGGCCGACGGTGAGCCACACGACGAGGTTCGCCACGCCCACGATCGCGCCCGTGCCCCACCACTCGCCGAGCGTCACGTAGCCCTGGCTGAAGAGGATGGGGCCGGTGGTCGTGCCGTAGTGGGTGAGCCCCGCCGGCAGGTTCGTGAGGCACATCAGGCTGTAGACGGCGAGCGTCGGCGGCACGCCCACGCCGATGAGGAGCGTCGCGAAGGGCGGGAAGAGCGCCAGCATGTGGGAGGTAATGCTGGCGAATGCGTAGTGCGTCACGAAGTAGAGCACGAGTACCAGCACGAGCACGGCGAACCAGCCGACGCCGCCAAGCGTCGCGCCGACGGCCGTGGCAAACGCGGTGGGCACGCCCGTCGCGTTGAGCAACTCGCCCATCTTGAGCAGCCCGCCGTACCAGATGAAGACGTCCCAGGCGGCGCGCTCGGCGACGATGCCTTCCCAGCGCAGCGTGCCGGTCACGAGCATCACGACCAGGCCGAGCAGCGCGACGAACGTCACATCGAGGCGATGGACGCCGGTCGTGAGCCAGAGGACGCCGACGCCGATGAAGACCGCCATCGAGACGCCTTCGAGCCGCCGCACCGGTCCTAGCGCCTCGAGTTCGCGCGCGGCGAAGGCCGGGGCTTCGGGCGTGCGTGTCACGTCGGGCGGCAGCACGCGGTGCACGACCCACGGCACGACGAGGCACGAGACCAGGCCCGGCACGCTTGCCGCCACGAGCCAGCCCGACCAGGTCACGTCCACGCCGGCGAGCTTCGCGGCCAGGCCGGCCGCGAGCACGTTGCTCGCCTGGCCGGTGAGGAACATCGCGCAGGCCACGGCCGAGCCCTGGTACATCGCCGCGAGCAGGAAGCGGCCGAGACGCGGCGCCGTCGGCCCCGGCGTGGAGCCGAAGAGTTCGGCGATGCTGCGGCCGATCGGCAGCACCATGCCGGCCGACCGCGCCGTGATGGAGGGCACGCCGCTTGCGAGCGTGACGTCGGTCATCACGAGGGCGTAGGCGATGCCGAGCGAACTGCCGCCGAAGCGGCGGATGAAGAGGAGGGCGATGCGGCGGGCGAGTCCCGAGTCGAGGATGGCCCGCGCCATGAGCATCGAGGCCACGACGAGCCACACCGATGGCTCGCCGAAGCCGCCCAGGGCCTCGCGCATCGGGATGCCGTTGGCGGTCACCGCCGTGAGGCCCAGGATGACGAGCGCGGCGCCGGGCATCGGCTGGATCGCCATGCCGGCGATGACCGAGACGAAGATCGCGAAGGTGCGCCAGCCCTGCGGCGTCACGGCCTCGGGCCGCGGCACGAGCAGCGAGATCGCCAGGAAGAGCCCAACGAGGGCCGCCAGGCGGCCGAGGCGAACGGGGGAGCCTGGGGCGGACATGCGCGCGCATTGTAGTGGCACGCGGCGCTCGAGCCCCTACGCCGGTGGCGGGGCGGCCTGCGCGGCGCGCGCGGCGCGGGCGCGGTCGCGCGGGGTGCTGTCGACGTGCCCGAGCGCGTGCAGGGCGGCGTCGAACACCGAGGCGACAACCGGGTCCTCGGGGCGCACGAGCCGGTAGTGCATCCACACGCCGTCGCGCCTGGCTGCGACGAGGCCCGACTTCCGCAGATAGGCGAGGTGCCGCGAGGCCGTCGGCTGCGACACGCCGAGGCTGGCGTGGATGTGGCAGACGCACAGCGCGCCGCCGGGCCCGTCGGGCAGGTCGGCGAGGATGGCCAGGATGCGCAGGCGCGTCTCGTCGGCGAGCGCCTGATAGAGGCGCACGAGCGTGGCCGCGTGTTTCACCCGAGGCGTCCGCAGCGGTGTGCAGCAGGTCAACATATCCGTCTTGACAAATATAGCATGGCGCTCTATATTTGCCTTGGCAAATATTTCAGCCCTTGACGCTGGCCTGCATAGCCGGCACTGGAGACCACCCATGGCGACCCCGATCGAGATCAAGACCACGGTGAAAGAGAAGTACGGCGAGGCGGCGAAGCGCGCGGCGAGCGGCGGGCTCGCCATCGGCTGCTGCGGCAGCCCGTCGGATTCGGGCTGCGGCGATCCGATCACGTCGAACCTCTACGACATGGCCGAGCAGACGGGCCTGCCGGCCGAAGCCGTGGCGGCCTCGCTCGGCTGCGGCAATCCGACGGCGCTGGCCGATCTGAAGGCGGGGGAGGTCGTGCTCGACCTCGGATCGGGCGGCGGCATCGACGTGCTGCTCTCGGCCCGGCGCGTCGGTCCCACGGGCAAGGCCTACGGCCTCGACATGACCGACGAAATGCTGGCGCTCGCCAACGAGAACAAGAAGAAGGCGGGGGCCGAGAACGTCGAGTTCCTGAAGGGCGAGATCGAGCACATCCCGCTGCCCGACAACTCGGTCGACGTCATCATCTCGAACTGCGTCGTGAATCTCTCGGGCGACAAGCCACGCGTGATTCGCGAGGCGTTCCGCGTGCTGAAGCCCGGCGGCCGGTTCGCCGTGTCGGACGTGGTGGTGAAGGGCGAGGTGCCGAGCGACATCAAGCGGAGCATGGAGCTCTGGATCGGCTGCGTGGCCGGGGCGCTCGAGGAAGCGGAGTTCAAGCAGCTGCTGGCCGGTGCCGGCTTTGGCGACGTGGACATCGAGCCGACGCGCATCTACAAGGCGGCCGATGCGAAGACCTTCCTCGCCGAGGCCGGTCTGGACCGGCCGGGCCTGGCCGAGTCGATCGATGGCCGTTTCATGAGCGCGTTCGTCCGGGCCACGAAGCCCGGCGGGCCGGCGAAGGCCGATTGCGGCTGCGCCCCGGGCTGCTGTAGCTGAGCTGGCCGCCAGCGCGTCCTCGGCCGCGCGTTCAGGCCGGCCATGGGCGCCTGGCATTTTTTTCGAGGCGTGTAACGTCCTCAGGGACCAGTTTCGATTGAATTAACACAAAGTTAACGTTACCGTTGCCGATACGTCATTCATGAGCGTGTTTGGTACGGGGCGGTGGACCTCTTGCGTGTTGGCACTTGCGATCGGCCTCGTGGCCGTCATGCCGGTCGGCGTCCGTACCGAGGGCAGTGCCCGCCGCGAGGCCGGGCCGTTCATCACGCGGCATCCCGAGTTGCAGGCCGCGCTCGAGCGCATCGCCCGCGGCAGCGCGTCGTGGCGGACGGCGCTGGCCGCGGTGGCCGGCACCGGGCGCACCGCCCTGGTCGCCACCCCGGACGAAGTGGTCGTGACGGATACCGGCGGCACCGCGCCGGTGGCGTTCGACCGCTCCGAGGTGGCCGCCGTGTCGCCCGTGAGCGATGACACGGGGCGGGTGCGCGCCGTGCTGGTGGTCGTGAACGTGGACCAGATCCAGGCGGCGCACGAGCGCCTGTCGTCGCTGCCCGGCGAGTTCCACGCCGACCTCGAACGGGTGCTCGCGCACGAGGTGTACGGCCACGCCGTGCCTTATCTGCTGGCCGGTGACCTGTCGGGCAGATGCGCCGACCCGGCCCCGGGCACCATGGCGGCGCATGCCTGCGCCATCCAGCGCGAAAACGTCATCCGCGCGGAACTCCGCCTGGGCCGCCGCATCGACGGCACCCTGTCCAGCCTCTCACTCGCGCGTCTCCTGCGCCACTGAGCGCCCCGGCGTGCCCCGGGGGGCGGCCCCGCGCACGCGGTCCGGGCCCAGTCCGAGTTAACGCGGGCGTAACAGCCCTGTCGCGAGCGGTTCACCGCCGCTCGATAGCCTCATCGGGTTCGTCATCCAGTTGTACCGAATCCGAGGAGAGTATGAACGTTCGATTTGTCCGCATCACCGTGCTTGCGGTCGCCCTGCTGGCCGCCGTGGCCGCCCCCGTGCTGGCGCAGTCGCGCCCGGCGGCCGCCGCCCGCAAAGTCCGCGTCACCGGCATCGTCCGCGATGACGGCAACGCCATCTCGCTGCCCGGAATCCCCGTGGAAGTGGTGGGCGGTGAGACCGTCTACACCGACGTCGACGGCCGCTACGTGCTCGAGCTCGACCCCGGCAGCTACGAGATCAAGGTGGCGATGGAGGGCTATCAGCCGCGCAGCGTCAAGGTCGACGTCGTCGCGGGGCAGCGCCCGCCGGACCTGAACATCGGCCTGTCGATGGCGGCCTTCGCCGAGACCGTCACGGTCGTGGCCGAGGCGCCGCTCGACGCCATCACCTCATCGGCCGCCGCGCAGCTCGTCGAGCGCAAGCAGGCGCCGATCATCACCGATAACCTCGGCGCGCAGGAAATGCGCAGCAACAACGACGGCGACGCCGCCGCCGCCATGCAGCGCGTCACGGGCATCTCGGTCGTCGACAACCAGTATGTGTTCGTGCGCGGCCTGGGCGAGCGCTACAGCAACACGACGCTCTCGGGCGCGACGCTGCCCACGACCGAGCCCGACAAGAAGGTCGTGCCGCTCGACATGTTTCCCTCGGGCCTGCTCGACAGCGTGCAGGTGGCCAAGTCGTACTCCCCCGACAAGTCGGCGGAGTTCGCCGGCGGGCTCGTGCAGGTCAATCCCATCAAGCTGCCGAGCCGCCCGGTGTTCGACGTCTCCTACGGCCTCACGGCCTACGAGATCGCGACCGGCAGGAGCATTCCGCTGAGCCCGCTCGGTTCGCGCGACTGGCTCGGCTTCGACAACGGCAGCCGCGCCCTTCCGGGATCCTTCCCCGACTCGAAGATCGTCCGCCGGGGCATCTTCACGCCGAACGTCGGCTTCACGCCCGACCAGATCACCGAGTTCGGCCGCGCCCTCGACAACACCTGGCGGCCGGCGCGCGCGGACGGCGCGCCCGGGCAGAACTGGGGCATCGTGGCCGGCAACCGATTCGGCAAGCTCGGCCTGGTGGCCAGCCTGTCGCACTCCTACAAGGAACAGTTCGTCAAGGAAGACCGAGCGTTCTACCGCGTCGATGAAGGCGACACGCTCGAAGCCGTCAGTGACTACCAGATCGAATACGGCACCCAGCGCGCCCAGCTCGGCGGCGTCGCCAACCTCGCTTACCAGCTCACGACCAACCACCGCGTGTCCCTTGAAAACTTCTACACCCACAGCGGCAGGGACGAAGGCCGCACGTTCGAGGGGCCGAACACCGAGAACAACTTCTACTACTTCAACAACCGCCTGCAGTTCATCGAAGAGCAGCTGCTGTCGAACGGCCTGAGCGGCGAGCACTTCTTCCGCTCGCTCGGCAACAGCCGCATCGACTGGCGTGCCACCTATTCGCGGGCGAAGCGCAACGAGCCCGACCTGCGCGAGACGCTCTACCAGGCGAACCTGTCGGCCCTGCCCGGCGGCGGGTTCACCTTCTCCGGCACCCCTGTCCTCGCCGATGAGTCGCAGAGCGGGTTCCGCATGTTCAACGACCTGAACGACGATTCGCTCGACGTCGCCGCCAACTGGAGTCTCTTCAGCACCGCCGGTGACCGGCCGACCCAGTACAAGTTCGGCGCCAGCGTCATCGACCGCAGCCGCGACTTCACGTCGCGCCGCTTCCGCTTCATCCCGAACACGGCCGGCTCCGGCGGGGCGGTGCCGACCGACCTCACGCAGACGCCCGAGACCATCTTCGCGTCGAACAACATCGGCCGCGCGTTCCGCTTCAATGAGGAAACGCGCCCGGTGGACGCCTACGACGGCGCGCAGACGACCTACGCCGGCTACGGCATGATGGACATGTCCATCAGTGCGAAGACCCGCCTCGTGGCCGGCGCCCGCGTGGAACGCTTCGAACAGGAAGTCACTTCGTTCGATCCGTTCGGCCTGTTCGTGAGCACGGTGACGTCGGAGAACAAGAACACCGACTTCTTTCCGTCCATCAACCTGGTGCAGGGCGTGACCGCCAACTCGAACGTGCGCCTGAGCTACAGCGCCACGGTGAACCGCCCGGAGTTCCGCGAAGTCGCCACCTTCGAGTTCACCGACGTCGTCGGCGCCCGCGCCGTGCGCGGTAACCCCGACCTGACGCGCGCCATCATCCAGAACGTCGACGCCCGCTGGGAGATGTTCCCCGGCGCCAGGAACGTCATCGCGGTCAGCACCTTCTACAAGTACTTCAACTCGCCCATCGAGCGCGTGGTCATCGCCGGCGCCCAGCCGATCGTGACCTTCCAGAACGCCGACAGCGCCCGCAACTTCGGCGTCGAACTCGAGTTCGCCCGTCAGCTTTTCAAGGGCCTCTACGTCAACGCCAACTACACCTTCGTCGACTCGCAGATCACGCTGAAGTCCGACCAGCGCACCGTGCAGACCTCGCTCGAGCGCGCGCTCGCCGGCCAGTCGAAGAACGTCTTCAACGTGACCACTGAATACGCCGCCCGCGGCTTCAACGTCCGGCTGCTCATCAACCGCTACGGCGACCGCATCTCGGACGTCGGCTCGAACGGCGCGCCCGA
>JBIKUN010000068.1:0-22656 GCA_044347565.1 Vicinamibacterales bacterium | reverse complement strand
GCTCGCCGCCTCAACCGGCACGGTGCGCTACGGCGGCATGACGAGTGCCGCGGCCGGCGCGGCCCTGCGCGCGCGCATCGGCATGCTGGGGCACGACCTCTTCCTCTATCCGGAACTCTCGGCGCGCGAGAACCTCGTGTTCTTCGGCCGCCTCTACGACATGCCCGACGCGGCGCGGGCGGCCGACGCCGCGCTCGAGCGGGCCGGACTGGCGGCCCGCGCCGACGATCTCGTGTCGTCGTTCTCGCGCGGCATGCGCCAGCGTGTCGCCCTCGAACGTGCGCTGCTGCACGGCCCGCGGCTGCTGCTGCTCGACGAACCGTTCACCGGACTCGATCAGGCGTCGGCGGCGGCGCTCGTCGGCCGGCTGCGCGAGGAACAGGCGCGCGGCGTCGTGACGGTGCTCGCCACGCACGACCTCGATGTCGTGGACGGGCTGCTGAGCGAGGTCGTCTTCCTGCAGGGTGGCAAGCGTGTGGCGGCACCGGCGGCCTCCGGGACCCTCCGCGATCGCTACCGCGAGGCGATGCACGCGTCATGAGCGCCTTCCTCCGCGTGGCCGCGCTCGTCGTGCGCAAGGACCTGACCGTCGAGGTCCGCAGCCTCGAAGTGGTCTCGACGACGCTCTTCTTCGCCGTCACCGTGGTGCTCATCTTCGCCTTCGGGTTCGTGAAGGAAGGGGTGCCGATGGACGGGGTGGCGGCGGCGATTCTCTGGATCACCGTGGCCTTCTCGGGCACGCTGGCCCTTGGCCGCACCTTCGAGCGCGAACGCCAGGCCGATACGCTGCGCGCGCTGATGCTCGCGCCGGCCGACCGGCCGGCGCTCTACGCCGGCAAGCTCGTGGGGATGCTGCTGCTCATGGCCCTCGTCGAGCTCATCCTGGTGCCGCTCGTCGGGTTGCTCTTCCAGGCGCCGATCTTCCGGGCGCCGTTCCGGCTGGCCGGGCTGCTCGCCGCCGGCACCCTCGGTTTTGCCGCCATCGGCACGCTCTTCGCGGCCATGCTCGTGCGCGCGCGCAGCCGCGACGTACTACTGCCGGTGCTGTTGTATCCGATGACGGTTCCGGTCATGATTGCCGGCGTGCGGGGCACGGCGGCGCTCTTCCAGCCGCAGCCCGACGCGGGCATGGCGCAATTCTGGTTCGCGCTGCTGGTGTTCTTCGACGTGGTGTTCGTGACGCTGGCGCTCTGGACGTTCGAACCCCTGATGACCGACTGACCGGCCCGCGGTGCCGCAGGAACGAAAGAGGACGACGTGACCACCGCTGTCAAAGCGCAACTCGGAATCGCGGCGCTGATGTTCGCGGCCTCGCCGTGGGTCATCAACTCCGCGCCGCATGAGGCCACGATGGGCCTCGTCTACAAGATTTACTTTTACCACATGCCGTCGGCCTGGATGTTCATGCTCGGCGCCATCGTGGCCGGTGTGGCCAGCGCTCGGTTCCTGTTCTCGAAGCGGCAGGCGTCGGATGCCACCGCGGTGGCGGCCGCGGAATTGGCCGTGGTCTTTGGCCTGCTGGCCCTGGTGACCGGCCCGCTCTGGGCGCGCAAGGCGTGGGGCGTGTGGTGGGTGTGGGACGCCCGCCTCACGTCGAGCCTCATGCTGTTCCTCATCTTCGTCGCCTACCTGCTGCTCCGGCAGTTCGGCGGACCGGGCTCCGAGAAGCTGTCGGCGGGTCTGGCGCTCTTCGGCATGGCCAACGTGCCCTTCATCTACGTGTCGGTGAACTACTGGCGCACGCTGCATCCGAAGACGTCCGTCGTGCCCACGCTGCCCGTCGAAATGGGCATCCCGCTGTGGTTCTGCGTCACGGCCTTCCTGTTGCTCTTCCTGGCGCTGCTCTCGCTCCGCGCGACACTCGAGACACACCGCACGCGGATCGATTCGCTCTACCTGTCCCTCGACGAGGCATGATGCGATACCTTCGACTGCTGTTCATCGTGACGCTGCTCTCCGTGCCCGCCATGGCGGCGGCGCAGCAGACGCCGTCGCCCGACGAGTTCGTCCCGATCTCCGAGATTCCCGCCGCGGAGCAGATCCCGGCCATCAACCTCGTGGCCGCCGCCTACGCGTTCGTGTGGGTGGCGCTCTTCGGCTACGTGTGGTCGCTCGGGTCGCGGCTCGGCAAGGCCGAAACGGATCTGGCGCGTCTCGAGCGGAAGGACCACTGAGGTGGAGTTCGGCACGCCGTCGGCCGGCCACTTCATCTACATCCCGGTGATCCTGCTCGTCGGCGTGGTGGCCGGCTGGGTGATCGGCTCGCGGGCGGCGGCCGACGCGATGGCGATGGAGCAGAAGAAGCGCGAGGAACGCGCGCAGCGCAAGGCCGCCGGCGGCGCCTGATCGCGGCCGCGTCTGAACGCGCGGCCGAGGCCGCTAGCGTCCGATCGCCAGACGCTGCGCCAGCGCTTCGGGCAGCCCCGCCTCGCGAATCCGCGCCTGCGTCTGCTCGATCGGGTAGGGCGTGCGGTAGATCTCGACCAACTGACTGCCGGCATCGTAGACGCCGAACCCGGCCCGCGGATCGCCGTCGCGCGGCTGGCCCACCGACCCGGGGTTGATGAGGTAGTGGCCCTGGCCGATCGCGATGTGCAGCGGGCGCCGCATGTCAGCCGTCGCGAGCGTCAGCGACTGGTTGGCGAGCCGGTAGCCCACCTGCACGTGTGTGTGGCCAAAGAGGACGAGCCGCCGGTCGGCCGCCTGCATGGATCGCAGCACGTCGGCATCGTCGAACACGTAGATGTCTTCGTCGAACGGCGTGCCGTGGCAGATCTCGAGCAGCTCGTCGATGACGAGCGGGCCGGTCGGCAGTTCGGCCAGCCAATCGCGGTTGTCGTCGCTCAGCGCTTCGTAGGTCCAGCGGATGGCGGCGCGCGCCACCGTGTTGAAGGCATCCGAGGGTTCAAGGCCGGCGCCCACCTTGTCGTGATTGCCACGGATGACGGCGTGCGGCTCGAGACCGCGGATGCGATCGACGACGGCGTTCGGGTCGGCGCCATAGCCGACCAGGTCGCCGAGCACCAGGAGACGCTCGTAGGGAATGTCGCGGGCGGCGTCGAGCACGGCCTCGAGGGCTTCGAGGTTCGCGTGGATGTCACTCAGGACCAGGTAGCGCATCAGTGTTCCAACCAGTCGGTGACGTGATCGACGATCTCGTCCACGCTTGCCCTCGAGACGTCGAAGCGGGCGTGCGCCTGCGAATAGGCCGCAAGCCGCTCATTGTATAGCCGCTCCATCTCGACGCGGTTGGCGGCGAGCGGCCGCCGGCCATCGGCCGGCACCCGGCCGGTGATGGTGGTGAACGGGGCGTCGAGCCAGGCCACCACGCCGTCGCGGGTCATCAGCGCGCGGTTGGCCGGGTCCATCGGCGTGCCGCCGCCCGTGGCCACGACGACCCCGCGGGTGGGCAGCAGGTCGGCGAGTGCCTTTCGCTCGAGGGCGCGGAAGTAGGGCTCGCCCGACTGCCGGAAGATCGTCGCGACGTCGCGGCCCTCGCCCTTCTCGATCCGCTCGTCGATGTCCTCGAAGCGCCAGTCGAGCCGTCTGGCGAGGGCGCGGCCCACTGTGGTCTTGCCGGCGCCCATGAAGCCCACGAGGTAGAGCTTGTCGGCCTTCATGCGCGCAGGCCGTCGAGCACCGAGAAGAAGCCGGGGAAGGAGACCGCCGCCACCTCGGCGCCGTGAATCTCGGTGGGGTGGGTGGCGCCGAGCGCCGCCACCGCGAAACTCATCGCCAGCCGGTGGTCGTGCCGCGCATCGACGACGCCGCCGGTGAGCCGCCGCGAACCGCGCACGGCGAAGCCGTCGGGGAACTCGTCGACGTCAGCCCCCATCGCGCGCAGGCCGGCGACGAGTGCGCTGATGCGATCACTTTCCTTGACGCGCAGTTCGGCCGCGCCGGTCACGACGATCGAGCCGCCGAAGGTGGCGAGCGCCGCGAGGGCCGGCAGTTCGTCGATGAGGAGTGGCACCTCCTCGGGCGTTACGACGACGTCCAGGCGTTCGCCGGTGGCGATGCGCACGCGACCCACCGGCTCGCCGTGCCAGTCGCCGGTGACGTCCGTGGTGACGTCGGCCCCGGCGCGGCGCAGGACGTCGAACAGCGCGATGCGCGTCGGGTTGAGGCCGACGTCCTCGATGTCGATGCGCGAGCCGGGCAGGCCCGCCGCGGCCACGGCCAGAAAGGCGGTCGCCGACGGGTCGCCTGGCACGGCGATCGACAGTCCGCCCGCCAGCCGCGCGCCGCCCTCGACGCTGATGTCGCCGCCGGCCGTGCGCGTGATGGCCACGCCGAACGCCGCGAGGCCGCGTTCCGTGTGATCACGCGTCGGCGCCGGTTCGCGTACCGTGGTCGTGCCCCGGGCCCGCAGGCCGGCGAGCAGCACCGCGCTCTTGATCTGTGCGCTCGGCACTTCGGGCGTGTGGGTGATGCCGTGCAGCGGCGCGCCGGTGATGTGCAGCGGCGGCCGGCCACCCTCACCGGCCGTGAGCGCGGCGCCCATGGCCGCAAGCGGCGTCATCACGCGGCGCATCGGCCGCGAGGTCAGCGAGGCATCGCCCACGAGCACGCTGCTGAAGGGCTGCGAGGCGAGCAGCCCCGAGACGAGCCGCATGGTCGTGCCCGAGTTGCCGCAGTCGAGTGGGCCGAAGGGCGCGGCGAAGCCCGCCGGGCGGCCGGCGATCCGCACGTCCTGGCCCGCGGCCGTGGCCGTGCGGGTGACGGAGACCCCGAGTGCTTCGAGCACCCCGAGGGTGGACTGGCAGTCGGCCCCTGTCGAGTAGCCGGCGATCGCGGTGGGGCCGTCGGCCAGCGCCGCGAAGAGCGCGTAGCGGTGCGAAATGGATTTGTCGGGCGGCACGCGCAGGGCGCCGCGGACGGCCCGCGCGGGCCGCACCAGGGTCGCGCGGGAGACGGTCATGGGCTTCACTATAGCGACCTGCGGGTGGATGCGGCAATGCGCGCGCGCTCCGCGTATACTGGCGAGGATGCCATGGGCACTAGTGGCCCCACACGGGGCCGCATGACGCGCGCCAGCCATACCGTCCGACTGGATATCGGCAGTGCGTTCGACATGCTCGACTTCGTCGAGGTAGTGGGCGGACACATGTCGCGTCTCGTCGGCTTCGACGACGACACCCTGCACTGGATCAGCATTGCTGTGCGCGAGTCGGTCGCCAATGCCATGAAGCATGGCAACAAGGGCGATGAAACCAAGCGCGTCGCCGTCGAGTTCATCGCCTCGCCGGCTGAGCAGCCGACTGAACTCGTCATCCTCGTGCGCGACGAGGGCGAGGGCTTCGAGCCCGAAGAGGTGGCCGACCCGCTGGCCCCCGAGAACCTGCTGAAGTCGAGCGGACGCGGCATCTTCCTCATCCGCAGCTTCATGGACGACCTCACGCTGCGCCGCGTGCCCGAAGGCGGCATGGAAGTGCGGATGGTCAAGCGCCGTCCGGACGCACCCGCCTCGTGAGCGCCCCCGATCCACGCTACCTCGCCACCGCCATCGAAGTCGTGACCGCGGCCGGCGCCATCCAGCGCGCCCGTTTCGGGTCGGAGTTCCGCGTCGACAAGAAGGGCACGATCGATCTCGTGACCGAGGTGGACGTCGAGGTCGAGCAGGCCGCCCGCGCGCTGCTCAACGCGCGGTTCCCCGACCACGACATCATGGCCGAGGAAATGGGCGGCGGCGCCGCCGGCGCCTCGCATCGCTGGGTGTTCGATCCGCTCGACGGCACGACGAACTTCGCGCACGGCATCCCGATCTTCTGCTCGTCGCTCGCGCTCGAAATCGACGGCGAGGCGGTGGTCGGCGCGGTGTTCGATCCGATGCGCCAGGAGCTCTTCACCGTCGAGCGGGGCGTGGGCGCCTGGCTGAACGGCGCGCCGCTCCGCGTGTCGTCGGCCGCGCGGCTCATCGACGCCGTGCTCGTCACCGGCTTCCCGTACGACGTGCACAGCACGCTCGACGACGTCATCGGGCTGTTCTCGGCCTACGTGGGCCAGGCGCGGGCCATCCGCCGTCTGGGCTCGGCGGCCATCGATCTCTGCTGGGTGGCGGCAGGCCGCATGGACGGGTTCTGGGAGCGCGGCCTGCAGCCGTGGGACACCCGTGCCGGCGCGCTGCTCGTCGAAGAATCGGGCGGACGCGTGAGCGGTCTCGACGGTGCGCCGTGGGATCCCGCCGGCCGGCACCTGCTGGCATCGAACGGCCACCTGCACGACCAGATGGTCGAGGTCGCCACGGCCTTCTTCGAACGTCGCCGAAACAAGACGCCCTGACCCCGGCGGCGTGGCGCCATGCACGCCGATCGGCGTGAAGTCCCCGTGTTTTCGCCGTCCGACGATCTGGCATCGCCCATGCTTAGGTGAATGGCACACGCGCGGGCGTGCCGCGGGACTTCACCCGCGGGTTTGCAGTGGGAGAGTGCGATGCGACTCGTACACATGACATGTGGCGTGCTGATGGCGGCGGGGCTCCTGGCGCCAGCGCCGGCGCGCGCCCAGCAGGCCATCAGCCTGTCGCTCGGCGGCTTCGCCGTGACCGGCGAGGACGCGCGGGTCGACGGCGATGTCCTCTTCGAGAATCGCGACATCCTCGACTTCGCCGTCAAGGACTTCAACACCGGCTCGGTGGGCCTCGACTGGCTGCTGCCGGTGGGTGAGTTCTTCGAAGTGGGGGCCGGCGTGGGCTTCACGAGCCGGACAGTGCCGTCGGTGTACGCCGACTTCGTCAACCGCAACGGCTCGGAGATCGAGCAGGACCTCAAGCTCCGCATCGTGCCGATGTCGGTCACGGCGCGGGTGCTGCCCTTCGGCCGCTCGCGCGCCGTGCAGCCCTACATCGGCGGCGGCCTCGGGGTCTTCAGCTACCGCTACAGCGAGGTCGGCGACTTCGTGGACTTCACCGACCGCAGCGTGTTCTCCGATCGTTTCGTGGCCAGCGGCACTGCACTCGGACCGGTGGCGCTCGCCGGCATCCGGTTCCCGCTCGGCGACACCTGGTCACTCGGCGGGGAAGTGCGCTACCAGAAGGCCGAAGCCGACCTGTCGAATGACTTCCTCGGGCCGAAGCTGGATCTGGGCGGCTTCCATTACCTGATGACCGTGCACGTGAAGTTCTAGCCGCGCCGGCGGCAAGGGTGGGCGCGCCGATCCGGCAAAGGGTATACTTTGACAGATCTGGCCGCCTGCCCCGAATGACTCCAGAGCTGTCCCTCGTCATCCCCATCCGCAACGAGTCGCCCAACATCCGGCCGTTGTACGACGAGCTGATGCAGGTGCTCGGCGCCACAGGCCGCCGGTTCGAGGTCATCGTCATCGACGACGGCTCGACCGACGACTCGTTCGCGCAGCTGGCGGCGCTGCAGGCCGGCGACCCGCGCCTGCGCGTCATCCGCTTCCGCAAGAACTTCGGCCAGACGGCCGCCTTCGCCGCCGGCTTCGCCCACGCCCGTGGCCGTCTCGTGGTCACGAGCGACGGCGACCTGCAGAACGATCCGCGCGATATCGAGGCGATGGTCCAGATGGCCGACCGCGACGACGTCGATATCGTGGCCGGCTGGCGCAAGCGCCGGCAGGACACGTTCGTGAACCGCCGGCTGCCGTCGATCATCGCCAACTGGATCATCTCGAAGTCCACCGGCGTCGCGCTGCACGACTACGGCTGTTCGCTCAAGGTCTTCCGCGCCGAGGTCGTGAAGTCGATGCGGCTCTACGGCGAGATGCACCGCTTTCTGCCGGCGATTGCCAGCGAGCAGGGCGTGCGCATCGCCGAGGTGGCGGTGAACCACCGCGCCCGCACCGCCGGCACCACCAAGTACGGCATCTCGCGGACGGTGCGCGTCGTGCTCGATCTGGTCACGGTCAAGTTCCTGCTCAGCTACTCGACGCGGCCGCTGCAGATCTTCGGGCTCTTCGGTCTGCTGAGTGGCGGCCTCGGCGCGCTCATCACGGCGTATCTCGGCTGGGTGCGCCTCGTCGAGCACCAGTCGATCGCCGATCGCCCGCTGCTGCTGCTCGGCGTGCTGCTCGTCTTCACGGGCGTGCAGCTCGTGACCTTCGGCCTGCTCGCCGAACTCATGGCGCGCACCTACTACGAGTCGCAGGGCAAGCCCACCTACGTCATCCGCGAGATCCGGGAAAGCTGATGCCGCCCGGCGATCGTCCGCACGACCCGCGCATCACCGTCATCCAGCAGGAGCTCTTCGACGAGAAGAAGTCGAAGGTCGCGAAGTACCAGGACCTCGTCGTGGGCCGCGCCGGCCTCGGCGCGCTCGTGGCGTACGAGCTCGTGATGCTCTGCGCCTCGTGGGTACCCGGGGCGCTCGGCCTCTTCCTGCGCAGCAAGCTCTATCCGCTCGTGCTCGGCACGGTCGGCCGGAACGTGGTGTTCGGTGCGAACGTGACGCTGCGCCATCCGCACAGGATCGCCATCGGCGACAACGTCGTCATCGACGATCAGTGCTGCCTCGACGCCAAGGGCACCGACAACCGCGGCATCGTCATCGGCAACAACGTCTTCGTCGGCCGCAACACGATCCTGAGCTGCAAGAACGGCGACATCGTGCTCGACGACCGCGCCAACCTCGGCTTCAACTGCGAGATCTTCTCGGCCTCGACCGTGCATGTCGGGTCGGACGTGCTGATGGCGGCCTACACGTATCTCGTCGGCGGCGATCACCTCTACGACCGCGTGGACATTCCGGTGCTGCAGCAGGGACGCACGGCGCGCGGCATCGACGTGGGCGCCGGCGTGTGGCTCGGCACGCATGTCGTCGTGACCGACGGCTCGCGCGTGGGCCGCGATGCCATCATCGGCGCCGGCGCCGTCGTGGTGGGCGAAATCCCCGAGTTCGCGATCGCCGTCGGCACACCCGCCAAGGTGCTCCGGGATCGGCGCGCCGAAGGCGCGGCTCCGAGCGCCAGCCCCGAGTCCCCGGTCCCCAGCCCCTAGTCCCTGTTATGTGTGGCATCGCCGCCATCGTCGAACGCGACCCGGGGCGGGTCACGCCCGACGCCGACATCGCCGGCATGGTGCAGGCGCTCCTGCACCGCGGCCCGGACGAAACCGGCCGCGTGTGCCTGCCCGGCGCCGCGCTCGGCATGCGCCGCCTGGCGATTGTCGATCTCGCTACGGGGCAGCAGCCCATTTCGAACGAAACGGGCGACATCCACATCGTCGCCAACGGCGAGATCTACAACTTCCTCGAACTGCGCCACGAGCTCGAGGCCCGCGGCCACCGCTTCAAGACGCGGTCGTCGGACATCGAGTCGCTGCTGCATGCCTGGGAAGAATGGGGCGAGGCGTTTCCGACGAAGGTGCGTGGCATGTTCGCCGCCGTCATCTGGGACGCGCGCACGCGGACGCTCTTCGCGGCGCGTGACCGTGCCGGTGAGAAGCCGCTCTACTGGGCCGCGACCAGCCGCGGGCTGCTGCTCGGTTCGGAGCTGAAGGCGCTGCTGACACGGCCGGAGCTGCCGCGCACGCTCGACCTCGAGTCGCTCGACCAGTTCCTGACGTTCGAATACGTGATCGCGCCGCGCACCATGCTGCAGGGGGTGCACGCGCTGCCGGCCGGGTCGTGGCTGCGCTGGCGCGACGGCGCCATCACGATCGAGCGCTACTGGGACCCGGCCACGATTCCGGTCCGCCCCTGGACGGACGACGATGCCGCCGATGCCGTGCGTGAGGCGTTGCAGCGCGCGGTGACGAGTCAGCTCATGTCGGAAGTGCCGCTCGGCGCGTTCCTGTCGGGCGGCATCGACTCGAGCACGCTCGTGGCGCTCATGAGTCAGGGCGCCAGTCAGCCGGTGCGCACCTTCAGCATGGGCTTCGAGGACGGCTCCTACAACGAGCTGCCCTACGCGCGCGAAGTCGCGACGCTCTTCAACACGACGCACACGGAACAGCTCGTCACGGCCGACCTGCTGGATCTCTTCGACCGTCTCGTGCCGCACTTCGACGAGCCGTTCGCCGATGTGTCGCTCTTTCCGACCTACCTCGTGTCGCAGGTGGCGCGCGCCCACGTGACCGTGGCGCTCAGCGGCGATGGCGGCGACGAACTGTTCGGCGGTTACGACACCTACGAGGCGCAGGCGCTGGCCGCGCGCTTCCAGTCGGTGGGCGCGCCGCTCGTGCCGGCGCTCGCCGCGGTGGGGGCGGCGCTGCCGCCGAGCGGCCAGAAGAAGGGCCTCGTCAACAAGTTCAAGCGCTTCATCAGCGGTGTCGCGACGGCGCCGGCCGACCTCGAACACTACCGCTGGATGGTGCACCTCGATGCCCGTCGCAAGGCGCGGCTCTACGGCGGGGCGTTCCAAGCCGCGTTGCAGGCGAGCGACGTCTACGCGCCGGTGCGCGAGGTGCTGGCGCATGCCGGCGGCAGCGACACGCTCAACCGGCAGCTCTACGCCGACCTGATGATCTATCTCGCGAGCGATATCCTCGTGAAGGTCGACCGCATGGCGATGGCGACCTCACTCGAGACGCGCGCGCCCTTCCTCGATGTGGACGTGATGGAGCTGGCCTTCTCGATGCCGGGCCATCTCAAGATCCGCGACGGCCAGCGCAAGTGGGTGCTGAAGCGCGCCATGCGCGGCCTGCTGCCCGACGGCATCCTGCACCGGAAGAAGCAGGGCTTCAGCATTCCGCTCAAGAACTGGCTGCGCGCCGAACTGCAGCCGCTCATGCGCGAACTGCTGTCACCGGATCGCGTGGCGCGGCGTGGTCTCTTCGCGCCGGCCGAAGTGCAGGCGCTCATCGACGCCCACGTCGCCGGGCGCGAGAACCACGCGCACACGCTCTTCCCGCTGATGGTCTTCGAGCGCTGGGCCACGGCGCACCTGCCGTAACGCCGGCGCGCGGGCCGTTCAGAGCGCCGGGTAGAGGGCGTCGACGGCGGCGGTCTCGCGCGTGACGCGCGCCGCGTCCCAGCCGAGTTCGCGCGCCAGCAGGTCCGCCGCGGCGGTCACGGCCGCAGGGCCCGGGTGTCCGGCCGCGCCCGCCCCCGTGCGCCTGAGCAGCACGTCGCCGAGTGACGCCGCACATTCGTGCCGCACCGCGTGCAGCACTTCCGCGCGTGTCACGGCACAGCCGGCGGAGAGCGGCGCCGCCAGTGCCGGTTCGGCGGTGATGAGCGCGGCGACCTCCGTCCAGTGGCTGCCGTAGGCGCGGGCGAGGCGCTCGCGGGTGGCGGGCGTCGTGCCCTCCACGTCGCGTCGGCGCGCCTCGTCGACGAGGTCGCGCACGGTGCCGAAGGCCGCCGATGTCATGCGTTCCGGCGTGACGGGCGCCGGTGCGGCGTGGCCGAGCCCCTGACAGATCTGCGTGACGGCGGCCGCGGCGGTGTGGCGCGCGGTCGTGTACCGCACGCTGAAGATCGAGACGAAGCCGGGATGCCCGTCCTGCGCGTGGTCGGCCACGGCGCTTTCCTTGAGCAGCGCCACGGACGCGCCGGAGGCCGACACCATCGGCAGCAGGCCGCGGTGCACGAGGCGCACGGCGTCGGGCGTGAGGCCGGCGCGCGGAAAGGCCGCCTGGGCGTCGCGCAGCAGCGCCGCCGCGTGTGCGGCCGTGCCGTGCGGGGCGTCGGCGTCGCCCTCGTGCGGGTCGTGGCTCGTGCCGACGACCGACACGTCGCGCCACGGCACGATGAACAGGTAGCGGCCGTCGACCACGCCGCCGCAGGCGTGCGTGCCGGTGACGCGCGGCACGACGAGATTCATCGCCCGCGACAGCCGCAGCGCCGGCGCGGTCGAGCGCCCGCCGGTGAGCGTCGAGGCGAGCGCGCCGGCCCACGGTCCGGCCGCGTTCAGCACGGCGCGCGTGGCGATGTGGAAGGGCGTGCCGGTGCGGCGATCGCGTACGTCGAGACCGGCCACGCGCCCGTCTTGCATGGTGAGCGCCAGCGCCTCGATGTCGTTGGCCACAGCAGCGCCGGCGTCATCCGCGGAGCGCACCGCCGACACGGTGATCCGTTCGGCCTGGCGCATCTGGTAGTCGTACCAGATGGCGCCGCCGGTCACGCCGGCCTCGGCGACGAGCGGATTGAGACGCAGGCAGTCTGCGGCCGACACCACGCGTCCACCGGGCAGCCGCAGGGCCTCGTCTGCGATGCCGTCGTTGCGATCGTGCCCGACGGCATCCGTGATGGCGAGTGCGACGCGCAGCGCCAGGGCGTTGCGTGTCGGGTGCCGGTAGGTGGGCACGCAGAAGGGCAGCGGGTCGACCAGGTGCGGCGCCATCCGCGCCATCGCGCGGCGTTCGCGGATAAAGAGGCGCATCTGCGCCAGATTGAACGACTGCAGGGACCGCAGCCCGCCGTGCAGCGTCTTCAGGCTGTTGAAGGAGGTGGCGCCGCCGAAGTCGTCGCGGTCGATGAGCGCCACGGTGAGGCCGCGCCGTGCGGCATCCCACGCCGCCAGCGCGCCGTAGATCCCGGCGCCGACCACGACCACGTCGAAGGTCGTGCCGGCCAGGCCTGTCAGGTCACGCTGCATCGGGCTCTCGGGCATTGTACGATACGGGGCTGTGACGACCGAGGCGATCCGCCGCTACTGGAACGAACGTATCCACGATCTCGAGATGACGTCCCACCCGGTGGGCACGCGCGAGTTCTTCGCCGATCTCGACGACTACCGGTTCGACAAGCTCCGCTATCTGCCGGAGCTCGTGGACTTCGGCGGCTTCCGCGGCCAGCGCCTCCTCGAGGTGGGCTGCGGCATCGGCACCGACCTGGCGCGGTTCGCCGCCGGCGGCGCCCTGGTCACTGGCATCGACCTCTCGCAGACCGCGATCGATCTGGCGGGGAAGAACTTCGCCGGCCTCGGGCTGACGGGCGATCTGCGCGTGGCCGACGGCGAGTCCCTCGACTTCCCGGACGCCTCGTTCGACGTCGTCTACGGCCACGGCGTGCTGCAGTACGCGGTGGCGCCCGAGCGCATCATCGCCGAGGCGCACCGGGTGCTCAAGCCGGGCGGCCGCGGCATCTTCATGGTCTACAACCGCATCTCGTGGCTGAACGCGCTCTCGAAGGTCATGAAGGTGGCCCTCGAGCACGAAGACGCGCCGGTGCTGAAGAAGTACTCGATCGGCGAGTTCCGGGCGCTGCTGGCGCCGTTTGCCGAGACGCGCATCGTGCCGGAGCGTTTTCCGGTGAAATCGCGCCTGCACCACGGCTGGAAGGCCATGGCCTTCAACGGCCTGTTCGTGGGCACCTTCAACGCCCTGCCGCGCCCCCTGGTCAGGCCGCTCGGCTGGCACCTGATGGCGTTCTGCACGAAAGCGCCCGTGCCCGCGGCCCGCGGCTGAGCTGGGTTGGCCTGCGGGTCAAAAGGGCGTAAGATCAGCGACTTAGATGGCACAGATTTACGCAGCAAAGTACCTGGCCAAGGCGGCCCTGAGCGCCCCCAAAGACATGGTCAAGGCGATGGTGGCGAAGTACACCCCGCTCCATCCGACCGTGTTCATCTTCCACTGCACGTTCGTCTGCGACGCCCGCTGCGAGATGTGCAGCAACTGGACGCGCGGCAACCGCAAGGAAGACATGTCGCTCGAGCAGATCGAGCGCGCCTTCAGCTCGCCGTTGTGGAGCGAGATCGAGAACGCCAGCCTGTCGGGCGGCGAGCCGACTACCCGCAACGACATGGTCGACATCTGCCGGCTGATGATCGACAAGTTCCCCAAGCTCCGCAAACTCACCATCAACACGACCGGGCTGACGCCCCAGCGCGGCATCCCGATGCTGACGAAGGTCGTCGAGATGTGTCACGAGCGCAATGTCATCTTCTCGACGCGCGTCTCGATCGATGGCGTGGGCGACATGCACGGCGAAGTGCGCAACGTCCGCAAGGCCTTCGAAAAGGCCGGCAAGACGATCACCGCCATGCAGGAATTGCAGAAGAAGTACCGCTTCAACTTCGGCATCTCGTCGACGATCTTCTCGAAGAACCTCGAAGACGCCGACAACATCCTGGCCTGGGCGAAGAAGGAAAAACTCGACATCGTCTTCAACATGGTGCGCTTCACCGACGCCATGCTCGGCAACCAGGAACTCGAGGGCACGCTCAAGCCGATGGGCGCCGAAGAGCAGCGCATGCGCCAGTTCTTCATGGAGCGCGTGCGGCAGGACCCGCTGCTCGACGGCCAGAACTACATCTACATGCACTACGCGGACATGATCGCCAACGGCTACCACCGTCTGACGCCGTGCCCGTTCCAGACCCAGGGCGTGATGCTCAACCCGAACGGCGACATGTTCTTCTGCGAGAACAGCGACGTCGTCGGCAACGTCACCCAGGAAGACCCGCACGCCATCTACTTCCGCGAGGCGTCGCAGCAGCACCGCAAGCACATCCGCGACGAGAAGTGCCCGAGCTGCCTGAGCCCGTGCCAGATGAACGTCGCCGCCATCAAGCAGGTCGTGCCGTACGCGAAGTTCCTCGTGCGCGCCTCGATGGAGAAGCGCCGCCCCTCGCCGGATGTGCCGGCGCCGCCGGCCGCCGCCGCGGCGCAGCCCACGAGCGTCTAGGGCCTCCGCGCCTCGAGTGTCCGACCACGGCTCAGCGCCTGAGGCTGGGCCGTTGTCGCGTACGGTCGATTTACTGGAAATTAATCGACTTGAGCAATAGATAACGCTAGTAATGTCCTGTGAGGTCCACCGGAGCCAAGCGCGGCCGCCCCCTGAAGTTCGGCCGCCCCACGCGTCCTCTCTCGATCTCGCTGCCGCACGACGTCATCGAGTGGCTCGAGACACTCGACCCTGACCCGGCCTGGGCGATCGTCGGTCTGTTCGAGAAGGTGCGGTCGCGGCAGCCTGGCACCGCGCCGCGCGCTTCGGCCGAGCTGGTGCAGCTGCCGGGGAAGCGCGCCCTCATCCTCGTGGCGCCGGATGTGTTCGACGGCCTCCAGGGCGTCTCCGTCATCCGGCTGTCAGACGGACGCGGCTTCCTGGCGCTGCAGGCGGGGAAGGGTTACGCGGACCTCGAACTCGCGGTGGTCGATCAGATCGACGCACAGGGCGTCACCCCCGAACGCCGACGGGCCCTTACCGAGATACGAAAGATGCTTCGAGACTGGCGGCAGTCGGGCTTAGTCTTCGAATCGCGGTCGATCCTCGTGGTCGAACGCCAGGAGGTGGGCGAGAAGGCGCGGACGCTCTCCGGGCTGGCGTCCGCATGAGGGCCGCAGCGGGCGTGCGCGAGTGACTCAGCGCGCCGGCGTGGGCGCGGCGGGGCGGCGCAGCCAGAGCACGAGCCCCGGCAGGTTGCCAGCGAGCCCCGTGAGCACGATGAGCGTCGAGAGGGCGAAGGATGCCGCGTCGGGCACACCCATTGGCTGCAGCAGCCACACGATGATGCCCTGCGGCACACCGAACCCGCTCACCGAGATCGGCAGCAGCAGCATCAGCAGGCCGAGTGGCATGACGAGCAGGTAGTAGGCGAAGGGCACGGTGAGGCCGAGGCCCAGGCCGAGCACGTACGCCTGCACGATGCGCAGCACCTGTACGACGAGCGACCAGGCCATCACGTGCACGAGCGCGCCGCGATGCCCACGGTAGTGGGCCACGGCGTCGGCCAGACGCAGCAGTCGCCGGGCCACCGGTCCGGAATGCCGATGTGCCGGGAGCGCCGTGCGCAGCAGCGCGTCCCCCCAGAACGTGGCGACACATGCCGCGCCCACGACGGTGACCGCGGCCACGATGCGCAGCGGATCGACGCCGTCGGGTGTCCACGCGGCGAGTCCCGCGGCGCCCATCGCCGCGAGCGACAGGATGCCGAGCATGCGGTCCACGACCACCGAGGCGAGGGCATCGCCCAGGCGGGCCGTGACCTGCGACAGGCCCCACGCCCGGGCCGCGTCGCCGCCGACGCCGGCCGGCAGGAAGCTGCCGACGAACGAACTCGTGAGGAAGAGGCGGGCCGCGTCGCCCGTGGCAATCGGGATGTGCGCCGCACGCAGCAGCAGCACCCAGCGCCAGATCATGACCATGCGGTCGATGGCCACGAGGCCGAGCACGGCCACGAGGTGCCAGCGCGACACGCTCGTCACGGCGGCGACGGCCGCCCGCATGTCGATGCGCGTGGACATCCACGCGAGAATGCCGGCCGTGATGGCGGCGCGCAGCCACCAGGAACCGGCCAGGCGGCCGAGCAAGGCTAGCGGCCCCCTTGTGGTTTCCGGGCCACGAAGGTCAGCGTCTCGAACAGGTTCTTGCGGATCTTGAAGACGAGCTCGGTCGTGCCGGTGTGGCGCGACAGTGCATCGACGCCGGGAATGTTCACGAGCAGCGCGGCCGCCGCCAGTGCGTCGCGGCTGAAGCCGGTGGCGAGGCCGATCGCGCGTTCGACGTGGAGCACCTCGAGGCCGCCGTCGTTGAAGAGCTGGCGTACGCGGCGTTCGGTCGTGACGAAGTTGTGCGTGTAGTCGACGTCCCAGAAGAACGTGCGTTCCTTGAGGTAGTCGGGCACGACCACGTAGAGCACGCCGCCGGGCCGCAGCACCCGCAGCGCTTCGGCCGTGAACTGCCGCGCCTGCTCGATGCCGTTCATGTGTTCGAGCACCTGGTCGGCGTAGACGACGTCGACACTCGCATCCGGCACGGGAATCGGCGGCGCCCACGACTCGATGACCGCGAGGCCCTTGCCGCGCAGCACGTCGATGAGGATGCGGCTGGCTTCGATCGCGGTATAGCGCCAGCCGGCGGCCACCGCCTGTTCGGCGAGCGTGCCGTGGCCGGGGCCCACTTCCACCATGTCGCCCGGTGCCGGCCTGTAGCGGTGGAGCAGCGCCAGCCGGTGCTGCTCGATACGGCTGCGCCGTCCGCTCCCGTAGCCGGTGAGCTTCTTTTCCGAGAACGACTTGTAGAAGGTGTCCTGCTGCTGGTCGGCCACGGTTGAGGCCCGAAAGGGAGGGGCGAGCGGTGATGAGGATCACCGCTCGCCGACAGTGGTCTCGTCTGCTACTGGCACAGCGGAGCGGAGCGCGGCGAATCCACCGCGCGCGGCCCCGGTTGGGCTGACCACTGCAACTGAGGCGCGGGGCCTCCCGCAGCCTGGATCATGTCGAACACGCGGTTGCCATTGTGGACCACCGTGTCTTCGCGGAACATGCTGCCGTCGCTCGGGCCGCACCGGTTGCAGTCGCAGGCATAGCCGCCCGGGGCGGCCTGGATCAACTGCCACCGCGGGTCGGCCTGCGCCAGCGCGAAGGCCACCTGCCGCGTGAAGCGATGGCAGGCCACGCCGTTGCCCCTGGCACACGCCGCCCACTCGGCGGACTGTCTGGCGATCGCCGACGCGCATCCGAAGCGATTCTCGATGCCGCCGGGGCCACACTCGGCCGGCACCGGAAAGGGCAGCGTGCCCGAGCCGCCGCCGGTCGGCGGCGCCACGACCGGCACCGGCGTCGCGAATGACTCGACGCCGGACCACGGGCCCACCGCGCCATCGAGTTCGGCGCGGACGCGCCACAGGTAGTTCGTGTTGGTGGCCAGGTCGGTGTCGGCGGCGAAAGACGTCTGTCCGGCGGCAACACTGCGGGCCGCAATCACCGTTCCTGCTGCGTCGAGCACTTCGAGACGGTGGGTGGGCAGCGCCGCCGCGAAGCGGCCGGCGGCCGCCGCGAAGGTGAACGTCGGACGCACCGTGGCGACGCGAGCGCCCCCGATCGGGCTTGCGAGCGACGGCGCGCTCACTTTGAGCGTGGAGCCGTCAGGATTCGCCGTAGTCGACGTGGCGGCGGCACTCGGGGACGTGGGAGCGTTCGGGCCCTGAGCACAGGCGGACGCCAGAGCCAGCACACCAACGCCCGCTGCAACGCGAAGCATTCGTCGATCCATTAGTCTGTCACTCCTCGAACGATGGTGGACCGGACCCGGTCCAGAGACGCTTGATGATACTCCACGGTCCGGAATCTGTCTGTGCTATTTCGACCAGTCCTGCGCCGGCGTGCTACCATCCGGCGTCTGCCACACCAGACGAATGTACCAGGTGTGAGCAAAGTTCCGGCGCGAGGCGCCACTTCGTGGGAGCGGAGACGACGATGCGATTGGTAACGGCACTGGTGATGGCGGGCCTCCTGGCGGGGGTGAACGACGCGGCGGCGCAGACCGATGAGTCGCGCTTCTTCCTGTCGGTGAGCGGCGCGTTCGAGCCGGGCTCGCAGACCTACGCCGACGACGGCACGTTCAGCCTCTACGACGAGACCGGCCGGCTCAGTGTGAGCAGCGACGACATCTCGAGCGGCGCGGTGCTCGACTTCGGCGTTGGCGTGCGGGTGATGGGCAACTTCACGCTCGGCGCGAACTTCCACCGCACCACGAGCCTCGCCGAAGCGTCGGTCAGCGGCCAGGCGCCGCATCCGATCTTCTTCAGCCGTCCGCGCTCGTTCTCGGCCACCGTGCCGGACATGAAGCGCACCGAACAGGCGCTGCACCTGAGCCTCGGTTACCGTCTCGCGCTCGGCGAGAAGCTCGACGTGCAGATCTACGGCGGGCCCTCGCAGTTCCGCTTCACCCAGGACGTCGTCAACAGTGTGGTCATTTCCGAGGCGGGCAGCGCCTTCACCACGGTGAACGTCACCAATCAGTCGACGACGCGCAAGGCCAACGCGTGGGGCGGCCACGTGGGCGCTGACGTGTCATACCCGGTGTACCGGTCCGGCACGACCAGCTTCCGCCTCGGCGGCTACGTGCGTTACGCGGAAGCCTCGTCGGATTTCCTCGTCGTCAGCAACAGCGTGACCACCAAGATCGGCGGCGTGCAGTTCGGCGGCGGTCTCCGCGTCCGCTTCTGAGCCCTTCGACGAGGCTCAGGGCAGGCCCCGCGGGATCGGTGGGCATTCTCGGAGTCGTCGGCGGGTAGCGCGCTGGCGTACAGCCGTACAACATTCGGGCCGGCTTGGTCAGGTGACCAGCCGGCCCGAGTCATGTACGGCAGCGGCGCGGGCGGGCCCGCGCCGCTTTACGGCAGCGCCGAACGCGGTGGCGGGTAGACGTTCTGGTCGCCTGGCAGCCGGCCGATGTAGTCGATGTGGAACGAGTAGCCGTTGGCGCCGGCGCTCCCGATGAGGTCCCACGCGTCGCGCGAGTTGCAGCGCACGGCGACGTCGTCCGATTGCGGACGCCCCGAGCCGCCATCCTTGATGCACCAGCCGGCATCCGGCCCCCTCGAGTTGTAGCGTCCGTGGCCGAAGTGCACCACGGCGATCGCGCTGGCGAAGAAGCGGTTCCGGCTGTCGCGCGACGAGCGTGACCCGAGGTCGGCGCCGGTGCCATCGTGGACCGCGCGGACGATCGAGAGCACTTCGTTGATGTCGATCGAACGGGCGCCGCCAACCGTGCCGCCGCCGGTCCCGCCGCCGGTGCCGCCACCCGTGCCGCCGCCGCCCGTGCCGCCGCCCCCGGTCGGGGCGTTCGGCGTGCGGAAAGCCGCCCACGCGGACCGCGGGCTCTCGACGGCGCCGTTCGTGGCAAAGGCGCGCCAGTAGAGTGTGGTGGCAAACGGCGCCGCGCTGCCCGATGCGAGGGTGGTCGTCGAGCCCGAGCCGACGCTCGTGCTGAGCACGGCGGCGATGGCGCCGGGGTCGGGCAGGGTGGCCACTTCGAAGCGGTAGATGACCGGGCCGGCCGGTCCGGAAATGCGGCCGTTGCGCACGACGAACTGCGGCGTGACGGTGTCGATCTGGCCGATGGGCGCAATCGGAATCGGCGTCTCGATGATGACCGGCTCGGCCAGCGTGAAGCTCGCCGGCGCCGACCAGGGCCCCGTGTTGGCACCGTCGAATGACCGCGAGCGCCAGTGGTAGGTGCCGGCCGTCGTGAGCGCCAGGTTCATCGTGTAGCTGGTGCGGCCATTCGGCCCCGGTTCGAGACGATCGGCGTTGTGCACGATCGTCTGGAAGGTGCTGTCGGAGGCCAGCTGGAACTGCAGGAACAGCGGCCGCTGCCCCGACGTGCTGGCGTTCTCGATGAGGAACCGGAAGGGCTGTTGGGTGGATTCGAGCGTCTGGCCCACGGCCGGCTCGAGCGGTTTCGGCGCCGTGATCGACACGCCCGGAATCGGGCCGGCGATATCCGGGCTGAGAGGGTTGGCGCTCTTCGATTGCTGGCAACCGGCCGCAACCAGCGCGACCAGGCCGAGTCCCACGGCACGTACGACAAACATGGCGATGTCTCCCAGAGAGGCTGACCAGCAGGCGACGGCAGGGAGCCCCGTGGGAGGTGGAGGCCCGACCGAACGACCTGCTTCCGGCAACCCGTGTTATCGGCGGCAGTGCACAGGACTTTACAGGTGCGGGGGACCGCACCCGATGCGTTTCACAGCCGAGGTGGAGCGCCGCTCGTCAGTGCCGGCGGAGCAGGAAGAGCGCGCCGCCGCCGAGCGAGAACAGCATGATGAGCGCGGTGCCGAGGAGCGAGACCGCGACCGCCGCTTCCACCGTGAGACCGAAGCGCACGAAGAAGAAGCTGAAGACCGCCTCGCGCAGGCCGAAGCCGTTGATCGAGACCGGCAGCATCTGGATGACCATCGCCACCGGCACGAGGACGCCGGCCATCACGACGGGCAGCGGAATCGCCAGGCTGCGGGCCGTGAGGGTGTAGAAGGCCACGATGACGCCCTGCACGATGACGGCGCCGGCGAGCGCGCCGGCGAGCGCCGATGGGCGGGCCCGGAAGCGCGCCAGCGTCTCCTGCAGGGTGACGAGCTTGTCGACCACCCAGGGATGGCCGAGGGCGCGCACCGGCGAGAGGGCCAGGTCGAGCATCGCGGGCGCGAAGAAGAGCAGCACGACGAGCGCGAGCGCGGCAAGCGCGCCGATCTCGATCCACAGGGTGCCGGGGATGTCGATGCCCATGGCGCGGGCCGACAGCGCGCCGACGGCGCCGACACTCGTGAGCGCGAAGAGGCCCAGCACGCGGTCCACGAAGATGACCATCGTGGCCAGGGTCTTCGAGCCCGCCGGCCGCGACGTATCGGCGATGCGCACGACATCGCCGCCGATGTTGCTCGGCAGGAAGTTGTTGAAGAAGAGCGCCACCCAGAACGATTCGGCGAGCGTCCTGACGGGCACCCGCACGTGCTGGGCGCCGAGCAGCACGTGCCAGCGCCACACGCTCAGCGCGAGCACCAGCCCGTGCATCGACATCGCGGCGAGGATCCACGACGGCTGCACCCTCCGGAACATCTGCCAGAGCGCCGCCAGGCTGGTGTCGCGCAGGACGAACGCCATGAGGCCCACGCTCAGCACCAGCTTGGCCACGGCGGCCAGCGGACGGCGCAGTGGATGGGGGGGGGCGTCGGACATGGTGCGGGGCAGCGACGGGCCGACACCCGGCGTCTGGCCCAACTTCCGACATATAGCATAAGTGTTGACAGGTCAGCAAGAAGCGGGGACCGCGATGGTATGATTCCCTCTTCATCGTGTCCCCGGCGTCCCCTGTGTCCGCCTCGTCCACCGCCCCGGCGCGGTCCCTGCGCATTCTCATGCTCGCGCCGGAGCCGTTCTTCGAGCCGCGCGGCACGCCGTTCAGCGAGTTCCACCGCATCAAGGCGCTCGGGGCCCTTGGCCACCACGTGGACCTCGTGACGTATCCGATCGGGCGCGATGTGGACCTGCCGAACCTGCGCATCTTCCGCAGCCCGCGCCCGCCGTTCGTCACCCGCGTGCCGATCGGCCCGTCGGCGGTGAAGGTCGTGCTCGACACGCTGATGCTCGTCACGATTGCCCGCCGGGCGATGGCCGGCGGCTACGACGCCATCCATTCGCACGAGGAGATGGGGCTCGTCGGCGTGTGGCTGGCCAGGCTGCTCGGCATCCCGCATCTCTACGACATGCATTCGAGCCTGCCGCAGCAGCTCAGCAACTTCAAGTTCAGCGGCTCCTCGGCGCTCCGCGCGGTCTTCGACGCCGTCGAAACGCAGATGGTGGGGAAGTCGGACGTCGTCATCACCATCTGCCAGGAGCTGCAGGACACCGTCGTGGCCATGGGACACGGCGACCGGGCGCTGCTCATCGAAAACGTGATGGGCGGCGATGTGGAAGACCCGCCGACGCTGACGCCGGCGGCGATTCGCGAGCGGTGGGGCATCGCGCCCGATGCGCCCATCGTGCTCTACACGGGCACGTTCGAGGCCTACCAGGGCCTCGACATGCTCATCGACGCCGCGGCCCGCCTCGCCACCACCCATCCGGCGGCGCGTGTGCTCATCGTGGGCGGCGATCCGGCGCAGGTGGCGGCGGCCCAGACGCTCGCGGCCGCCCGCGGCGCCACGAGTGTCGTCTTCACCGGCCAGCAGCCGGCGCGCGAGATTCCGGCCTTCGTGGCCTCGGCCGCCGTGCTGGCCTCGCCGCGGATTCGCGGCACGAACACGCCGCTCAAGATCTACTCGTACCTGCGCTCGGGCACGCCGATCGTGGCGACGAACCTGCTGACGCACACGCAGGTGCTGTCGCCGGCCGTGGCGCGGCTCACGCCGCCGGAGCCGGCGCCGTTCGCCGCGGCGATTGCCGGGCTGCTCGACGACCCGGCCGCCGGGCACGCGCTTGCCGCGGCCGCGAAGGCGTTGTCGGATGCCCGTTACAGCCGCGAGGTCTACCTCGCGCGCACCGCCGATGCGTGCCGCCGGCTGGCGGCCCGCGGGCCGGCCGGGCGCGCG
>JBIKUN010000067.1:0-22754 GCA_044347565.1 Vicinamibacterales bacterium | reverse complement strand
CGCGCCGACGGCCACCATCACCGCGAGCCTGCAGAATGCGTCGACGGCCCTGGTCTCCTGGCAGACCACCAACGCCGCCAGCGCCACGCTCAACGGCGTCGCCGTGGCAGCCAGCGGTTCGACCACGTTCCCGGTGAACGCAACGACGACCTTCACGATCGTCGCCACCGGCTCGACCGGACTGACGGCGACCAGCAGCGCGACGGTCAACGTCGTCGCCCCCCCGCCGGTCACCGCACCCACGGCCACCATCACCGCGAGCCTGCAGAATGCGTCGACGGCCCTGGTCTCCTGGCAGACCACCAACGCCGCCAGCGCCACGATCAACGGCGTCGCCGTGGCGGCCAGCGGTTCGACCACATTCGCGGTGAATGCAACGACGACCTTCACGATCGTCGCCACCGGCTCGACCGGACTGACGGCGACCAGCAGCGCGACGGTCAACGTCGTCGCCCCCCCGCCCCCGTCGTCGCCGGTGCCGAACGCGCCCACCGGCATGGCAACGTCGGTCACCAACTCGCGCGTGCGCTTCTCCTGGCGCGCTCCCTCGGGTGCGGCGCCCAGCACCTATCTCGTCGACGTCGGCATCTCCGGAACCTCGCGGAGGGTCGCGAGTGCCTACCCTGTGGGCAACGTGCTGTCGGTCGCGGCCGACCTCCCGAAGGGCCGGTACTGGACGCGAGTGCGTGCTGGCAATGCCGCTGGCGTGAGCGGCTACTCGAACTTCGTCTCGTTCAAGGTTGGACGCAGCCTGGTCTCGCCGCAGGGCTTCACGGTCACCTGGATCGGCACGACGGCGGTCCTGACCTGGTCGGCCCCCGCGGCTGACGGTGCGGTCGAGGACGTGCCCACGGCCTACGTGCTCGAAGCGGGAACGGCGCCCGGACTGACCGACGTGGCGACGGTGAATCTCGGGAACGTGAAAAGCCTGAGCGTGCCGATTCCGTCGGGGACCTACTACGTGCGGCTCCGCGCCGAGAATCCCTACGGCGACTCCGAGCCGACGCCGGACCTCGTGCTCGTGCCGCCCGGCGCCCCGCAGGCCCCGACGTCGTTCATGGTCTCGCGGGTCAACGGCACGGCGCACCTGCGCTGGAACGCCCCTGCCGGCCCGAACGTGGAGGGCTACGTCCTCGAGGTCGGCAGCGCGCCCGGACTCACGGACATCACCCGGGTGGACGTCGGCAACGTCACCCAGTTCTCCGCGCCCGCCCCGGCTGGCACTTACTACATCCGGGTGCGCGCCAGGAACGCCCGCGGTCCCGGTCTGCTGTCGAACGAGGCGGTCCTGAGATAGCGCAACACGCCGGCGGCCGGAATGCTCCGGCCGCCGGAAACAATTACACGACTGCACGCCCCGGTGTCAGGTTGTTGTCCAGCCATTGGCCGCAAGATCCTCAGTGTCTTCAGAATCGCTGAGTAAATGAGCTGATTCGTGATCTGGCCCGCCTTTTGTAGCTGCGCGGCCTGCCTTGTCCTTATTCGAGCCCTCCCAGGTATCAACCCGTCGCTGGCAGATTCGTCCGCTGGCGCGCCAGGCCTGGCTGGCCCTGGCAATCGCGGGCGGGTTCGTGCTGTCGGCCGATTCGGCCTCCGCGCAGACACGGGTGGCCGTCCTCGAGTGGGACGCGAACACCGATGCCGTGACGGCCGGCTATCAGGTGCTGGTGGGCACGGCGCCGGGGAATCCGAGCGCCACCTACGACGTGGGCGCCGCCACCCGCGCGTCCGTGACTCTGGCCACTGGCGCGCGCTACTTCATCGCGGTCAGGGGCTACGCCGCGAACGGCGCGCCGGGGCCTGTGTCGGTCGAAGCGAGCGTCGACTTGACGGGCGTGCCCGGCCGGCCCTCGCGGTTGAGCGCCCTCGTCAACGGCTTGCTGGCTGACGTGTCGTGGGCGCCCCCGCTCTCGGGCCCGGAGCCCCTCAGCTATCTGGTCTCGGTCGGAACCTTTCCCGGCGGCTCGAACCTCGTGAGCGCCCTGCCGGTGGGCGCGGCAAGCAGCGTCGGCGGACAGCTCGCGCCGGGCGTCTATTTCGCGCGTGTGCAGGCGGCGAATCTGATGGGCGTTGGCCCGGCCTCGGACGACGTCGCGTTCCGGGTTGGTGCAGGGGCGGCGCCGGGGAATCCCTCGGGACTGTCGGTTTCGTGGTCGGGCACGACGGCGCTGCTGTCGTGGACTCCCCCGGTTGGCGCTGCTCCAACGTCGTACATCATCGAGGCTGGCACCGCGCCGGGCCTGTCGGACGCTGCCGCCGTGAACGTCGGCAGCGGCACGAGCTTCGCCGTCGATCTGCCGGCCGGCGGCTACTTCGTCCGGATCCGGGCGGTGAACGCCAACGGCGCGTCTGTGCCCTCGAACGAGGTCCTGGTGCAGCGCGCGGCCATCCCGGTGCCGGGCGCCGTGCCCGCCATCGATGCCGACGTCGTGGCGGGAACCCTGATGCTCGACTGGGCAGCCCCCGTCACCGGCGGTCCGGTGGAAGGCTACGTTCTCGAAGCCGGCTCCGCGCCTGGACTGAGCAACCTCGCGACGTTGATCCTGGACGGATCGCGGGTGTTCAGCGCGGCCATTCCGCCCGGCACCTACTACGTCCGGGTCAGGGCCCGAAACGGCGGCGGACTCGGCGCGCCGTCGCGCGAACTCACCATCAGTCGCTGAGCCCGCGGCCCCTTCAGGGGATGGCAGCTCGCCCGACGCCGGTGGGCGTCTGGTACAGGACGAAGCCGTCGGCCGTCACGGCCAGGCTCAGGATGGGCGACGCGCCGCCCAGAACGACCTCGCGGTTCGATCGCAGCCGGCCATCGGCCGGGATCTCGAGGCGCTGCACCGTCAGCCGTTCCCCGGCCGCCGACACGGCCGACACGAGCAGGCTGCCGTCACCCGGGCCTGGCACCACGAGCGCGGCGCGACCCACGGCGCCGAGCGGCAGCTCGGTGGTGACCACTGACCCGGCGTCAGCCCCGGCCGGCAACTGGTGCAGAACCAGGCGTCCGCCGGCCGTGTGATCGGCAACCCAGAGCGTGCCGGAGCGGCGGTCCCAGGTCATGGCGGTGGGCGCCGACAGCCCCGCAAACACGACGGGACTTGCGGCCCGTTGATCGCGCGGCGTCGCCCCGTCGGTCGTGAAGCGGAGCACCTTGCCGGTCCAGTCGCCCAGATCGCCGGCACGGCCCGGCTGCTCACCGGCGCCGAGGGCCACGTACAGCATGGCATCGGGGCCGACCCGCATGGTGGCTTCCGGCCGGCGAGCAGCGGCGGGCAGACCGTCGACGATGACCGCCAGCTGCGACAGACGGCCATCCACGAGTTGAGCCCGGGCCACACGAAGGCCCGGGCCGGTGGAGTAGAGCAGATACACCAGACCGGTGCGGGCGACGTCCGCCCCCGCCGTCAGCGCCAGCAGACCATGACCATGGCCCGTGTCGACGTCGGCAAGGACGAGGGCAGGTTCCGCCTCGAGCTGGCCGGATCTGAGCAGACGCACACGTCCGGCGCGTTCCGACAGCAGTGTGAGTTCGTCGGAAATGACGAGCATGTCCGACGGGTCTTCGAGTGGCGCCGCCGCCGCGACAAGGCCGCGGTCTGCCAGTCGCGCGGCCGCGGCCGCGGTGGACGCGGGCGCCTCGACCCGCACGAGGATCGCGTTGGAGCGGCTGCTTTCCTCACTGCCGTCGGACGACGAGATGGTCAGGGCGTGCAGGCCCACGGGCAGGGCCGGCGCGGGCACCGAGCAGGCATTCGTGCCCGCCGGGCCGGCGTCACACCGCACCGCCGCCAGCGTCGCCGGTTCGCCGTCGACGTACAGCCGGAAGGACAGGCGCGAGAGTGGAACACGCGGGGTGACGTCCTGGTCCCAGGCCAGGGACGCCCCGGGGCGAATCACGAAGACAGGCTCCTGGGGCTCCGGCGATCCTCCGGAGGGTGGCCCGTCCGGATCGTCCGGGTCGTCTGGATCGTCCGGGTCGTCGGGCTTTGGGGGGTCGTTCGGCGTCTTGGGGTCGTCCGGTTCTTTCGGGTCGTCCGGGGCATCCCGCAGGGTCGAGCCATGGGCGGGGGTCTGGCCAGCTCTGCCTTGGGACGCGAGAGCCGTAACGACAGCGCCGGTCTGACCGATAAGCCAGACAGCGGGGACAAGGCAAAGCAGGCTAAGGATGGTCCGCATGCCGTTGGCGTCGTCGCCGCTCTCAGGATACCGAAAGCCGCATGACGAGGTCACGGCAATAAGAGCGCCTTACCAGATGTCGGTCCACCCGCCGGGACACCGGTTTCCGGCAAGAGAATCTCAGACTGAAGAACTGCGCATCTTATTGGCGAGAAAAGACTTATGTGCGGTATATTCGGAGTGGTGCTCCAGATACGCTGGCCCCGTTCCTGTGAGCACCCAGCGTGAGGGTTGGGGCCTTGACCATGAGCGAGCGAACGAGCGAGCCACCGCAGCTGGAAACGGATCCGGGCGAAGACCTTGCGGTCTGGCGGAAGCAGCCCTTGTACGGCCCGTTCTACGGTCTCAATGAAGCGCCCTTCGACCTCACACCAAATCCCCGCTTCCTGTTTCTGACGGCCCGCCAGCGCGAGGCCCTCAGCAACCTGCAGTACGCCCTCGCGTCTTCCAAGGGCTTCACGCTCATTCTCGGTGAAGCCGGCACCGGCAAGACCACGCTCGTCCGCACGGCCATGGCCAGCATCGGCGACACGCCGAGCCGCTATGTGCTGATCAACAACCCCACCCTGGGCCGGCGCGAGTTCTACGAGTTCCTCGCCCACGAGTTCGGTCTGAGCGAGCAGGCGGCCACGTCGAAGACCCGCTTCCTCTCGGAACTGCAGCGCGATGTCGAGGCACGGGCGGCGGCAGGCGGCCTCACTGGGCTCATCATCGACGAAGCGCAGAGCATGCCGCACGAGCTGCTCGAAGAGATTCGCCTGCTTGGCAACATCGAGACCAACACGTCGAAACTCCTGAACATCGTGCTCTGCGGGCAGCCGGAGCTCGCCGATCGCCTGAACGAGACGTCACTGCGTCAGCTGAAGCAGCGCGTCGCGTTGCGCTGCGAACTCAAGCCCCTGACACTCAAGGAAGCGGCGGCCTACATCTCGGGCCGGCTGCGGATTGCCGGCGGCATTCCGGCTGACATTTTCAAGCGCGAGGCCGTCGTCGCGGTCTTCGAAGGATCGTCGGGCGTCCCTCGCACGATTAACGTGATTTGCGACAATGCCCTCATCAACGGCTTCGCCGCCCAGGTGAAGCCGGTCTCGCTCGAAATCGTGGAGGACGTCTGCCGCGACTTCGATCTCGGCGGGCGCCGGTCCGCCCTCGTCCCGCGTGCGGAGGGCGAGACCGCGCCAGTTGCTCCGGCGGCGCGGTCCGACGCGGAACCCCACGCGCCGCGGCCAGCACGGCGTTTCTCCTTCTTCTCGTGACGCCTATGCCACACCTCCTCCTGTGCCTCGTCCTCGTTGCCGCCCTCGATGCCGGCGTGGCTGCCCGCACGATCCAGCAACAGCCCGCGCCGCCCGCCGAAGTCACGCCGCCCGCCGACTACGTGATCGGGCCGCAGGACGTGCTCGGCGTGGTCTTCTGGCGCGAACCCGAGCTGAGCGGCGACACGACCGTGCGGCCCGACGGCAGGATCAGCCTGCCGGTCATCGGCGACATGATGGCGGCCGGCCTGACGCCGGACGCGCTGCAGAAGGCCATCGTCGCGGCGGCGTCGAAATACATCACGGGCGCCAACGTGGCGGTCGTGGTGCGCACGATCAACAGCCGGAAGGTGTTCGTGACCGGGCGTGTCACGACGCCGGGTGCGCACCCGCTCGTTGGTCCCCTCACCGTGCTGCAGGCACTGGCGCTCTCGGGCGGACTGCAGGAGTACGCCAACGCCAAGAGTATCTCGATCATCCGCACCGAAGGCGGCCGCGTGCAGACCTTCAAGTTCAACTATCGCGACGTGGTTCGCGGCAAGAGCCTCGAACAGAACATCCTGCTGCGCCCGGGCGACACCGTTCTCGTGCCCTAGGACCTGAGATGTACACGGGCCGGACACTTGCTGGAACTGCGTGCGCGCTGCTCGTCGCGGCCGGACCGGTGTTTGCTCAACTCGGGCCGGTGGGCGGGCAGCCCGGCGGCGGCGGTGTGGGGGGCGGGCAGACCGGCGGCCTCTTCGGCCGCCAGGCCACGCGCGATGTGTCCGGCACCTCGCAGAACCTGTCGATCCTCGTGAGCGGCAGCACCGGGGCCGACCGCAACCGCGACAGTGAAGGCCGGCCGCTGCCGCCGGTGACGTTCGGTGCCCAGCAGAGCGGCACGATCAGCTCGGTTGACGGCACGCTGACCTACGCGCTGAACCGCGGGTTCTCGTCGATCACGTCCACCGCACGCGGCTATGCGAACTACGGCACCGAGGGTGTCGGGCGGATCGCCGGCGGCTCCGGCAGCCTCCAGGGCACGATCGCCTTTTCGGGGCGAAGCGGGCTGGTCGTCGACACCTCGGCCTCCTACGACCCGGGCATCCTCTTCGATGCCTTCGGTCTGGTGGCCGAACAAATCGATACGGGCGCGGTGCCGGGCGCCAATCCGACCCAGGGGGTCTCGGAAGGCCGCTGGCTGTCGTACGCCGCCACCGGCGGCGTCTATCGCAGCTGGACGTCGCGCCAGCGCACCGTGGTGGCGGGCACCTTTGCGCACCGCCAGGCGCAGCAGCAGGGCGGCGGTCTCGACAACACGGTCGGGGGCGGCTCGGTGCGCCATACGTGGGCCGCCCGCGCCGGCAAGACACTCGACTTCGGCTACCGCATCGACGGCCAGGAACAGATGACCGCGACCGGTGCCGCCGCGGTCTACACGCAGGCTGGTGACGCGATGTTCACCTTCGACCGCCGCGTCTCGGCCACGCGGCGCGTGAGCGTCAGTCTGGGCAGCGGCCTCGTCTTCGTGCGCACGCCGTCGGACGTGACGCGAACGGATATCTCGTTCGTCGTGCCGTCCTTCTCCGCGCTGGCGCGCATCAACCTGTTCCGCCGCTGGGAGCTGGCCCTCGACGGACGGCGCGACATCACGGTGCTGCGCGGTCTGTCGCCGCTCGTCTTCAGGTCGGACGCCGCCGCGCTGCGTCTCGGCGGTAACCCCGTGGATCGCGTGCAGCTGCAGTTCTCGATCGGCGCCTCGCGCGGCAGTTCCGAATCGACCGACGCCGGTTCGTTCGACATGACGACGGCCGTGGCCCAGGCCCAGTTCGCGGTGTCGCGATATGCCGCCGTGTCCACCAGCGTGAACTACTACCTGCACCGGCTTCGCGACCTGACGCTCGTCGATCCGCGCTTCCCGGCTGCGTTCAGGCGCAGCTCGGTCAGGGTGGGCGTCACGTTGTGGCTGCCCGTCATCGGCCGCTAATCCGCCAGGAATCATCACCATGCTGCCCGGAAAGAGCCTCACACCGTCCGACATCCTCGCCATCGTCAAGCGCCGCTACTGGATGGTCGTCGTGCCGCCGGTGCTGACGCTGTTCGCGGCGCTGCTGTACACATCGCGCATCGCCAATGTCTACCAGTCGGACATGCTCATCGCCGTCGATCCGCAGCGTGTGCCCGACATCTTCGTGCGCTCCACGGTCACCCTCGGCGCCGACCGCCGCCTCGATTCGATCACCGTGCAGGTGCTGAGTCGAACCAATCTCGAGAAGCTGGTCACCAAGTTCAAGCTCTACGAGCGCGAACTCGGGATGATGCCGATGGACGACGTCGTCCGCCGCATGCGCGAAGACATCGCCGTCGAGCTCGAACGCACGCGCGGCCAGGACGGGCCCACGGCGTTCCACGTGCGCTTCACGCACCGGGACCCGCAGGTGGCCGCCGCCGTCACGCAGGAACTGGGCTCGCTGTTCGTGCAGCAGAACTCGCAGGACCGCGCCACGCTCGCCACGGCCACGAACGGCTTCCTCGAAGACCAGCTGGCGCAGGCCCGGAAGCGGCTGGAGGAGCAGGACCGCAAGGTCGAGGCGTTCCGCCAGCAGCACGGCAAGGCCCTGCCCACGCAGATGTCGGGCAACCTGCAGGCCCTCCAGAGCCTGCAGCTGCAGGTGCAGTCCACGGTCGACTCGATTGCCCGCGACCGCGACCGCAAGCAGATGCTCGAACGGCTGTACCGTGACGCGCTGGCCGAACCGGCGCCGCGCGCCACGACGCGCACCGACACCGGCACGCCTGGCGCCAACCTGACCGCGCAGCAGCAGCTGGCCAATGCCCGGGATCAGCTGGCGGCGCTGCTGCTGAAGTACACCGAAGACCATCCGGACGTGGGCCGGGCCAAGCGTCTCATTGTCGAGCTGGAACCACGGGCGGTGGCCGAAGCGGCCGCGGCGAGGAGCGCCGCCGCGACGATGGCGGATCCCGCCAGCCTCCAGGATCCCCGACAGCGCGAAAGCCTGCGGCAGATGAAGGCGGAGATGGAGAGCCTGGACCGCCAGATCGCCTACAAGGAGTCGGAAGAGGTGCGGCTCCGGGCCGGCGTGGCGGACTACCAGTCACGCATCGACGCGGTGCCCGGCCTCGAATCCGAGTGGCTGGCGCTCACGCGCGACTACGAAACCCAGCAGGCGGAATACAAGGACCTTCTCACCAAGAGCGGCAACGCGAACCTCGCGAAGGAGCTCGAAGAACAGAAGATCGGCGAGACGTTCCGGATCGTCGACCCGGCCAGCGTGCCGGTCCATCCGATCCCATCCGTCCGCGGCCGTATCAACGCGCTCGGCGGCGGCTTCGGCCTGGCGCTCGGCGTCGGGGTCCTGCTGCTGCTCGAACTGCGGGATTCGTCGTTCCGGACCGATAACGATGTCATGGAGGTCCTGGGGCTGCCGGTGCTGGCGTCGGTGCCCTACACGGAAACGGCCACCGAAGTCGCGCGGCGGCAGCGGCGTTCCCGGCTGATTGCCGGGGCCGGGGCCTGCGCCGTCGTCATCATGGCCTACGTGACCTGGACGATGAAGTTGTGGAACAGCCTGGTGTAATGGAGCCATTGTGAGCCGCATTCATGACGCGCTGGAGCGCACGCGCTCCGGGGCAGGTGACGCCGCGGCAGCCGGCGCGCCGAGCCAGGCCGCCTTCGAGCCGGCCTGGTCGACCGACGCCCCGGGCGACGCGCGCTCGCCGCAGGCGTCTCGCCCCCGGTCCGCCATTGCGGGCAGCGCGACGATCAGCAGGGAACACGGGCTGGTGCGTCTGTCGTCGACGTGGGGCGAGCGGCTGGCCGCCGGACCACACGCGCGCCCGGCGCTGGTGGAGCAGTTCCGCCAGCTCGCCGGCACGCTGCACCACCTGCAGCGCACCCGCCGCATCCGCAGCGTGATGGTGACCAGCGCGTCGCCCGGCGACGGCAAGACCCTCACCGCCGTCAACCTGGCGCTCGTGCTGTCGGAGTCGTACCGGGCGAACGTGATGCTCATCGACGCCGATCTGCGCAATCCGTCGATTCCGAACTTCGCGTCCTCGATCGACGGCGCCACGCTCAGCGATGCCCTGCGCGCCGAAACCGACCTGCGGCTGGCCCTCGTGCAGCTCACGCCCACGCTGACGCTGCTGCCCGCCGGTCCCGCGATTCCGAACTCGATCGAGGCGTTGACGTCGCCGCGCATGCGGCTCATCCTCGACGAGGCCACCGAACGATACGACTGGGTCATCCTCGACGCCTCGCCCATCGGGCCGGCCACCGATCCGCGGCTGCTGACGTCGATGGTTGACGGCAGCCTGTTCGTGATCCGCGCCGGCGTCACGCAGTCCGAGGACGTGCAGCGCGGGATCGAGGCCCTCGGCCGCAACCACGTGCTGGGCGTCGTGCTCAACGGAGTCGAGGGGAGTGCTTTCACCGCGTACTACGGCGCTCAGCCCGCCGACAAGTAGGGTCGGACGATGAACCGCGTGTTCAGTGGGCGCCAGGCGGCGCTGGTGCTCGTCGAGCACACGCTCGTCGTGGGAGCGATTCTGCTCGCCGCCCGTCTGTCGGGGTCGCACCCCGGGCCCCTGAGCGAACTCCTCGGCCGGTCGATGCTCGTGACGATCGTGCTGCAGGTCAGCCTGCACTACTTCGACATGTACGACGTGCGCACGCTGGCGGCCTCGCGAAGTGTGCTGGCGGGCGTGCTGCGGGCGCTCGCCGTGACGTCGCTGGTGCTGGCGGTGCTCTACTTCTTCGTGCCGGCCCTTGCCGTCGGGCGCGGCGTCTTCGCCCTGGCCACAGCGCCGATTTCGCTCGTCGTCACCGGCTGGCGCATCGCGTTCGAATGGCTCTCTCTGCGGGGCGCGCCGACCGAGCGGATTCTCATCCTCGGCACCAGCCTCGCCGCCGTCAACCTCGCGCGGGAGTTGTCGGAGCGGCGGAGCGAACTCGGGCTCGACGTGGTCGGGTTCGTCGACACCGACCCGCAGGCCGTCGGCCGGTCAGTCATCGGCTCGACGGTGCTGGGCGTCACGCGCGAGATCCCGGAAATCGTCCGCATGCACCGCGTTGACCGCGTCGTCGTCAATCTGGCCGATGCGCGCGGCAAGCTGAACATGGACGAACTGGTGGTCATGAAGCTGAACCAGGGCGTGCGATTCGATCACCTGGCGTCGGTCTACGAGGAGTACACCGGCAAGATCGCCGTCGAGAACCTGCGCCCGAGCTGGGTGATCTTCTCGGAGGGGTTCAGGAAGACCCGGATGCTGACGGCGTCGAAGCGGGCGTCGGACATCGTGCTGGCCCTGCTGGGCCTGCTGCTGGCCGCTCCGGTGATGGCCGTCGTGGCCGTCGTGGTGCGCTATACCTCGCCCGGGCCGGTCATCTACCGGCAGGTGCGGGTGGGCAAGGACGGGCGCCTCATCACGATCTTCAAGTTCCGCTCGATGCGTGTCGACGCCGAGGCCGGCACGGGCGCCGTGTGGGCCGTCACGAAGGATCCCCGGGTCACGCCCGTAGGCCGCTTCCTGCGGCGCAGCCGCCTCGATGAAATTCCACAGCTGCTGAACGTGCTGCGCGGCGACATGAGTTTCGTCGGGCCGCGTCCCGAGCGGCCGGAGTTCGTCGCCGAACTCACCAGGCAGATTCCGTTCTACGGGCAGCGCCACGTCGTGCGCCCGGGCGTGACCGGCTGGGCCCAGGTGCGGCACCGCTACGGGGCGTCGGTCGAAGACTCGCAGGAGAAGCTGCAGTACGACCTCTTCTACATCAAGCACCTGTCGATGCTGTTCGACGTGTTCATCCTGACCGAGACGGTGAAGACCGTGCTCATGCGGCGGGGGTCGTAGCCGTGGCCCGGGTGCTCAACGCGATGACCGTCGACGTCGAAGACTACTTCCACGTCTCGGCCTTTGCCGATGTCGTCTCGCCCGACAGCTGGGACGCCTACGAAAGCCGCGTCGCCGCAAGCACCGATCGGCTGCTGGCGCTGTTCGAGGCCGCCGACGTCCGAGCCACGTTCTTCATCCTGGGGTGGGTGGCCGAGCGCCACCCGGACCTCGTCCGCCGGATCCACGGCGCCGGCCACGAGATTGCCTCCCACTCGTACCGACACCAGCTGGTCTACGACCTGACACCCGACGAGTTCGTCGCCGACCTCCGGCGCGCCCAGCGGGTGCTCGAAGACATCACGGGCACGGCGGTGCGAGGTTACCGCGCGCCCAGCTACTCGATCACGCGGCAGTCGCTGTGGGCGCTCGACCTGCTGGCGAGCGAGGGCTACACGTTCGATTCCAGCATCTACCCGATCCGTCACGATCGCTACGGCATTCCCGACGCGGAGCGTCATCCGCATCGGCTGCCCGCCGGCCCCGGCGCGCTCTGGGAACTGCCCGGGTCCACGGTACGGCACGCCGGCATGAATCTGCCGATGGGCGGCGGCGGCTACTTCCGCCTGCTGCCCTACGGCTGGACACGCGCGGGCATCCGCACGCTGAACGAGACCGAAGGACAACCGGCCATCTTCTATCTGCATCCGTGGGAAATCGACCCCGATCAGCCGCGCGTCCGCTGCGGCGTCGTGTCGAGGCTGCGCCACTACCGCAACCTGCACGACACCGAAGCGCGGCTGACGCGGTTGCTCGCGGAATTCCGCTTCGGCACGGTCGCCGACGTGCTCGACACGCGGCGCTGAGCGCGCGCCGACGCACTGGACACTGCCATCGTGACGGACAGCCCCTCCGCATCCGCATCGGACATCGCCATCGTCGGCATGGCCTGCCGCGTGCCCGGCGCCCCGACGTACGGGGCCCTGTGGCGCCTGCTGGCCGACGGCCGCGAAGGGCGGACCGCGCTCACTGACGACGAACTCGGCGCCGCGGGCGTGCCCGCGCCGCTCATCGCGGATCTGCAGTACGTCAAAGCCGGGATGTTCCTCGACGGGATGGAGCAGTTCGATCCGGGATTCTTCGGCTTCAGCCCGCTCGACGGCCGGATCCTCGATCCGCAGCACCGGCACTTCCTGGAGTGCGCCTGGGAAGCCCTGGAGGACGCCGGCTGCGATCCTGGCCGCACGGCCGGCGCCATCGGCGTATTCGCCGGATCGGGCCACCACGCGTATTTCGCGCATCACCTGCTCGGCAACCCGGCGCTCGTCGAGGAAGTCGGCCATTTCCTGCTGCGCCATACCGGCAACGACAAAGACTTCCTGGCGACGCGGGCGTCGTACTGCTTCGACCTGAAGGGCCCGAGCATCAACGTCCAGACGGCGTGCTCGACCTCGCTCGTGGCCATCCATCTCGCCATCCAGAGCCTGCTGAGCAGCGAGTGTGACGTGGCGCTCGCCGGCGGCGTGACGATCGACCTGCCGCACCGCGTCGGCTATCTCTACAAGGAAACCGAGATCCTCTCGCGCGACGGCCACTGCCGCCCGTTCGACGCCAGCTCCGGCGGCACCGTATTCGGCAGCGGCGTCGGCGTCGTGGTGCTCAAGCGGCTCGACGACGCCATCCGCGATCGCGATCACATCCACGCGGTGATCAAGGCCTCGGCCGTCAACAACGATGGCTCGACGAAGGTGAGTTATCTCGCGCCGAGCGTCGATGGTCAGGCCGAGGCGATCACGGAGGCGCTGGTGCTGTCGGGCGTCGACGCCACCACGGTCAGCTACATCGAGACCCACGGCACCGGCACGCAGCTGGGCGATCCGATCGAAGTGGCGGCGTTGACGCAGGCCTACGCCGGGAACGGCGCCGGGCGCGGGCAATGCGGCATCGGCTCCATCAAGTCGAATATCGGCCACCTCGACACGGCCGCGGGCGTCGCCAGCCTCATCAAGGTGGCCATGGCCATGCAGCACCGCGAGCTGCCGGCCACGCTGCACTACACGGCCCCGAATCCGGCCATCGACTTCGCCGCGACGCCGTTCTTCGTCGTCGACTCACACCGCGCCTGGAGGCAGGCCGGCCCGCTGCGGGCCGGCGTCAGCTCCCTCGGCGTCGGCGGCACCAACGCCCACCTCATCGTCGAAGAGGCGCCGGCGCGCGCCGCCGGTAGCGCCGGGCGGCCACTGCAGTTGCTGCTGCTTTCGGCCCGCTCCGACCAGGCGCTGCTGCACGCCCGCAAGCGCCTGGCAGCGCGGCTGGAGGAACCGGGAGCCGACGCGCCCGGCTTCCTCGCGGATGCGGCGTTCTCCCTCGCCACGGGTCGACGCGCCTTCAAGCGCCGCGGCTTCGTGGTGGCGGACAGCGCCCGCGGCGCGGCAGACGTGCTCTACGACCGCGCCTCGGATCGCGTCACGGCCGCCGACGCCCCGGCGACGGGCCGGCGTCTGGCGTTCATGTTCGCCGGTGGCGGCGCCCAGTACCCGGGCATGGGCCAGGGGCTGTACGACAGCGAACCCGCGTACCGCGCGGCCGTGGACGAGTGCCTGCGCCTGCTCGCGGGAATCATCGACTACGACCTCAAGCCGCTGCTCTTCCCGGCGACACCGGCCGAACGCGATGCGGCGGCGAGCGCGCTCGAACGTCCCAGCCGCACGCTGCCGGCGCTGTTCGTCACCCAGTACGCCCAGGCCCGGCTCTGGCAGGCCTGGGGCGTCGAGCCCGATGCGCTCGCTGGTCACAGCATGGGCGAGAACACGGCCGCCTGCCTGGCCGGCGTGTTCTCCCTGCGCGACGCGCTCGGTCTCGTGGCGCTGCGCGGCCGTCTGTTCGAGCGGGCGCCGGCCGGCGGCATGCTGAGCGTGGCGCTCGACGAACAGGCCCTGGCGCCGTATCTCGTGCCGGAGCTGAGTATCGCCGCGGTCAACGCGCCAGGCTCCATCGTGGTCTCCGGCCCGGTGGCCGCGCTCGCGGAGCTCGAGCGTACGCTCGTGGCCCGCGAGATCGGCTGTCAGCGCGTGCGCATCGACGTGGCCGCGCACTCGAGCATGCTCGAGCCGATCCTCGGGGAATTCGGCGCCTACCTGCGATCGATCCCGCTGCAGTCGCCGCGTCTGCCATTCCTGTCGAACCTCACCGGCACGTGGATCGACGCGGCCGACGCCACCAGTCCCGACTACTGGGTGCGGCACCTGCGCCACACCGTACGGTTTGCCGACTGCGCGGCCACACTGCTCGCCGGCAGCCGGTACGCGCTGCTCGAGGTGGGTCCGGGCCGCACGCTGACGAGTCTCGCGGGGATGCACCCGGCGAAAGCGGCTGACCAGCCGATCATCACGTCGCTTCGGCATCCCGACGACTCGACGCCGGACCTGGCGCACATGCTGGGCGCCCTCGGACGCGTCTGGCAGAGCGGCGCGACCGTCGACTGGACGCGCTTCTACGACGGCCAGAACCGGGCCCGCGTGCCGCTGCCGACGTATGCCTTCGATCACACGAAGTGCTGGATCGAGGCGCCGCGCGCCATACCCGGCGCGACCGACGGTCCGATGGGCCGTCCCGTCGGCGACGCGGACTGGCTGTATCAGCCGGTCTGGCAGCGCGGCGCCGCCCTGCCACCGGCGGCGCTGGCTGGCGCCCGGGTGCTGCTGCTCGGGGCGGCTGACGAGGTCACCGATCACCTGACGCGCGCCATCGAACACCGCGGCGGCGCCGTGCGGCGTGTCGTGCCTGGCCAGCGGCTGCGACTCGAGGGCGCCGGTCCGTTCGAGCTGCGCGCGGGCGTCGCGGACGACTATCTGCGGTTGACCGACGCGTGCGAGGCCGCGAGCTGGATCCCCACGCACGTCGTGCATGCCGCCGCGCTCGGCATCGGGGCCGGACTGCCGGCGGCCGGCGGCAACAACGAACGCGAGGCAGCCTTCGACAGCCTGCTGCTCCTGGCGCAGGCCGCCGGTGTCAACGGCTGGTCCACACTGCGCTGGCTGGCGTTGACGCGCCAGGCCTGGCAGGCCGCCGGCGAACCCGTGCACTCGCCCGTGGGCGCGCTGGCCGTCGGGCCGATCAACACGTTCCCGCGCGAGTTCCCGTCGTGGCGGGCGACGGTGGTCGATCTGCCGGCGTCGGCGCCGGCGCCGGCCGCGCTGGCCGAACGTATCGCCGCCGAACTCGCCGATGTCTCGACCGAGCCCGAGATGCTCGTCGCCCTGCGTGGCGCCGGACGGTTCGTGCAGCGAATGGCCCGCCCGATGCCGGCCACGACGTCCGCGGTGCCGATCGTGGCCCGGCCAACGGGCACCTACCTCATCACGGGCGGCACCGGCGGCCTCGGCCTCGTGGCGGCCGAGACGCTCGTGCGCCAGACCTCGCCGCTGACGCTGGTGCTCGTATCGCGCCAGGCGTGGCCCGATCGGACGCACTGGCAGGCGCTCATCGAGCGCGACGCCCCGGAGGCCGCGACACTGCGTCAGGTCATGCACCTCGAGCAGCTCGGCGCGCGCGTGCGGCTCGAAGCCGCCGACGTCGGCCGTGAGGCGGCGATGCAGGCCCTGGCGGCCACGCTCGCGCGGGACGGACTGACGGTGCGCGGGATCCTGCACGCCGCCGGCGTGACCGACGACGCGCCACTCATCTCGAAGGAACTGCCGCAGGCCCGCGCGGTGCTCGCGCCGAAGCTCGATGGCACGCTCCACCTGGCGCGCGCCTTCCCGCCGGCGTCGCTCGACTTCTTCGTGCTGTTCTCGTCGTCGAGCGCACTGGCCGGCCTGCCGGGCCAGGTCGACTACACGGCCGCCAACGCGTTCCTCGACAGCTTCGCGCACTGGGCGGTCGATGCCGGCTGGCCCTGCCTGGCGATCAACTGGCCGGCGTGGCGCGGCACGGGCCTCGCGGCCACACTCGCCGCGGGTGCGGTGCGCCGCCGGCTGCCGGCCGGGCGCCCGACCGCGCACCCGATGCTCGAACGCCGCATCGAGGACGGCCAGGACGCGCGGACGTTCATGACCACCTTCGCCGTGGCCGGGCACTGGGTGCTGGCCGAACACCGGCTGAAGGATGGACCGGCGCTCATGCCGGGGTTCGGCTATCTCGAAATGGCGCGTGCCGCCTGGCATGAGGGCGCCGCGCCCGCGCCGGTGGAGATGGCGGATGTCTCGTTCGACTTCCCCTTCATCGTGCCTGATGACGCGGCGAAGATCCTCGCCGTGCGCCTCGAACCGCGCGGCGATGGGGCGGCGTTCAGCTTCACGAGCACCGAAGATGACGTGCGCACGCAACACGCCGGCGGCACGATCCGAACGGGCACGGCGCCCGGCGGCATGCTCGACGTGGCGGCGGTGCGGGCGCGCTGCACGCGCGGCCGCCAGCGGTTCGACGATCCCGACCACCATCCGTTCCTCGACTTCGGTCCGCGGTGGGCGTCACTGCAGCTGGTCGAGTACGGACAGGCCGAGGCGCTCATCACGCTGTCGCTGGCGGCGGAATTCGCCGCGGACCGCGAGAACTACCGACTGCATCCCGCGCTCGTCGACATGGCCGCCGCCGGCGCGCAGGTCGTCATCGACGGCTATGTGGCGACCGAAGAAACGTTCGTGCCCGTGGGGTGCCGGAAGCTGCGCTTCAGCGGCCAGTTCCCGGCGACGGCAACGAGTCATGTCGTGTTCAAGCCTGGCCAGGGCGACCACAGCCGCGAGATCGCGCTGTTCGACGTGCGCGTAGCCGACGAGACGGGCCGTGTGTTCCTCGAGATCGACGATTTCTCGATGCGCCGTCTGCCGAACACCGAAGCGCTCCGCCACGCGCCGGCGCCGGCCGCCGCGGCCCAGGCGCCGACGCTGACGCGGGCGCTCGAACTGGGTATCGACCCGCCGGACGGCGCGCGCGTGCTGGCCTACGCGATGGGGCACCGGCTCGGGCCGCAGGTCCTTGTTGCCCCGTGCGCACCCGGCACGCTCGTGCGTGAACTGCGCGCGGCCGCGGCGCCGGCACGCGTCGACGCGCCCCCGGCCTTCGATCCCGACGACGATCCAGCTATCCCGGGGGTCGAGGCCATCCTCGCCCAGTGCCCGGCGATTGCGCAGGTCGTGGTGCGTTCGTTCCAGGACGGCGAAGCCCGCCGCCTGGTGGCGTTCTTCCAGCCCGACCACGATCACTTCGTGACGCAGAGTGAGATCCGACGCTTCGCCCGCGCGAGCCTGGCGCCCGAGGCGGTGCCGCAGCAGTTCGTCGAGCTCGACGAGGTCCCGTTGACTGGAGACGCGGTCGATCGCGCCGCGCTCGCCGATCCGCTGGCCCCGGTCGACCGCAGCATTCCGCCGCGCACCACCACCGAGAAGGCCGTGGCACGCATCTGGCAGGACGCGCTCGGCATCGACAAGGTCGGCATCACCGACAACTTCTTCGACCTCGGCGGGCACTCGCTGCTCTCGGCGAGGGTCATCATGCAGCTCGAGCGGAAGCTGGGCGTGCGCCTCAATCAGGCGGTGATGGTCATGGGGACGGTGGAACAGATCGCCCGTGACATCGAGTCGCGCAGCGCGGGAGCCGGCTCATGACGCCGCTGCTCTTCGGCTCGGCCGACGCCCCGCTCTACGGCGTGCATCACCCGCCGCAGGCCGCGCCCCAGCGCGACGGCATCGTGCTCTGTTGCCCGTTCGGCCAGGAGTACATGCGCGCGCACCGGGCCTGCCGCCAGCTGGCGATGCTGCTGGCCCGGAAGGGCCATCACGTCCTGCGCTTCGACTACGCCGGCACGGGAAACTCGAGCGGCGATGTCGAGGCCGCCAGCCTGCCGCGCTGGATCGCGGACGTGGGTCTGGCCATCGACGAGCTCAAGGAGATGAGCGACGTCACCACGGTCAGCCTGGTGGGCCTGCGCCTCGGGGCGGCCATCGCGGCGCTCGCGACGGTCGGGCGCACGGATGTGAGCCGGCTCGTGGCCTGGGATCCGATCGTCGCCGGGCGCGACTATATCGCCACCCTCCAGCGCGAGATCGCCGCGGAGGTGCCGAGCAGCTACGGCCCGGTGTCGGGCAACCGCGAGTTCCCCGACGGCACGCTGCACTACAACGGCTTCGTGATACCGGGGCCGCTGCGCCACGGCATCGACGCCCTGGAGCTCGACCGGATGGTGCCGGTGGCCGCCGGGCGGGTGCTGCAGCAGGTCTCGTACGAACAACCCGAGTTCTCACGCCTGCGCGATGCCTGGCGCGCGCATCCGGCATTCCGTTACCAGTTCACGCCGGCACCGCACGACTGGAACTTCGTCGACGACTTCGGCGGCATCCTGCTGCCGCAACCGGCCATCCAGGCGATCGTCTCCTGGCTGGCCACGCAAGAGACGCCATGAAGGAGCGAGTACTCCGGGTCGGCAAACCGACGCCGCTCGCCGGCGTGACCACCGAACCGGCCACCATCGACCCGGCCCGGCCGGCCGTCATCATCCTCAACTCCGGCGTGATGCATCACGTCGGCTCGTGCCGGCTGTCGGTCAAGCTGGCGCGCAGCATTGCCGCCGACGGCACGCTGGCCGTGCGCTTCGACTATTCCGGCATCGGCGACAGCGAGTCGCGGCGCGGCACCCCATCGTTCGAAGAGGTGTCGGTGACGGAGTGCGCGGAGGTGATGGACCACCTCCAGCGGACACGCGGCATCGAGCGCTTCATCCTGTACGGACTTTGCTCCGGCGCCGATGCCGCCTACAACACGGCGCTGCGCGATCCGCGTGTCGTCGGCGTGAGCCAGTTCGACCCGTACTGTTACGTGACCCCGAAGTTCTACCTGCGCTACTACCTGCCGATCGTCACGGACCTGCGGCGGTGGAAGAGTTTCCTCGGCCGCAAGATGGCGGCGCTCACGAAGGGCGGCGAGGCGCCGGCCGCCGCCATCGATCGGGAGTTCCTCGAGATTCCCACCTACGTGCGCGTCTTCCCGCCCCGTGAATCGGTGGCGGCCGGGCTGCGGACGCTGGTCGGACGCGGCGTGAGGCTGCAGGTCAACTTCCCGGCCGGGCCGCTCTACAACTACCGCGCGCAGTTCCGTGACAGCTTCCCCGAGGTGCCCTTCGACGACGCCATCGAGGTCAACTACTACGCGCGCGCCAACCACATCGTGACGCAGCCGGACGAGCAGGCCGTGGTCGTGCGCGACATCACGCAGTGGATCACGCGAGTGGCCACGCTCGGCGCCGCCGCGCGTTAGGCGACCGACGCACGTAACCACGCCATGGCCAATCCGCAGACGTCCTCGTCCTTCCTGGTGCTCGGTGACCAGTCGCTGCTCATCCAGTGCTGCAACCGGCTGCTGGCGGCCGGCCACGGCATCGCCGCCGTGGTGTCCCATGACGGCCGGATCGGCCAGTGGGCCACCGAACACGGCATCCCCTGCCTCGCGCACCCGCGCGACGTGCTGGATCATCCCGCCGGGCAGCACTTCGACTATCTGCTCTCGGTGACCAACCTGCGGATGCTGCCGGCGGACCTGCTGGCCAGGGCCCGCCGTCTCGCCATCAACTTCCATGACGGCCCGCTGCCGCGCTACGCGGGGCTGAATGCGCCGATCTGGGCGCTGATGCAGGGCGAGGACCAGCACGGCATCACGTGGCACGTGATGACCGCCGAGGCCGACACCGGCGAGGTGCTGGTCAGCCGGCCCATCCCGATCGAGCCGGAAGACACCGGCTTCACGCTGAACGCGCGCTGCTACGAGGCCGGCCTCGCGGCCTTCGGCGAGCTGCTCGACGCACTCGACGCCGGCACGCTCCGCCCGCAGCCGCAGGACCTCAGCCAGCGCACCTACTTCAGCCGTGCCGCCCGCCCCGCGGCGGCCGCCACGCTCGACTGGCGCCAGACCGCCGAAGACCTCGCGCGGCTGGTGCGCGCCCTCGACTTCGGACCGTACGGCAATCCGCTGGTGATGCCGAAGCTGCTGGTCGATGGCACGACGCTGCTCGTGCGATCGGCCCGCGCGGTCGAGGACGCGAGCACCGATGCGCCGGGGACGGTGCAGGTGATGGCCGACGGTGTCGTGCGCGTGCGGTGCGCGTCAGGAGCCCTCGAAATCACCCAGGCCGCCGACCTGCGCGGCGCCACGCTCGATCCCGCCACGTACCTGCAGGCGCGCGGCGTGACCCGCGGCCAGCTGCTGCCGGGACTTCCGGCGCCAGCCGCCGACATCGACGCGGCCGTGGCCACACTGGTGCGGCACGAGGCGCGCTGGCAGGCACGCCTGCGCTGTTTCGAAGCCACCGCCTTGCCAGTGCCCGCCGGCTACGGCGGCGGGCCCGTCTGGCGCTGCGTGCGCGTCGACTCGTCGCATCCCGCGGCCCGGTGGGTGACGGCCGTGGCCGTCACGCTCGGACGGCTCGCGCAGACCGCCGAGGCGTCGTTCGCGTACGTAGCGGGCGCCGTGGACCAGCAGCCGGCCTGGTGGCCGGTGTACGCCGCCGGCGTGCTGCCGTTGCAGGTCGACACGGCGCCAGCCGGCCCGGTGGCGGCCGTGCACGAGCAGGTAGAGCGCCTGCTGAACGAGGCCGAGAGCGCCGGCGGCACGCTCCGCGATTTGCCGGCGCGCGATCCGGATCTGCGCGCCCGGCCCGGCTGCGACGAAGCGCCGGTGCGCGTCGTGCGCGTGCGCGCGCTCGATGCCCACGCCGGACGTCCACCCGCGGCCGGTGCGGCCCTCACCCTGTACGTGCCCGACGCCGGCGATACGGTCGGCATTGCGATCGACCCGGCGCGGATCGACCGGGACGCCGCCGAGTCCGTGATCGCGACGTTCGGCGCCGTCATGGCGCAGTGCGCCGGCGACCCCACCACGACCGTCGGCGCGATCGATCTCCTGACCCCGGTCCAGCGCGCGCGGCTGGCCACCCTGGCCCACGCCGAGGACGAACCGACGCTGCCCGCGGCGCCGGCGCTCTCGGTGCACGAGGCCTTCGAACAGCAGGTCGAGCGGACGCCGGATCACGTGGCCGCCATCTGCCGTGGTGAGCGCCTCACCTATCGTGAGCTGAACACCGCGGCCAACCGGCTCGCCCGCCACCTCATCGCGCAGGGCGTGGTCATGGGCGATCGCGTCGGCGTGATGGTGGAGCGGTCGCTCGACATGCTGGTCGCGTTGTACGCGGTGCAGAAGTGCGGCGCCGCCTACGTGCCGCTCGATCCGCAGTACCCGGCCGAGCGGCTCTCCTACATGATCGCCGACGCGGAGATGCGCTGCGTCATCGTGTGGCGACGACGCGAGGAGATTGCGGCGAACGTCCCACAAGTCGCGCTGGCCGACTTCCGCGGGGCCCTCGAGGCGCACCCGGGCGATAACCCCGGCGTCGCCGTCTCGCCCGACGCGCTGGCCTACATGATCTACACATCGGGATCGACCGGCCGCCCCAAGGGCGTGATGGTCGAACACCGCAACGCCCTCAACTTCTTCGTGGGGATGGACCACCGCATCGACGCCACGCCGGGCGTCTGGCTCGCGGTGACGAGTATCTCGTTCGACATTTCGGTGCTCGAGCTGTTCTGGACGCTGGCCCGTGGCTTCACGGTGATGCTGCACGCCGACGGCGTGCCGGACGACGCGCCGCAGGGCGGCGCCGCCGCAAGTGGCCCCGGCCTGCCCTTCGGCCTCTTCTACTGGAACGTCGCCACCAAGGAACGCGACCACGACACCGACAAGTACCGGCTGCTGCTCGAGAGCGCCCGCTTCGCCGACACCCACGGCTTCAACGCCGTCTGGACGCCGGAGCGCCACTTCGAATCGTTCGGCGGGTTGTTCCCGAACCCGTCGGTAACCTCGGCGGCGCTCGCCACCATCACCTCGCGGGTATCGATTCGCGCCGGCAGCTGTGTGGTGCCACTGCACAGTCCGATCCGTATCGCCGAGGAATGGGCCGTCGTCGACAACCTGTCGAACGGGCGCGTCGCCCTGTCGGTCGCGGCGGGCTGGGCGACGCCGGATTTCGCCATCCGGCCCGAGAGCTTCGACCGCGCCAAGCAGGTGATGTTCGAAAGCACCGACATCGTGCAGCGCCTCTGGCGCGGTGAGTCGGTGACCTTCGACGGTCCGCGCGGACCGGTCGACGTGCGGACGCTGCCGCGGCCGATCCAGAAAGAGCTGCCGATCTGGGTGACGACGGCCGGCAACGTGCAGACCTTCGTCGAAGCGGGACGCCGCGGTGCGAACGTGCTGACGCACCTGCTCGGGCAGACATTCGACGACGTCGCCGCCAAGGTGCGCGCCTACCGCGAGGCACGGCGCGAGGCCGGGCACGCCGGACGCGGCATCGTCACGATCCTGCTGCACACCTTCATCGGCCCCAATGAACAGGTGGTCGAAGACGCCGTCCGTCAGCCGCTCAAGGACTACCTGCGCAGTGCCACGTTCCTCGTCAAGGCCGCCGCCTGGCAGTTCCCGACGTTCAAGCGGATGTCCGAGGCCCAGGAACAGACC
>JBIKUN010000046.1:0-28775 GCA_044347565.1 Vicinamibacterales bacterium | reverse complement strand
CTCGCGGACGTCCTTGCCCTCGGCCACCACGGTGCCGACGCCGGTGGGCGTGTAGAAGGCGGCGATGCCGGCCCCTCCCGCGCGGATGCGCTCGGAGAAGGTGCCCTGCGGCACGAGCTCGACCTCGATCTCCTTCTGGAGATACTGCCGCTCGAACTCCTTGTTCTCGCCGACGTAGGTCGAGATCATCTTGCGGACCTGCCGCGACCTGAGCAGGATGCCGACGCCGTGGTCATCGGTGCCGGCGTTGTTGCTGACGATGGTGAGATCGCGCACGCCCTTGCGGTGCAGCGCGGCAATGAGGTGTTCGGGGACGCCGCACACGCCGAACCCGCCCATCATGATGGTGGCACCGTCGAAGACGGTCTCGACCGCCGCGTCGGCATCGCGCACGACTTTCTGCATAGCGCGATTATAGCGGCGGCAGGCGGCGGCGGCCGGCGTTGGCCTCGGCGAACAGGGCCCGCACGACGCCGGCATCGGCCGCGTCGAGGGCGTCGGCCAGCGCCATCAGCCGGGCCGCCGTCGCACGCACGAGCGGCGCCAGCCGGTCGGCGTTGGAGGCGAAGACCGGCTGCCACATCCCCACGGGACCTTCCGCGATCCGCGTCGAATCGCGCAGGCCGCCGGCCGCGGCGGCGAGCGCCGCATCGTCGGCCGCATCAGCCACGGTGGCCATGAGCACGCTCGCGACCGCCTGCGGCAGATGGCTGATGGCGGCCACCGTGGCGTCGTGGGACTCGGGGTCGGTTTCGATGACGCGCGCCCCGCAGCCGTCGGCGAGCGCCCGGGCCAGCTCGACCGGTGCTGCCGGCGCACCGCCCGGGGTGAGGAACCACGGGCGGTCGTCGAAGAGCGTCGCGCGCGCGTGTTCGGGCCCCGGCCGGGAGCCGCCGGCCATCGGATGCCCGCCGACGAAGGTCGAGAGCCCGGCCGCCACCGCCTCCATGTGCGGGCGGCGCTTCACGCTGCCCACGTCTGTCACGGCGCCACCCGGCGCCTCGTGGGCGAGACGGCGCATCCAGGCCGCGTAGGCATCAACCGGCACCGCCAGGACGGCCAGATCGAACGCCGGCAGCGGCGCCTGCATGCGATCGCGCCGTGGCGTCCATCGCGGTCAGGTGCACGCCGGGCCAGCGGCGCTTCGCCGCGAGTGCCACCGACGTGCCGAGCAGGCCCGCGCCGACGACGAGCAGGCGGCCGAACGGCGCGGAGGGCACCGGGCTAGCGCGCCCAGCCGCGGCGCGCCATCGGCTCGAGGCAGATGCTGCGGCCGATGGCCGGGGCGATGATGCGGAGTTCCGCCATCAGGCGTTCGAACTGCACGGGGAAGAGCGACTGCGCGCCGTCGGACCAGGCGTGATCCGGATCACAGTGCACTTCGATGAGCAGGCCGTCGGCGCCGGCTGCCGCCGCCGCGCGCGCCATCGGCGCCACCTTGTCGCGCCGTCCCGTGCCGTGGCTCGGGTCGACGAAGACCGGCAGATGCGAGAGCTCCTTCACGATCGGAATCGCCGAGACGTCGAGCGTGTTGCGCGTGCTCGTCTCGAACGTGCGGATGCCGCGTTCGCAGAGCATCACGGCGCTGTTGCCGCCCGAGAGCACGTACTCGGCCGAGAGCAGCCATTCCTCGATGGTGGCGGCGATGCCGCGCTTCAGCATCACCGGCGTCCGGCCGCGGCCGAGCTCGCGCAGCAGCGTGAAGTTCTGCATGTTGCGCGCGCCCACCTGGAAGATGTCGGCGTACTTGGCGCACACCTCGATCTGCGAGGCGTCCATCACCTCGGTGATGAGCTTCAGGTCGTGAGCATCGGCGCCGCCACGCAGCATGCGCAGGCCCTCTTCGCCGTGGCCCTGAAAGCTGTAGGGTGACGAGCGCGGCTTGAAGGCGCCGCCGCGCAGCACCTTGGCGCCGGCGCGCTTCACGGCGGCCGCGGTGGCATGCACCTGCTCCTCGGTCTCCGCCGAGCAGGGGCCGGCCATCACGATGACCTCGTCGCCGCCGATCTTCACGTCGCCGATCGTGATGACCGTGTCTTCCTGCCTGAACGTGCGGCTGGCGAGTTTGTAGGGCTCGGTGATGCGCAGCACTTCGTGCACACCGTCCATGAGCGCGACGAGCCCGCGGTCTACCGTGCCCGAGCCCACCACGCCGAGCACGACGCGGGCGGCGCCGGACGAGCGGTGTACGTCCATGCCCCGTTCGACCAGGTGCGCGATCACTGCCTGGACCTCGGCATCCGAGGCCCGTTCCTTCATCACGACGACCATGACCTACTCCCCCTGCCCTGTTGCCGCCGGGGCGTCGCCGCTCCCGGAGTGTTCCGTCCGCATCGCCTCGATCCGCTGGATCCGGCGTGCTTCGTCGATGACCCGTTCGAACAGCCGCACGATCGCCTCGTCATCGAGCGGCCCGTCCAGGCTGCGGTTGACCTCGCACACATGCGCGAGCACCGAGGCCTCGCGCGCCGGTTCGTAGACCGGCCGGCCCTCGGCGTGCTTCACCCGGCCGATGGCATAGGCGCAGCGCGCCCGGCTGTCGAGCAGCCGCACGATGACCTCGTCGATCCCGTCGATTTCGGCCCTGAGGGCCTCCACGCTCAGCTCCGCAGCCATCGTACGTACCGTTCGACTTCCCCGCCGAGGTCCGGGTGACCGGCGTGGTCGGCGACCACCTGCACGAGCGCGGATCCGACCACCGCGGCATCGGCCCACCGGCCGACGGCGCGCACGTGTTCAGGCCGCGAGAAACCGAAGCCGAGCGCCAGCGGCCGCGTGGTCTCGGCGCGCACGCGCGCCGCCAGCGACTCGGCCGAGTCGGCCACGTCCGACCGGGCGCCGGTGACGCCCAGCCGCGAGATGCCATACAGGAATCCCCCGCCCAGCTCGGCGGCACGCCGGATCCGCTCGACGGAGGTCGTGGGACTCAATAGGAAAATTGTATCAAGGCCTTCGGCCACGAAGGCCGCCCGCGTGTCTCCGGCCTCTTCCGGCGGCAGATCGAGCACGAGCACGCCGTCGATGCCCGCTTCCCGCGCCCGCCGAGCGAACGCCGTGATGCCCATCCGCACCATCGGGTTGGCGTAGGTGAAGAGCACGAGCGGCGCCGCGACGTCGGCGCGCAGGCTGGCCGCCAGGTCGAGCACCTTCGCCAGCGTCGTGCCGGCGGCGAGCGCCCGTTCGGTGGCGCGCTGGATCACGGGGCCGTCCGCCAGCGGGTCGGAGAACGGCACGCCCAGCTCGATGACGTCGGCGCCGCCGCGGTCGACGGCGCGGATGACCTCGGCCGAACGCGCCAGGTCGGGATCGCCGGCCGTGACGTAGGCCACAAGGCCGGTGCGGTGTTCGGCGCGGAGGCGCGCGAAGGTCTCATCGAGCCGGCTCATGCGCGGCCTCCAGGCAGGTTGGCCACGCTCTGCACGTCCTTGTCTCCCCGGCCCGACAGATTCACCACGATGATGCCGTCCGGCCCCAGCTCCCGGCCAAGTGCCGCCACGTGCGCCACGGCGTGCGCCGATTCGAGCGCCGGCACGATGCCCTCGAGGCGCGCCAGCGACTCGAACGCCGCAAGCGCAGCTCGATCGTCGGCCCACGCGTACTCCGCGCGCCCGGTCGACTGCAGCCACGCGTGTTCGGGGCCCACGGCGGCGTAGTCGAGGCCGGCCGATACCGAATGCGTCGCGGTGACGTTGCCGTCGTCATCCTGCAGCAGCCACGTGCGCGTGCCCTGGAAGACGCCCTCGGCGCCACCCGCGAACCGCGCTGCGTGACGGCCCATCGTGATGGCCTCGCCGCCGGCCTCGACGCCGATGAGACGCACGCTGGAATCGTCCACGAATGCATCGAAGATGCCCATGGCGTTGCTGCCGCCACCGACCGAGGCCACGACCGCATCGGGAAGCCGGCCCGCCTGCGTCAGGATCTGCGCGCGCGCCTCCTGGCCGATCACGCTCTGGAACTCGCGCACCATGAGCGGATAGGGATGCGGCCCGAGGGCCGACCCGAGCAGGTAGTAGCTGTCGGCCACAGACGCCACCCAGTCGCGCATCGCTTCGTTGATGGCGTCCTTGAGCGTGGCGCTGCCCGAATCGACGCCGCGGACTTCGGCGCCGAGCAGCCGCATGCGGAAGACGTTGAGCGCCTGCCGCGCCATGTCCTCCGTGCCCATGTACACCACGCACTCGAGCCCGAGGAGCGCTGCCGCGGTGGCTGACGCCACGCCGTGCTGGCCGGCGCCGGTTTCGGCGATGAGCCGCCGTGCCCCCATGCGCTTGGCGAGCAGAGCCTGACCGAGCGCGTTGTTGATCTTGTGCGCGCCGGTGTGTGTGAGGTCCTCTCGCTTCAGGAACACGCGCGCGCCGCCGCTGGCCGCGCCGAGGCGCGCGGCCTCCCAGAGCGGCGTCGGCCGGCCCACGTAGTGCACGAGCAGCCGCGTCAGCTCCGCGCGGAAATCCGGATCGCGCCGGGCCGCAAAATACGCCTCCGTCAGCGCTTCGACGGCCGCGACGAGTGTCTCGGGCACGAAGCGTCCGCCGAAGGCACCGAAGTAGCCGCGCGCGTCGGGATCGCGCCTGCCGAAGTTGTGCGTGGGAACGAGTGTGGGTGTTGTCATACAGCAGCGGTCGAATGGGACTGGCGCACGGCCTCGACGAAGGCCCGCATGCGCTCGGCGGATTTGATCCCCGGAGTGGCCTCGACTCCGGAGGAGACGTCCACCCCGTAGGGGCAGACGTCGGCGATGGCGCGCCCGACGTTCTCGGCGGTGAGGCCGCCGGCGAGCACGAGTCGTTCACGGGCGGCGATCGCGCGCGCCCGCGACCAGTCGATGGTGCGACCGGTGCCGCCGTGGCGCACCGGGTCATGCGCGTCGAGCAGAAGCGTCGTGCCGCCCGGCGCGACCGGGTCGGCGGCGCCGTCGTGCAGCGACGCCGCCCACAGCACCGGCACTTGCAGCGCGCGGAACGGCGTGGGGTCGTCCACGCCGTGGAGCTGGATGACGCCGAGGCCGACCGTCGTGATCGCGGTGCGTACGTCCTCGACCGACGGCGTCACGAACACGCCGACCCGCGCCGCCCATGGTGGCAGCGCCGCACAGAGGGCCGCGGCCTCCGGCAGCCCCACGGCGCGCGGGCTGCCGGGCCAGAGCACGACGCCGACGGCATCGACGTCGAGATGCGCGGCGAACCGGGCGTCGTCGATCCGCGTGAGCCCGCAGATCTTGATCCGCACGCTCATGCCGTCGTCTCCACGCCAGTCAGGCGCCGGAGGTCCCGTGCGGGATCGCCGGAGGTCATGAGCCGCTCGCCGATGAGAAAGGCGCGGTAGCCGAGCGCCTGCATGCGGGCCACGTCATCGGGACCCGTGAGTCCGCTCTCGCTCACCGCGATGACGTCGGCCGGCATGCGCGCCGCCAGACGCTCGGACACCGCGGTGTCGACCGCAAGCGTGCGCAGGTTCCGGTTGTTCACGCCGATGATGGAGGCGCCGGCGGCGAGCGCGATGTCGAGTTCGGCCTCGTCGTGCACCTCGACGAGCACGGCGAGGCCGAGCGCCGTCGCGGCGGCGTGCAGACGCGCCAGGGCCGCGGGCGCGAGCGCACTCACGATGAGCAGCACCGCATCCGCGCCGGCGACCACGGCCTCGAAGAGCTGGTATTCGTCGACGACGAAGTCCTTGCGCAGCAGCGGCACCGACACCGCGGCCCGCACGGCCATGAGATGCGCGAGGTCGCCGTCGAAGAAGGACGGCTCGGTCAGGACAGAGATCGCCGCCGCGCCGCCGTCGGCGTAGGCCCGGGCCTGGGCGACCGGGTCGTAGTCGGCCTTGAGCACGCCGCGCGAGGGCGAGCGGCGCTTGCACTCGGCAATCACGTTGACCGTGCCGGCGCGCCCGAGCGCGCGTGTGAACGCCGCGCCCTCGGGTGTCCGGGCGGTGGCGACGCGGGCGCCGATCCGGTCGTACGACTCGGCCTGCTGCCGCACCACGATGTCGCGCCGTGTCGCGGCGACGATGGCCGCCAGCAGATCGGGCGTCGCGCTCATGCCGCCGGCCTCGTGGCGGTGACGAGCGCGTCGAGCGTGCGGGCGGCGCCGCCGCCGTCGATGGCGGCGGCCGCCATCGCGATGCCATCGCGCAGCGATGCGACCTTGCCGCAGATGAGGAGCGCCGCGCCGGCGTTGAGCAGGACCACGTCGCGGGCCGGTCCTGGCTCGCCCGCGAGCACGCCGCGCACGACTCCGGCGTTGTGCGCGGCATCGCCGCCGCGCAGGGCGCCGGCCGCGGCCTTCGGCAGACCGACGTCGGCGGGATGCACATAGAACGTGCGGACGACGTCGCCGTGGCATTCCGACACCTTCGAATACCCGGTGGTCGAGAGCTCGTCGAGGCCATCGGCGCCGTGCACGACCCAGGCGCGGGCGGCGCCGAGCTGCTGCAGCGTGCGCGCCATGAGTTCGGTGAGTTCGGGCCGCGCCACGCCGACGATCTGGAACGGCACGCGCGCCGGATTCGTGAGCGGGCCGAGCAGATTGAATGCCGAGGGCACGCCGAGCGCCCGGCGCACCTCGCCGGCATGCCGCATCGCCGGATGGAAGGTCGGCGCGAAGCAGAAGCCGATGCCGGCGTCGCGCACGGCGCGCTGCACGGTGGCGGGCGGCGCGTCCACGGCCACGCCGAGCGCCTCGAGCACGTCGGCGCTGCCGCAGTGGCTCGAGACGCTGCGGTTGCCGTGTTTCACGACCTGCACGCCGGTGGCGGCGACGACGAGCGCCGCGGCCGTCGAGATGTTGAACGTGCCGGCGCGGTCACCGCCCGTGCCGCAGGTGTCGACCGCCATCGGGCCGGCCTCGATGTGCACGCCGTGGGCGCGCATGGCGCGGGCGAGGCCCACGAGTTCGGCCGGCCGCTCACCCTTCATGGCGAGTCCGACCAGCAGGGCGGCCACCTGGGCCGGGTGCGCGTCGCCGCGCATGACGAGGTCCATCGCGGCGGCGGCTTCCTCGGCCGTCAGATCGTCGCGCTTCAGGAGCTTGGTGATGAGCGCGGGAAACATCAGACGCGGTCCAGGAAGTTGCGCAGCATGCGGCGGCCTTCCCCGGTCAGGATCGACTCGGGGTGGAACTGCACGCCGTGCAGCGGGAACTGGCGGTGGCGCAGGCCCATGATGACGCCATCGTCGTCGGCATGCGCCGTGGCCTCGAGCGCGTCAGGCCAGCCCTCCGCCGCGACCACGAGCGAGTGATACCGCGCCGCCTCGAACGGGCTCGTGAGGCCCTGGAAGATGCCGCGGCCATCGTGGGTCACGCTCGACGTCTTGCCGTGTTTCGGCGCCGGCGCCCTGGTGACGGTGCCGCCGAAGGCGTGGCCGATCGCCTGATGCCCGAGGCACACGCCGAGGATCGGCACGCGGTCCGCCAGCCGGCGGATGAGCTCCACCGAGATGCCGGCCGACGACGGGTGGCCCGGTCCGGGTGAGATCACGATGCGTGCCGGCGCCAGCGCCGCGATCTCGTCCACCGTGACGGCGTCGTTGCGCCGCACCTGCAGGTCGGCGCCGAGCTCGCCCAGGTACTGGACGAGGTTGAAGGTGAACGAATCGTAGTTGTCGAGAACGAGGACCATAATCAGAGGCCCGTGCGCGCCAGTTCGAGCGCCTTCAGCATGGCGCGGGCCTTATCGCGGGTCTCGTCGTATTCCGCGGTCGGATTCGAGTCGGCCACGATGCCGGCGCCGGCCTGCACGTAGGCCTTGCCGTCTTCGAGCACGAGCGTGCGGATGGCGATGCAGAAGTCGAGATTGCCGGCGAAGTCGAGATAGCCGACCGCCCCCGCGTAGACGCCGCGCGGTCCCGGTTCGAGCTCGCTGATGATCTGCATCGCACGCACTTTCGGGGCGCCCGAGACGGTGCCGGCCGGGAAACAGCTGGCCAGCGCGTCGAGCCGGTCGTGGCCCTCGGCGAGCTGTCCTTCCACGACCGACACGAGATGCATCACGTGCGAGTAGCGCTCGAGGCTCATGTAGGTGGGCACGCGCACCGAGCCGTAGGCGCTGACGCGCCCGATGTCGTTTCTGCCGAGATCCACGAGCATGACGTGTTCGGCGCGCTCCTTCTCGTTGCGCTTGAGCTCGTCGGCGTAGCGCTGATCCTCTTCCTCGGTGCGGCCGCGCGGCCGCGTGCCGGCGATGGGATGGGTCACCACATGCCGGCCTTCGACGCGCACGAGCATCTCGGGCGAGGAGCCCACGACGCTGCGTGCGCCGCTGCGCACGAAGAACATATAGGGCGACGGATTCACGTGCCGGAGCGCACGGTAGACGGTGAAGGGGTCGGTGCCGAGCTCGGCGGTGAACCGCTGCGAGAGCACCACCTGATAGATGTCGCCGGCGGCGATGTGCTCCTTGGCCTTGCGCACGGCGGCTTCGTACTGCTCCTGCGTCTGGTTCGACGACAGCACGAGCGGCCCGTCTTCGCGCGTGCGCGGTACCGAGAGCGGCCGCTCGAGCTCACGCTCGACAAAGCCGATCTTGGCGACGGCGAACTGATAGAGCGCTTTCAGGTCTTCGTCGCCCGAGATGCGCGCGTTGGCGATGATGAGGATGCGCCGCTGCACGTGGTCGAAGGCCAGCACCGTGTCGAAGAGCATGAAGGCGGCATCGTCGCCCGGCATCGCGGCGCCGTCGGCGCGGGCGGCCGTGGGTTCGAACCACGAGGCGGCCTCGTAGCCGAGATAGCCCACGGCGCCGCCGGTGAAGCGCGGCAGCCCGGGGACGAACGGCGACTGGTACTCGGCCATCAGCGAGCGCATCGCCTCGGTGAAGGGCACGTCGAGGGTCGTCGTTTCGCCCGACCGCTCCACGGTGACGACGTTGGCCGCCGATCGCAGCACGAGGAACGGGTCCTTGCCGAGGAACGAATACCGCCCCACGTGTTCGCCGCCTTCAACGCTCTCGAGCAGGAAGGCGTAGTCGGCGTGTTCGGCCACCTTCAGGAAGGCCGAGACGGGCGTGAGCAGGTCGGCGACGATCTCCTTGCAGACGGGCACGAAGTTGCCGCGCTTGGCGAGGTCGACGAATTCTTCGAAGGTCGTGAGTTTCATGCGGACTCGGTCGGAACGGAGGATGCCGGCGCGAGGCGCGCGAGCGCGACCTCGTGCATGCGTGACAGGGAGGGCGTGAGGCCCGTCCACCAGGTGAACTGCGCGGCGGCCTGGGCGACGAGCATCGGCAGACCGCCGAGGGTGTCGGCGCCGAGCGACCGCGCGCGCGAGAGGAGCGCCGTCTCCGGCGGGTTGTAGACGAGGTCGTAGACGAGGCGGCCCGTGAGGTCGCCGTCGAGCGCGATCGGCGCGCGCGTGACATCCGGCGTCGTGCCGACCGGCGTGGTGTTCACGAGCATGTCCCATGACGCCGGCGGCGGCGGCCATGCGCCGGCCGTGACGCCGGTCGCCGTGGCGACGGTGGCGGCAGCGTCGGGCCGGCGGGCGTGGACGGTGACGTGGGCGGCGCGGTCGCGCAACGCCTCGGCCACGGCGCGCGCGGCGCCGCCGGCACCGAGGATGGCGACCCGGAGGGTGCGCAGGTCGCGTCCGGCGAGCGGTGCGAGGAAACCTTCGACGTCGGTGTTGCGTGCCTCCCAGCCGGCGGTGCCGACCCGCAGCGTGTTCACGGCGCCGAGCCGCGCCGCCAGGGCGTCTGCACTCGCCGCGGCCTGCGACGCGTCCTGCTTGAACGGCGCCGTGACCGACGCGCCCCGCACGGCGAAGGCGCGCGCGAAGGTCAGGAAGTCGTCGAAGTCGGCGGCGGCAAGCGGCACATAGACGGCGTCAAGGCCGGCGGCGGCGAAGGCGGCGTTGTGCATCACCGGCGAGAGCGAGTGTTCCACCGGACGCCCCACGACCCCGTAGACGGCGGTGTGGCCGGTCACGGCCTGCACGCGGAACTCGTCGCGCATCCGCGCGAGCGGCAACTGACCCGGCGCCACGCCGTCGCCGGCATACGTCCAGAGCGAGCCGAGCTTCGCGGCGAGTAGCCGCGAGGTCACGCCGGCCGGACCCATGGCCAGCAGCACGCCGCGGCCGGGTACCTGCGCCGCCAGGCCCTGCAGCGTCACGACGTCGGCGAGGCGCTGCGCGGTGACGGCGAGCTTCACGACCTCGGCGCCCGACCGGGCGAGGCGGCGGAGCCGCGCCTCCGCGTCTGCCGGCATGCCGTCGAAGTCGTGATACGAGCGGACGATGCGCCGGCCCTCCACGCGGGCCACGAAGTCGTCGAACGCGCCGTCTTCGACGTCCACGTATTCCGCGCCGAGCGTCCACGCGCGCTCGAGGATGCGGCGGCGGGTGTCTTCATCGCCGTCGAAGCGCCCCCCCTGCCACGCCGCGCGGCACGTCACGACCACCGGGAGGCGACGGTCCGCGAGCGCGCCGTCCACGTCCACATCGCCGATGCCGTCGAGACGCAGCTCGACCAGATCGGCGCCGGCGACGAGGTCGCGGCGGCGTCGGAGCTCGGCCATCGAGGTGGCCGTGACGGTGGCGCAGAGGCGCGTGGTGGTCATGAAACGCAAAACGCCTCTTCAACCGGAGGTCGAAGAGGCGCTGGTCGGAAGACGAATCGCGTGGAGTGGCTGGCTACGCGAGACCCGGGGCCCCTTCGGTGGTGCGCCAATACCAATACCAGGCCGTCTGACGCGACACGCCGTACGTGGCGGCCGAGGTAAATCGGCTGCACGAAAACGCACGAGCGATCGAGGGGGCGGCGGTGGACAACGTGTGTGGACGGTAGCAAACCGCTGGTGCCGCTGTCAAACACGCGGCGTGACGTGCCTTGATTCGGCTCCGAGAACCTCGTATAACGGTTCGCACCCACGTGACGTTCCGTCCTTCCCCGCTCCTCGCCTGCGCCGTCGCATGTCTCGCGCTCGGCCTCCTCGGGGGGGCGGCGGCCGCCCGCGACACCCTCATGCCCATCGCCGACGTGCGTCCCGGCATGGTCGGCGTGGGCCGCACGGTGTTCAAGGGCGCCGCCATCGAAGAGTTCACGGTGCGCATCATCGGCACGCTCAAGAGCGTGGTGGCGCCACAGCGCGATCTCATCCTGGCCAAGCTCGAAGGCGGGCCGCTCGCCGAGACCGGCGTCATCGCCGGGATGAGCGGCAGCCCGGTCTACATCGACGGCAAGCTGCTCGGCGCCGTGTCCTACCAGCTCGGCCAGTTCCCGAAGGAACCGATTGCCGGCATCACGCCGATCGCCGAGATGACCGACGCCACCGCCCTCGGCGCGGCGCGCGCGCTGCGTCCGGTGAGCCTGTCGCTCGGCGCGCCCGTACCGGCCTCGGAACTACTGCCCCTCTGGCGCGCCGCGCTCACGTCGCCATCGCCCTTCGCCACCGCGGCCGGTGATCTGCTGGGGATGGCTGTGAATGCCGGACTGCCGCGCCAGACGGCGATGGAACTCCGGCCCATCACCGTGCCGATCACGGCCGGGGGGTTCGCCGACGGCGCCGTCGATCGGCTGCTGCCCGGGCTGCCCGGCGTGTCGGTCGTCACCACGGCACAGACGGCGGCGCCCGCCGCGGCCACGGCCGCGCCGCTTGCGCCGGGCGACGCCGTAGGCGTTGCGCTCCTGTCGGGCGACTTTTCGATCGGCGCGACCGGCACGGTGACGCACGTCGACGGCGACAAGGTCTACGCCTTCGGCCATCCGCTCTACAACCTTGGACCGACGGCCTTCCCGATGACGCGCGCGGATGTCATCGCCGTGCTGCCGAGCATGGTCACGTCGAGCAAGCTCGCGAGCCTTGGCGCCGTCGTCGGCACCATCTCGCAGGACCGCGCCACGGCCATCGCCGGTCGCCTCGGCCCGCCGCCGGCGCTCGTGCCCGTGAAGGTCACGCTCAATTCGAAGCGGGCGCCGAGCCGTACCTTCTCGTTCCAGGTCGTGAACGACGAGCTCTTCACGCCGCTCCTCGCCTATCTGGCCGTGGCCAACGTGCTGACGTCGTACGAACGCCAGACCGGCGCCGCGACTTACGTGCTCACGGGCGACGCCCGCATCGCCGGCCAGCCGCCACTGCGCTTCGACGATGTCTTCGTGGGCGACCAGGGGGCGGCGAATGCCGCGGCCTACGTGGCCGCGCCGCTCACCGTGCTCTACAGAAACGCCACCGAACGCTTCGCGCTCGAGGGCATCACGCTCGCGATCGAGGCCGACGAGGCGACGCGCACGGCCGAGATCGGCCGCGTGTGGATCGACGAGCCGGTGGTTCGCGCCGGCCGGCCCGCCCGCGTGCAGGTGCAGATCCGCACGCACGAAGGCGAAGAACGCCTGCTCTCGCAGACGATCGACATCCCCGCCAACGCCAGCGGGTCACTGCAGCTCCTCGTGAGCGACGGCCCGCGGATGGCCCTGCAGGACGCGCGCGGCCGGGCCGACCTGCAGTCGGTCGCGCAGATCGTGCGCGCTGCCAATCGCGGCAAGTCGCACCACCGTGTGTATCTCCGCCTCACGTCGAGCGCGCCCGGCGCCGTCATCGAAGGTGAGGCGATGCCCGGGCTGCCGCCGTCGGTGGCCGGCGTCATCGATGCCGACCGCGGCGCCAGCGGCAGCACGGTCCTGCGTGCGACGCCGCGCGGGGAATGGGCGCTCGCCGTGCCCTTCGCCGTGAGCGGCTCGCGCCAGATCACGATCGCCGTCGATCCCGACTGACCGTCCCCCTCCGGGGATTCCGCGTGGCCACGATCCCGATGCCCAGACTTCTCCCCTCGTTCGCACTGTTCCTCGTGGCGGCGGCCACGTCCCTCTCCGCCGGTCCCGACATCTGGCGGGCGGCGACGCAGGCCGAGTTCCTGAAGGGCGATCTCGAGCAGGTCTCGGTGGACGAACACGGGCGCCTCATGCTCGGTCCGGCGATCGCGAAGCTCTACGACACCGGCGCGCCGTTCGTCTGGACGGCGGTGGACGACGGTGCCGGCTCGACGTACCTCGGCACCGGCAACGACGGCAAGGTCTTCAAGGTGGACTCGAGCGGCCGCGGCACGCTCTTCCACGATGCGCCGGAGCTTGAAGTGCACGCGCTGGCGCTGGCACCCGGCGGCGGACTCTACGTGGGCACCTCGCCAGACGGCCGCGTCTACAAGGTGGACGCGAATGGCGCCGCGACGCCGTTCTTCGATCCCGACGAGAAGTACATCTGGGCGATCGAGACCGACGCCAGCGGTCAGGTCTTCGTGGCGACGGGCGATCCGAAGGGTCGCGTCTACCGCGTGACGACCGCCGGCGCCGCGACACCGCTCTTCACGACCGCGGCCACCCACATCGTGTCGATGGCACGCGACGGCGAGCGCCGGCTCGTCGTCGGCACCGAATCGCCGGGACGCGTCTTCCGCCTCGATGCCGAGGGGCGGCCGTTCCTGCTGCTCGACACCAACCTGCAGGAAGTGCGCGCCATCCGGGCCGACGCGCGCGGCCGCCTCTTCGTCGTGGCGCAGGCACGCCGTGGCGGCGGCGACAGCGGCGGTGGCGGCGAGACCACGGCGGCCGTGCCCGAGACGCCGCGGGCCGCGGTGCCGAACGTGACGGTGTCCATTTCGTCGATGGCGGTCGTCGACACGCAGGCGGCCACACCGGCGGCCGGCGCTACGGCGTCAGGCGGAGGTGCCGTCACCGGCGCCCTCTTCCGCATCGATGCCGACGGCGCGGCGGAACAGATCTGGGAATCGCGCGACGACACGCCCTACGACGTCGCGCCGCTCCCGAGCGGCGCGCTCCTCGTCGCCACCGGCCATCGCGGCAAACTCTATCGGCTCGAGGGTGAGCCGCTGCGGACGACCTTGATCGGACGGGTGCCCGGCAGGCAGGCCGTACAGCTCCTGGCCTCGGCCAGCCGCACGCTCGTGGCCACGTCGAACAGCGGCGCGCTCGTGCGCGTCGACGCGGCGCACGCCGGTCGCGGCACCTACACGTCCGAGGTGCGGGACGCGAAAGCGACTGCTCGCTGGGGCACGCTCGCCTGGCGGGCCACCACACCGGCCGGCGCGCGGGTGGACGTGGCGACCCGCTCAGGCAACACGGCGACGCCCGACGAGGGCTGGAGCGCGTGGAGCGCGGCCGCCACGAACGCTGAGAGCACGGCCATCACCAGCCCTACTGCGCGGTATCTGCAGTGGCGCGTGACCCTCATCGGCAAGGACGCGAGCCCGGTCGTGACGTCGGTCTCGGCCGCCTACCTGCAGCGCAATCAGCGGCCGGTGGTGAGCGGCCTGGTCGTGCATCCGCCCGGCGTGGTCTTCCAGAAGCCCTTCTCCACCGGCGAAACGGAGATTGCGGGGTATCGGGCCGAGGCCATCGAACGCCGCCTCTCGAACCAGGGGCAGCCGCCGCCCTCCACGGGCGCCCCGGCCCTTGGACGCCGCACCTATCAGCAGGGCCTGCAGACGATCGTCTGGAAGGGCGACGACGCCAACGGCGACGACCTGACGTTCGACGTCTCGTTCCGGAGGGAAGGCGATACGACGTGGACTGCCCTGGCCACGGGCCTCACCGACGCCATCTACGTGTGGGACACGGCCTCGGTGCCGAGCGGCCACTACGTGCTGCGCATCGCCGCGTCGGATGCGCTGTCGCAGCCGGCGGATTCGGCCCTCGTTGGCGAACTCGAGTCGTCGGTCGTGGACGTGGACGCGGTGGCGCCGCTGGTCACGGTGCGGCCGGCCACGCGCACGGGCGATCGGCTTACTGTCACCGTTGACGTGCGCGACCAGCACTCGCCGATCGCACGTGTGGAGTATTCACTGGATGGTGCGGCGTGGCTGCCCGCCTACCCCGCCGACGGACTGATCGACGGCCGTACCGAAACCCTGACCCTCAGCCTCCCGGCGAGCGCGCAGGGCAAGATGCTGGTCGTGCGCGCCACCGACACGCTCCACAACGTGGGCGTGAGCGACGCGGTATTGCGCTGAGCTGCGGCGGGTCAGCCGGAGAACGAGACGCTGGCGGCGGGAACCGCCACGGGCTCGGGCACGGCGAGCGCCACCGGCTTCGGGCGCGGCGGCATCTGCGGACCGAGGCCGGATTCCGGCGACGGAGAGAGCGGCCGCATCAGGCGCTCGACGTCCGCGGCGCTTCCGACGACCGTCGTGTGGGCGAGCAGCCATACGAGGCTCACCGCCACCGGCGCGCCGCCGGCCCGCGCCGGTTCGAACTGCGCGCGCGAGGCGGCCTCGATCATCGCCAGCACCACTTCGGGCTTCACCTTGAGCGCCCGCGCCTGTTCGGCCGCCAGCACGTCGATGTTCTGGATGCGGCCCTCGCGCGTGACCACGGCGGAGAGCGCCAGCACGGCATCTTCCCCGGCGAGCGGCCAGTCGGACGACTCGTGCCGGCGTGGCACCATTGTGAATTCGTCGATGCGCGCCGGGTTCACGTTCGACCCCGGGCTCGCCAGGTAGTCGATGACGCCGGCGAGCGAGTCGGGCCGCTGCACGGCGGTGGCCTGCATGACACCGGCCGAGGCCAGCAGACACACGATGACAGCCGTCGTGGCGCCGATGGCCGGCCACACGAGATGCATGTCGTCGAACACGTGCGCCAGCCAGGTGTGCCACGAGAGCTGACGTTCCACCTGCACCTGCTCCAGCACGTTCCCGGCCCAGCCGTCGGGCGGCGCGAGCGAGCGGCCGAGGGGCGCCTCGTGGAGCGCGGCGCTCAGGCTGCGCAGGGCGTCGGCCTCGTAGGCACAGCCGGCGCATTCATCGAGATGGGCGCGGACGGCGAGATGCGTCTCGAGCGGCAGTTCGCCGTCGTGGAACGCCTCGAGGTGCTGACGCACGCCCTCACAGGGCACGAGCATCATGTGCGGTCCTCGACGAGGTCGGCGCGCAGCGCCTGCCGGGCGCGCGTCAGGCGCGACTTCACGGTGCCGACGGCGATACCCAGGGAAAAGGCGATTTCCTCGTAGCTGAGGCCGTCGAACTCGCGCAACACCACCGCGGTGCGCTGGTCGAACGGCAGACGGTCCATGGCCCGCCAGAGGCGCGCCGCCGCCTCCTTGCGCGCGAGCAGCCGGTCGGGCGCGGCCACATCCGCGCGCTGCGGCAATTCGCCGTGCGTCTCGACGTGCTGGTCGAGCGACACCTGGTCGCTCTGCCGCCGCCGGCGCCACCAGCGCTGACGGTTCCGGGCCTGATTGATGACGATGCGGTAGATCCAGGTGCGCAGCGACGACTGGCCGCGGAAGGTGCCGATCATGCGGAAGACCCGCAGGAACACTTCCTGAGAAAGGTCGAGCGCTTCTTCTCGAGTGCCGAGCAGATGGAAGGCGAGCTGGTAGACCATCCGCTCGTGCGTGGTGACGAGTTCGGCGCACGCCACCTCGTCGCCGGCGGCGCAGCGCCGCAGCAGGTCGGCTTCGTCCGCGCCGACATCCGACCATCCGAGGGCTCGTGCGTCCTTCACAGCTGGGGTGGCGACGAATCGTCCCATGTCAGTGTAGCACCCGGGAAAGAGGAGACGCGTGCCAGGTTAGAACCCGCCGCCGCCGAAAGGTTCCCTTTGCTACCATCGGCGGGTGTCGAGGTTCCTGGGCTGGCCGCTGGCGCTGGCCGTCACCCTGATCGTGGCCGTGGCCGCCGTGCTGGCGGTGGTGTCGCTCCGGAACGAGCGCGACTACACGCAGCTTGTCGCGGCCGGCGATACGGCGCTTGCCGCCACCGACCTCGGGGCCGCAATCGAGGCCTACACCGGCGCCATCACCCTCAACCCGGATTCGATGGCCGCGCATCTCAAGCGTGGGCTCGCCTACCGCCAGCGCCGCGAACTCGAGGCCGCCCTGCGCGACCTGCGGCGTGCCTCCGAACTCGACCCCTCGGTGCCGCGCGTCTTCGAGTGGCAGGGCGATGTGAACCTCGACCTCGGGCGTTTCGCCCGTGCCGCCGAACGGTTCGAGCAGAGTGTCCGCCTCGACGACCGTCAGGCCGACGTGCACTACAAGCTCGCCGTAGCGCACTATCGCGACGGGCGGGCCGGGGCGGCCGTAGAGCCGCTGCGCCGTGCCGTCGCGCTCAGCGCCAACCACGCCGAGGCCCACTATCTGCTCGGGCTGTGCCTGCGCGATCTTGGCCGCCTCGACGAGGCGGTGGGCGCGCTGGCGACGGCGGCGCGCCTCGCGCCCGGACTGCTTGCGGTGCGCGAAGCCCGCGCGGATGTGTTCCAGGCGCGGGGGCAGACGACCCGCGCGGTGGATGAACTGGACGCGCTGGCCGCGCTCGAACCCGAGCGCGCCGAACGCGCCGTGGCGGTGGCGGCGGCCTACGTGCGGGCCGGCCGTCATGAGGCCGCCGTGCTCGCGCTGGGCCGCGCGGCCGAACGCTTTCCGGACAGTGCGCTCGTGTACACGACGCTTGGCGGTGTGTGGCTGCGGGCGGCCGAGGGCGGCGACCGCGTGGCGCTCGACAAGGCACTCGCGGCGCTGACGCGCGCCTCGGCGCTCGCCGGGGCCAACGGCGAGACGCTCGCGCTGCTCGGGCAGGCCCGCCTGCGCGCCGGGGACCTCACCGGCGCCGAACGAGACCTGCGGGCGGCGGTAGTGCGCCTGCCCGTGCGCGCCGAGGCCTACCGCGCGCTTGCCGACGTGCTCGAGCGGCGCAATGCGCCGGGCGAGGCGCTCGAAGCGCTCGCGAAGTTCGCGACCCTCGCCGCCGGCACGCCCGCCGCCGGGGCCGTCACGCCGCGCCTCGGCGATCTGGCGATGCGCGTGGGTGATCCGCACGGCGCGGCCTACTGGTACGAACGGGCCACGGCGGAACTCGGGCCGTCGCCTGGTCTGCTGCTGAAGCGGGCGGAAGCCGACCTGAGCCGCGGGGAACGTGACCACGCCCGGCAACTCATCATCGACGGCCTGGCGATCGAGCCCGGCCACGCCGGTCTGCGCGCGCTCGAGAAGACGCTCGCTCGCCCGCCCGTGCCCGCGGCGCGCTGAGCCGGTGCCCGCGGGCGTGTGGCGTGCGCGGGGCTCACCCGGCGCGCCCCAGTCTCGCGCCTCCCTCGCGCGCCAGGCCGAGCCGTATCGTCAGCTTCGCGAGCCCCTGCCGCGACAGCCCGAGTTCGCGCGCCACCACTGCCGGCCGGCGTCCGCAGCGCTCGAAGGCCGCGCGCACGAACTGCGCCTCGAACGCCCGCCGCGCTTCGTCGAGCGTGGGCGGGCGATCGCGCACCGGCCCCGTCCAGATCGCGCCCGCGTCGTCCCTCGTGACGAGGCCGCGCGCCGGCCCCGCCGCGGCGACCGCCGTGACGACGTTCTGCAGCTCACGGGCGTTGCCCGGCCAGTCGTGCGCGGTGAGCGCGGTGACGAGCGATGGCGCGAGCCGGGCCGCGCGGCGCAGGCGCTGCATCGTCTGCCGCCAGAAGTGCTCGACAAGCGGTGGGATGTCGTCGCGCCGTTCGCGCAGCGGCGGCACCACGAGCCGCACGACGTCGAGGCGGTAGCGCAGGTCGAGCCGGAAACGGCCGGCGACCACTTCGTCGCGCAAGGGCCGGTTGCTGGCCGAGACGACGCGGACGTCGACGCGGCGCGGCTGGTTCTCGCCGAGGCGCCGCACTTCCCCTTCCTGCAGCACGCGCAGCAGCTTGGCCTGCGCGCGCGGTGAGAGTTCACCCACTTCGTCGAGGAAGAGCGTGCCGCCGTGCGCCTCTTCGAACAGGCCGCGGCGTTCGATGGCGGCGCCGGTGAAGGCGCCGCGGGCGTGGCCGAAGAGCTCGGCGTCCACGAGCTCGTCGGAGAGCGCGGCGCAGTTCACGGCCACGAAGGGCGCCTGCCGGCGCGGACCGGCGGCGTGCAGCGCGCGCGCCACGACTTCCTTGCCGACGCCGCTCTCCCCTTCCACGAGCACCGGGACGAGTGCGGCCGCCGCGCGCGGGATGAGCTCGCGCAGCCGCAGCATGGCAGCGCTCACGCCGACGAGCCCGTGGGGCGCCTCGTGCGGCGCGGGCGCGAGCGGCGTCTCCATCGATGCGACGAGCGGCGCCACGATGTCGGCGGCGGCGAGCACGAGACCACGGTGCGGTTCGACGTCGCCGTGCCCGCACCAGGTCAGCTGCGCCACCGGGTCGTCGCCGTAGATGACCGGCGTGGCTTCCACGCCGCGCCGCCCGGGCTCCGGCAGCAGGCCGCTGCCGGCCACGACCGACTGCGGATCGTCGCGCCATACCGCGACGCCGTCGGCGCCGAGCGCCGCGCGCAGATGACGGCAGATACGTTCGACGGCGCGGTGGTCGTTGACGGTGGCGGCAGACACGGCAAGGCTCCGCGGCGAGGTGCTGCAAGCGCCGGACCGCCGCGGCATGTCCGGCCAATCCGCAGGTGTCCCGGCGACGTCCCGCCGAACGCCGCAGAAACTTCGTTTACAATTTCGAGGCAATGCTGCGGTTTCTCACTGCTGGCGAATCCCATGGCCGCGGCCTCGTCGTCATCGTCGACGGCCTGCCCGCCGGCCTCGTCCTCGATCTCGACCGTCTGAACGACCAGCTGCGCCGCCGCCAGGGCGGCTACGGCCGTGGGCGGCGGATGGCCATCGAATCGGATCGCGCCGATATCCTCTCGGGCGTGCGCCGCGGGCGCACCACCGGCGGGCCCGTGTCGCTCATCGTCGAGAACAAGGACTGGGTGAACTGGCAGCGGACGATGCACACGGAGCCCGAGACCCCGGAGGGCGCCACCGGCGCCAGCCGCGCCGCCGTCGTCCGGCCGCGCCCCGGACACGCCGACCTCGCCGGGGCGCTCAAGTACGACCACGAGGACGTGCGCGACGTGCTCGAACGCGCCTCGGCGCGCGAGACCGCGGCCCGCGTGGCCGCTGGCGGCCTGGCCATCCAGTTGCTCGAGGCCCTGGGCGCGCGTCTCACGAGTCACGTCACCGCGATTGGCGAATTGAGCGTGTCGCCCGATCGTGTCGTGACCTTCGACGAAGCGGCCGCACTCGCCCCGGATGCGCCGCTGCGCTGCGTGGACGCGGCGCTCGAGGCGCGGATGACGGCGCGGATCGACCAGGCCAAGGCCGACGGCGACACCCTTGGCGGCTCGTTCGAAGTCATCGTGACCGGCATCCCCGTGGGGCTCGGCAGCTACGTGCAGTGGGACCGCAGGCTCGACGGCCGGCTCGCGCAGGCCATCATGTCCATTCCCGCCATCAAGGGCGTCGGCATCGGCCTCGGCGCCGGCAGCGCCAACCGCCCCGGCTCGCAGGTGCACGACGAAATCCTGCCGCCTGACGCGCATGGCCGGCCGTACCGGCCCACCAATCGCGCCGGCGGCCTCGAAGGCGGTGTGACCAACGGCGAGGACGTGCGGGTCGTCGGCCACATGAAGCCGATTGCGACCCTCATGCAGCCGCTGCGTTCGATCGACCTCACGACCCTCGACGCGGCTCCGGCGGCCATCGAGCGCAGCGACGTCTGCGCGGTGCCGGCGGCGGCGGTGGTGGCCGAGGCCATGGTGGCTCTCGTGCTCGCCGATGCCTTCATGGAGCGCGTGGGCGGGGATTCGGTGGCGCTGATGCGCCGGCATCTCGCCGCGACGGCGAGCGCGATCGCCGCCCGCACCACGCCGCGCGCCGGAGCGCGCTGACATGGCTCGTCCCGTCGTGCGTCTCGGCGCGCCGGTGCTGCGTGTGCCGGCCCGCGACGTCGAGGCGATCACGCCAGAGACGACGGCGCTCGTCGACGAGATGATCGCGGCGATGTACGCCGAACGCGGCATCGGCCTCGCCGCGCCGCAGATCGGCGTCGGTCTCCGCATCTTCGTCATCGATCTCTCGAGCGGACGCGACGCCTCGGCGCTCAAGGTCTGCATCAATCCCGCCTGGGTCGAGCGGGAGGGCATGCAGCTCGAAGAAGAAGGCTGTCTGAGCGTGCCGGGCTTCGCCGCCACCGTCGCCCGTCCGGCCCGAGCCGTCGTGCGCGGCCTCGATCGCCACGGCGCCGAGCAGACGATCGAGGGCACGGGCCTCATGGCGCGGGCGCTGCAGCACGAGATGGATCATCTCGACGGCATGGTGTTCGTGGATCGGCTGCGCGGTATCAGCCGCACGATGATTCTCCGCAAGATCAAGAAACTCGAACGCGACGGGAAGTGGTGAGACGTGCGCATCCTGTTCTTCGGCACGCCTGAATTCGCCGTGCCCACGCTACGGGCGCTGCTCGCCTCCTCGCACGAGGTGGTGGGCGTCGTCACGCAGCCCGATCGCCCGAAGGGCCGGGGCCAGAAGGTCGCGCCCGGCGCCGTCGCCCAGGTGGCCCTCGATGCCGGCCTGCCGCTCCTGCAGCCGCTGAAGCTCGCGGATCCCGGCGTGCCCGAGGCACTCGCGGCCCTCGGCGCCGAGCTTGGCGTGGTGGCGGCCTACGGGAAGATCCTGCCGGAATGGCTGCTGGCGCTGCCCGCAGGCGGCATGATCAACGTCCACGCCTCGCTGCTTCCGGCGTGGCGCGGCGCCGCGCCCGTGCACCGCGCCGTCATGGCCGGTGACGCCGAGACGGGCGTGACCATCATGCGCGTCGTGAAGGCGCTCGACGCCGGCGCGATGCTCGACCGGGTGGTCGTGCCGATCGCGCCCGATGTCACGAGCGACGTGCTCGAGCGGGCGCTCGCCGAGGCTGGCGCCGCGCACCTCGTGGCCGTAGCCGACCGTCTGGCCGCGGGACCCATCGACGAAGTGCCGCAGGACGAGGCGCGCGTCACCTACGCGGCGAAGATCACCCGCGCCGACAGCCCGCTCGACTGGCGGCAGCCGGCGCAGCCCGTGCACGACCGCATCCGCGGCCTGCACCCGTGGCCGCATGCGTCGGCCTCGATCGGCGGCAGCCGCCTCATCCTCCACCGCAGCACGCTCCCGGGGCGCGTCACGAACGCGGCGCCCGGCACCATCGTGGCGGCCGAAGCGGCGGGCGTGGACGTGGCGGCCGGCGACGGACACCTCGTGCGCCTGCTCGTGCTGCAGGCCGAAGGCGGCAAACGCCTCAGCCCGGCAGAGTTCCTGGCCGGCCGGCCGCTCGCGCCGGGCATGGCGTTCGACCTGCCGTGATCGCGCCGGCCCGTCGCGCCGCCTTCGCCGCCCTCGTCGAGATCACGCGTGGCCGCGCCGACCTCGACGATGCGCTCGATCGGACGCGCCAGACGCTCAGCGATGTTCGCGACGTGGCGCTGTTGCGCGAACTCGTGACGGGCACGCTCCGCTGGCAGTCGCGGCTCGACTGGCGCCTGGCGCCGCTCAGCCGCGTGGCGATCGCGAAGCTCGACGTGGAAGTGCTCGTGACGCTGCGGATGGCGGCGTACCAGCTCGAACACCTCGACCGCGTGCCCGCCTCGGCCGTGGTGCACGACGCGGTGGCGCTCGTGCGCGCGGCGAAGAAGTCGAGCGCCGCGGGTCTCGTGAACGCCGTGCTGCGCGCCCTGACGCGAGCGGCCCGCGCCGAGCCGCCGGCCGCGCCGGCCGGCGCGTCGCGCGCGGAGGTTGCCGCCGCGCTGGCCGTTTCCACCGCGCATCCCGCCTGGCTCATCGAGCGCTGGCTCGCCCGCGAATCGCGCCAGGTCGTGGAGGCGTGGCTCGCCTTCGATAACGACCCGCCGCCCATGACGTTGCGGGTGAATCCGCTTGGCGGCGCCTCGCGCGACGAGGTCGCGGCGCGGCTGTCCGCCGATGGCATCGTGACCACTCCGGCCGCCGCCGCGCCGCTCGGCCTCGTGGTGCGCGAGGGCCTCGTGGTGGCACATCCGGCGCTGGCCGAGGGGCGCTGCGGCATCCAGGACGAAGGGTCGCAGCTGGCCGCGCTCGTCGCACCGGTGCGGCCCGGGGCGCGGGTGCTCGACGTCTGCGCGGCGCCCGGCGGCAAGACGCTCGCCTACGCGTGGGCGGCGGGGCCGGAGGGCCAGGTCGTGGCCTGCGACGTCCGCGAGCGGCGCCTCGAGGTGCTGCGCGAGACGCTGCGCCGCGGCCACGCCCCGCGGGCCGAGGTGGTGGCCATCGACGACGCCGCGCCACTGCCCTTCGCGCCGATCTTCGACGTCGTGGCCGTGGACGCGCCGTGCAGCGGCCTCGGCACGCTGCGTCGTGACCCCGACATCAAGTGGCGGCGCACGGCCGACGACCTGCGACGCTTCCAGGCGCGCCAGGTCGACCTGCTGACCCGCGCGTCGGCGGTGGTCGCCCCTGGCGGCGCTCTCGTCTACACCACCTGCTCGACCGAGCCCGAGGAGAACCTCGACGTCGTGACGCAGGTGCTCGCGGTGTCTCCCGATTTCACGCTGCGGCGGGCCGATGCCGGGCCCGCGGGCCGGGTCCTGACGCCGTTCGTCGACGCCGACGGCTGCCTCCGCACCCACCCAGTCCGCCACGGGCTCGAAGGCTATTTCGGCGCCGTGCTCGTACGGCGGGCGGATGGACCTGCCCCGGCGGCTGTTGTACAGTGACCGGTCGCACATGCCCTTGAGAACGCGTGTGTGGACGGCCGGGCGGCTCCTGCTCATCGTGGGCGGCCTCGCCGCCACCTACCTCGTGTTTGCCGCCATCGCCGTGCGCGTCGCCGTGCGGGCGCGCGACGTCGTCGTGCCCGATGTCACGCGCGCGACCGTGCGCGATGCCTCGGCCCGGCTCGCCCAGGACGATCTGGTCGTGCGTGTGGATACGGTGGAGCGGCCCTCGGTCGATGTGCCGGCCGGGCGCGTGCTCGGGCAGGACCCGCGGCCCGGCACCTCGTCGCGCCGCCAGCGCACCGTGCGCGTGTGGCTCTCGGCTGGTCCGCGCGTGGCCTACATGCCGCAGCTCGTCGGCGAGTCCGAACGCAGCGCCACCATCCGTCTGTCGCAGGAAGGCCTCGACGCGCCGGTCGTGGCCGAGATCCGCTCGGTGGACTTCTCCGCCGACCAGATCGTGGCGCAGGAGCCGCCCGCCGGCTTGCCGGCGGCCTCCGTGCAGCTGCTCGTGAGCCGCGGTGCCGACGTCTCGGCCTATGTGATGCCCGACCTCATCGGGCTCGGCGGCGAGGCCGCGGCCGCGGTGCTGCGGCAGCAGGGCTTCCGCGTGAGTTTCGTGGCGCAGCAGGCCTCGAGTGGTCTGCCGGCTGGCCTCATCGTGCGCCAGACTCCGGCCGGCGGTTACCAGGTACAGCCGGGTGCGGCGATTTCGCTCGAGGTGGCACAGTGAGCGTGCGGATTGCCCCGTCGATCCTGTCGGCCGACTTCGCCCATCTCGGCCGCGACATCGCGGCCGCCGAGGCCGGCGGGGCCGATCTCATCCACGTGGACGTGATGGACGGGCATTTCGTGCCGAACCTCACGCTCGGACCGCCGGTCATCAAGGCCGTGAAGCGGGTGGCGACGCGGCCGCTCGACGTCCACCTGATGATCAGCAACCCCGACCCGTACTTGAAGGCCTACGTGGACGCCGGCGCCGCGCTGCTCTCGGTGCACGTGGAAGTGCTGCCGCACCTGCACCGCACGATTGCCGCCATCAGGGAACTCGGCGCGCAGGCAGGTGTGGTGCTGAACCCGTCCACGCCGGTCTCGGCGCTCGACGAGGTCGCGGCCGACGTCGACTTCGTGCTCGTCATGTCGGTGAATCCCGGCTTCGGCGGCCAGTCGTTCATCCCCCGCTCGCTCGACAAGATTCGCGCCGTGCGGGAGCTGCTGGCGCGCGCCGGCAGCCGGGCCTTCATTGAGGTCGACGGCGGCGTGGACCTGACGAACATCCGCGCGGTGGCCGACGCGGGTGCCAGCGTGGTCGTGGCCGGCAACGCCGTGTTCGGCCGGCCCGATGCTGCGGCCGCCGTGCGGGCGCTGCACGCCGCCGCGAACGGACCAGGCGCATGACAGGCGGCACCCCCACGCCGCGGCAGAGCGTCAGCACCGTCCGCGTGCGCTACGCCGAGACTGATCAGATGGGCGTGGCCTATCACGCGAACTACTTCGTGTGGTTCGAGGTCGGGCGCACTGACTGGCTGCGCACGTTCGGCGTCACCTACCGCGACCTCGAGGCCGAGGGCTTCCTCCTGCCCGTCATCGAAGCCCACTGCGAGTACAGGACGTCGGCGCGTTACGATGACGATCTGCGCATCAGCTCCACGGCCCGTCTGGTGTCGCCCGTGCGCGTGGCGTTCGACTACGAGATCACGAGCCCGGCGGCGACCATCGCCACGGGATACACCGTGCATGCGACGATTGACCGGCAGGGCCGGCCGGTGCGCGTGCCGGCACGCATCAAGGAGTTCATTCGATGAAGGCACTGGTTACGGGCGGCGCGGGCTTCGTGGGTTCGCATCTGAGCGAGCGTCTGCTGGGGCAGGGGGCGGAGGTCGTGGCGCTCGACTGCTTCACTGACTACTACCCGCGTCCGCTGAAGGAGGCCAACGTCGCCGGCCTCATCGGCCGGCCCGGCTATCGTCTGGTCGAGGCGGCCATCAAGGATGCCGACCTCGCCGCGCTGCTCGACGGCGTGACCCACGTGTTCCACCTCGCGGCGCAGGCAGGCGTGCGCAAGAGCTGGGGCGCGGATTTCAGGATCTACACCGAGCTCAACATCGACGCGACGCAGATCCTGCTCGAGGCGTGCGTGGGGCGGCCCATCGAGAAGGTGGTCTACGCATCCAGCTCGTCGGTCTATGGCGACCTCGTGGCCATGCCGATGCGCGAAGACGCCCTGCCGCAGCCGGTATCGCCGTACGGCGTCTCGAAGCTCTCGGCCGAGCAGCTCTGCTACCTCTACCACTCGAACTTCGGCGTGCCCACCGTGTCGCTGCGCTACTTCACGGTCTACGGGCCCCGCCAGCGGCCCGACATGGGCTTCAACCGGTTTTTCTCTGCCGTCCTCGCCGGCCGCCCCGTCGTCCAATACGGGGATGGGCTGCAGACGCGCGACTTCACCTTCGTGGCCGACGCCGCCCGGGCCACGGCCGACGCCGGCCTGCGCGGGGTGCCAGGCCGCGTCTACAATATCGGCGGGGGCTCGCGGGTGACCCTGCTCGAGGTCTTCGACCTCATCGGCAAGGTGTCCGGCCGGCCCGTGATCATCGACCACCAGCCGCCACAGAAGGGCGACATGCGCGACACCTACGCCGACACGACCCTGGCGCGCGCCGACCTCGGGTTCGCGCCATCGGTCTCGCTCGAACAGGGGCTGACCGCCATGCACCAATGGTTCCTGACCCGATGAGCCGCCGCACACGACTGCTCGCCGTGACGCTCGCGGCCACCCTCGTGATGGCCGGGTGCGGCGCGCAGCGCAATGCCGTGCCGCCGGCCAGCGCCCAGGCCGACCAGTTCCTCTTCGAGCGCGGTACGGCCGCCTTCAAGGAGAAGAAGTGGCTGCAGGCGCGCGAGTACTTCCGGCAGATCGTCGACAACTACCCGCAGAGCCCCTACCGGCCCGACGCCAAACTCGCCGTGGGCGACACCTACATCGGTGAGCACTCGGTGGAAGCGTTGATGCTCGGCGTGAACGAGTTCCGCGAGTTCCTGACGTTCTACCCCACCAGCGCCCGCGCCGACTACGCGCAGTACCGGCTGGCGACCGCGCTTGCCGAACAGATGCTGGCGGCCGAGCGCGACCAGACGAACACGCGCGAGGTCATCAAGGAGATGCAGGTCTTCTTCGACCGTTATCCGAACAGCGCGCTCTTGCCGGACGCGAAGACGCTCATGCGCCGGGCCAAGGACCGTCTGAGCGAAGCCAGTTACCGCGTGGGGTTCTACTACTTCCGCTCGAAGTGGTACCCGGGGGCGATTGATCGCTTCAAGGAAGTGCTCGCCGCCGATCCCGAGTTCACGAATCGCGACGCCGTCTACTACCACCTGGCCGAATCGTTGCTCCAGGCAGGCACCGAGGCTGCAAGGGCCGAGGCGTTGCCGTACTTCGAACGGCTTCTGAAAGAGTTCGAACAAAGTTCGTACCTGCAGTTGGCGCGCCGTCGGGTCGAAGAACTGAAAGGGGCCACGGGAGCCCAGAGGTAGACCCTATGCGTCGAGTTGCGTTGCTGTGTGCAGTTCTGGTCGGCATGGGAACGTCGATGGCCGCGGCCCAGGAGCCCCTGCCGCCCGGCGCCTTCGGCGCCCTCGGCATGTATCCCAAGCGGCTCAGCTGCTCGGACGTGCCGACCTACAGCGCGCCGCGGCCGGCCCACCGTCTCGCCGCCGCCCACGAAGCCGACGCCAAGCTTCGACGCGCCTTCGCGAACCCCGACACGCTGATGATTCCCGGCGGCACCGGCGCCGGCCTGCAGGTTGGCCAGCAGTTCTTCGTGCGCCGGCTGCTCCTGGCGCCCACCCGGCAGAAGCCGTCCACGTCCGAGCCCGGCATGGTGCACACCGCCGGCTGGATCACGATCATCGGCTCCGATGAGTTCGCGGCCCTCGCCCGCATCGACCACGCGTGCGACGGCTTCCTCAGGGGCGACTACCTCGAGCCGTTCACGGCCGCGCCGATGCCCTCCGCGATTGCCGCGCCCGGCGACCCGAAGTTCGACGACATGGGCCGCCTGCTCTTCGGCAACGACGGCCGCCGCTCGTTCGCCAACGGCGACATCATCGTCATCAACCGCGGCTCGCAGCACGGCATCACCGCGGGCGCCCGCCTGGCCGTCTACCGCGACGTGAAGTCGGGCGGTCCGCTCGTGCCCGTGGGGCAGGCCATCGTGCTCACCGTGGGCGAAGACACCGCAACGGTCATCGCCGACCGCGTGCGGGATGCGCTCAGCGCCGGCGACTGGGTGGGGCTTCAGAGCAGCGCTGCGCGCCCATAGAGCTCACGCCACGCCCGATCGCTTCTGCTCGCGCTTCGCCTTGGCCGCGGCGAAGTCCCCGGCGGCGCTGCCCGGCTGGTTCATCGCGCGTCCGACGCGCCAGAAGTAATCGAGCGCGGATCCGAGCGCCGTCGCCATCACCAGCCAGAGCGCCAGCTTGCCGAGCAGCAGCAGCAGTGGGAAGCGCTCCCAGCCGAGCAGCAGGAGCAGCACCGCCACGACCTGCGTGACCATCTTCAGCTTGCCGAGGGGTGAGGCCGGCACGATGAGTCCGCGCGAGAAGGCCAGGCTGCGCAGCCCGGTGACCGCGAATTCTCGGCCGATGATGACGGCCACCATCCACGCCGGCGCGAGATCCAGCTGCACGAGCGAGACGAGCGTGGCCGAGATGAGCAGCTTGTCGGCGATCGGGTCGAGCACCTGCCCCACCCACGTGATCTGCTGGCGGCGTCGCGCCAGGTAACCGTCGAGCCAGTCCGTCAGCGAGGCCAGGCCGAAGATCGCCGCCGCCACGAACTCCACGTGGATGCCGGCCACGGCCCGCCCCTCGAACTTCGTCAGGAGCACGACCACGAGCAGCGGCACCAGGAAGATGCGGATGACCGTCAGCGTGTTCGGCAGATTCATTGGCGGAACGGCCCTGTGGGCGCGATTCTACCCCCGCTCCCGGGCCCTGACAACCGGCCGGCACCGGCCAAAACGCCTCGTGTATCATCAAGTGTTCCCATGAAAGCCATCCTGCTGGCCGGCGGCAAGGGCACGCGACTGCGCCCCCTCACGCTGCACACGCCCAAACCCATCGTTCCCATCTTCGACCGGCCGTTCCTGAGCTACCAGATCGGGCTGCTCAAGCAACTCCCCGAGATCGACGAAGTCATCCTCAGCCTCAACTACCAGCCCCGCCGTCTCGAAGAGACCTTCGGCGACGGGTCCGGCCTCGGCATGCGGCTCCGCTACGTGGTGGAGCCCTCGCCGCTCGGCACCGGCGGCGCCATCAA
>JBIKUN010000022.1:0-43573 GCA_044347565.1 Vicinamibacterales bacterium | reverse complement strand
CGTGATGACCTCGGTGGACGTCGCGGCCGTGGTCGCGCTGCACAAGGCCCGCAAGGCCAAGGCCACGATCGTGCTCACGCCGGTCGACAACCCCACGGCCTACGGACTCGTCGAGACCGATGCCGACGGCAACGTGCGGCGCTTCCTCGAGAAGCCGAAGGCCGACGAAATCACCTGCGACACGATCAACGCCGGCATCTACGTGCTCGAGCCCGACACGTTCGATCGCATCCCGACGGACACGCCGTATTCGATCGAACGCGGCTACTTCCCCTCCCTCGTCGAGCGTGGCGAGACCTTCGTGGCCTACGTCGAACGCGGTTACTGGATCGACATCGGCACGCCGGAGAAGTACCGCGACGTGCACCGCGACATCTTCGACGGCCGCTGCCCGCTCGGGCCGGCCGGCATCAGCGCCGGCCAGCCGGTGGTCGCGGCCGATGCCAAGGTGGAACCGGGCGCCGTGCTCGAGGGCCCCTGTTTCCTCGACGCCGGCGTCGTCGTGAAGGCCGGCGCGAAGATCGGGCCCTACACGGTGCTCGGCCGTTCGGTGCTCGTCGAGGAAGACGCGCGCGTCGAGGGCGCCATCGTGTGGCCCAACGCGCGCATCGGCCGCGACGCCGTGGTGGGCGCGGCCCTCGTGGGCCGCAGCTGCTACATCGGCAAGAACGCGGAGGTCGGCCCGCAGGCCATCCTCGGCGACAAGACCACGCTCTCCGATTTCACGAAGGCGTAAGGCGTCATGACTCCGATCAACACTGAGATCTTCAAGGCCTACGACGTCCGCGGACTCTATCCCGGGGAAGTCAACGAAGACACGTTCCATCTGCTCGGCCGCGCCTTCGCGGTCTTCCTCGGCCCGGGCACGGTGGCGGTCACGCGTGACATGCGCGTGTCGTCGCCGTCGCTGACGAAGGCGTTCATCGATGGCGTGACGCTGCAGGGCGTGGACGTGCACGACGGCGGCCTCGCCGGCACCGACATGATGTACTACGCGGTGGCGAGCGCCGGCCTCATGGGCGGCGCGCAGGTGACCGCCTCGCACAACCCGAAGCAGTACAACGGCTGCAAGATGGTGAAGGCCGAGGCCTTCCCGCTCAGCGGCGAGTCAGGCATCCGCGAGATGAAGGAGATGCTGCTCACGCACTCGCTGCCGGCGCCGTCATCGCGCCGCGGCACCGTGACGCCGCTCTCGATCATGGCGCCCTACGTGGATCACGTGATGGGCTTCATCGATCCCACGGTGATCCAGTCGTTCAACACCGTACTCGATGCCGGCAGCGGCATCGCCGGGCTGGTCGCGCCGCACCTCTTCGACCGCCTGCCCTGCCGCACGACGAAGCTGTGCTTCGAGGTCGACGGCACGTTCCCGAACCACGAGGCCAATCCGCTGCTCGAGGAGAACCGCGAGGACATCACCGCGGAAGTCATCCGGCAGAAGGCCGACATCGGCATCGCCTGGGACGGTGACGCCGACCGCTGCTTCTTCATCGACGGCAGCGGAGAGTTCATCGCCGGCGACTTCATCACGGCGCTGCTGGCAGAAGCGGCCCTCATGAAGCAGCCGGGCTCGACCATCATCTACGACGTGCGCGCCAGCTACGCCGTGAAGGACACGGTGGCCCGCTACAACGGCCGCGCCCTCATGAACCGCGTCGGCCATGCCTTCATCAAGCGCCGCATGCGCGAGGAAGACGGTATCTTCGGCGGCGAAGTGACCGGGCACTACTACTTCAAGGACAATTTCTACGCCGACAACGGCTTCATCCCGGCGCTGCTCATCCTCGAGCTGATGTCGCGCAAGGGCAAGTCGCTGCGTGACCTGCTGGCGCCGCTGCGCGAGAAATACTTCATCTCGGGCGAGATCAACACCAAGGTCTCGAGCATGGCCGTCGTGCCCGAGAAAATCGAGCGCCTGGCGAAGGAATACGGGCACGGACACGTCTATCGCCTCGACGGCATCTCAGTAGAGTTCGATGACTGGCACTTCAACGTGCGCGCCTCGAACACCGAACCCCTGCTGCGCCTGAATCTCGAAGGCACGACGCCCGAGATCATGGAGAAGCGCCGCGACGAAGTGCTCGACATCATTCGAGGATAGGACCACCGCGCGGCGATCACCAGATCGCGAGAGTCATACGATGCCCGAACCTGCCACCCGCCGCGTCACCTTCCCCGTCCGGGGGATGACGTGCGCGGCGTGTCAGTCGGCGGTGGAACGGAGTCTCACGCGCACGCCCGGGGTGCGTGAGGCTGCGGTGAATCTGATGCTCCACGCGGCGACGGTCTCCTACGATCCGTCGGTCGTGCCGGTGGAGGGGCTGCTCGCGGCGGTGCGCGACATCGGCTACGAGGCGGAGGCGCCGGCCGGGAACGACGCGCTCGGGGCTCCGGCGGCGCGGGCCGCGCTCGACGACGTCTCCGACGGCGCGCTGTGGCGCAAGGCGGGCCTCACGTTCGTGGCCGCGCTCGCCGCGATGCTCGTCGGTGTGCCGCTCATGGCACCGGTCGATACGGCCGGCCACGGGGCGCATCTCGTCACCGCCGATCCCTTCATGCAGTGGGTGATGCGGGCGCTCGGCCCGTCACTGCAGTCCGCGATGCCGTGGCTCTACGCGCTGCCGCCGGCGGGCATCACGTGGGGCCTCACCTTCGTCACGGCGGCGCTCATGGCCTGGGCCGGGCGCGAGTTCTACGTGCGCGCGTGGAAGAACCTCGGCCACGGCACGGCCGACATGAACTCGCTCGTTGCCCTGGGCACGGGCGCGGCGTTCCTCTACTCGCTCGTCGCCACCGTCGCGCCCGGGCTCTTCACCCGCGCCGGCGTCGCCCCCGACGTCTACTACGAGGCGGTACTCTTCATCATCGCGCTCGTGCTCATGGGACGGGCGCTCGAGGCCCGCGCCAAACACCAGGCCACGCGCGCGCTTGGACGGCTCGTGGCGCTGCAGCCCGCCACCGCCCGCGTCCGCGTCGGCGGCGTCGACGAGGAGCGGCCGCTCGGCACGCTCGTGACGGGCGATCTCGTCGTGGTGCGCCCCGGCGAACGCCTGGCCGTAGACGGCGTCGTGACCGACGGGCGTTCCTCTGTGGACGAGTCGATGCTGACCGGCGAGCCCGTGCCGGTCGAGAAGGCCGTGGGCGATACCGTCGTGGGCGGCACGGTGAATGGCGGCGGCATGCTCGTGGTGCGCACGACCGCGGCCGGGGCGGCCAGTGTGCTCGCGCAGATCGTGCGCCTGATGCAGGATGCCCAGGCGTCGCGCGCGCCCATCCAGCATCTGGCCGACCGCGTGGCGGCGGTGTTCGTGCCCGTCGTGGCCGGCCTCGCCGTGCTCACGGTGGCGGCGTGGTGGATCTTTGGCGGCGAGGCCGGCGCCGTGCGCGCCTTCGCGAATGGTGTGGCGGTGCTCATCATCGCCTGCCCGTGCGCCATGGGGCTGGCTGTGCCCACGGCCGTGATGGTGGCCACCGGGCGCGGCGCCGAATCCGGCGTGCTCATCAAGGGCGGCGAGGCCCTGCAGCGCACGGGCGACGTGACGGCCGTGGTCTTCGACAAGACCGGCACGCTCACGATCGGCAAGCCCACGGTCTCTGGCGTGTGGCCGGCCGCCGGCGGCGTGACGGAAGACGCGCTCGTGTGCGCGGCGGCCGCAGTGGGCGCGCAATCCGAACATCCGCTCTCGGCCGCGATCGTGGCCGAGGCGGCGCGCCGCGGGCTCACGCTTCCCCGCCCCTCCACCTTCGACAGCGCGCCGGGGCTCGGGGCCTCGGGCGTGGTGGACGGCGTGACCGTGCGCATGGGCCGGGCGTCGTACGTGGCTCCGGAGCACCCGCTGCCGCCCGCTGCCGCCGACAGCGGCGAGACCGAAGTGCACGTGGCGCTCGATGGCCGCTACGCCGGCGTCATCCGGTTGCACGATCCGCTGCGAGCCGATGCGGCCGATGCGGTGGCGCGCGTGGTCGCGCTGGGGCTGACACCGGTGCTGCTCACCGGCGACCGCCAGGGCCCGGCGGATCGCGCGGCCCGCGGCGTGGGCATCACTCGTGTGGTGGCCGGGGTGCTGCCGGCCGGGAAGACCGATGAAGTGGCCCGTCTCCAGACTGAGGGGCACGTGGTGGCCATGGTGGGCGACGGCATCAACGACGCTCCCGCGCTCGCGAAGGCCGACGTGGGCATCGCCCTCGCTTCGGGCACCGATGTGGCCGTCGAGGCCGCCGACATCGTACTGATGCGGCCGGACGTGCGTGGCGTGGCGCGCGCCATCGCCCTGTCGCGGCAGACGATGCGCGTGATGCGCCAGAACCTCTTCTGGGCCTTCGTCTACAACGTCATCGGCATTCCCGTCGCGGCGGGCCTGCTCTACCCGTGGTTCGGCGTGCTGCTGAGCCCCGTGCTCGCGAGCGCGGCCATGGCGTTCAGTTCGGTGAGCGTCGTCGCCAACAGCCTGCGGCTGCGGCGGGCGAATCTGGACGGGTAGGCCCCACACGGACCACCGTCGCTCGTCCGCCATCGACCTTCAGTCCGCAGCGAGACGACGTCGGCGGTGAATAAGCGGGGGGGGGGATAGATGGAGCGGGAGACGGGGATCGAACCCGCGACATTCAGCTTGGGAAGCTGACACTCTACCAACTGAGTTACTCCCGCTCAGTCGGGCCATTCTACCACCCGCGCCCGGCCCGTCGGAATCGGCCCTGGCCCCGAGACCTAGCGGAACGACACGCCGGCCCCGATCGCGATGCGCGTCGTGGCGGCGGCATTGGGCCGGGCGGTCGTGGCTGGCCGCGGGGTGAGGGCCCAGAACCGCAGGTCGAGGCTCACGGCCAGGTGCTCGCGCACGAACCAGCGCGCCCCGCCGCCATAGTGAAACGCCAGCCCCCACGTGGCGGGCTGGTCTTCCACGCCGTCTTCCGTCGCCCGCACCTTCGCCCTGCCGGCGCCGATCGACAGGTAACTCCAGCCGTCGCGGTGGCCGAAGTTGAGCGCGGCGTGCGGGGCCGCGGCGACCATCCGCGTGGTCACCGTCGGTGCATTCACGCCGGTGGCGCGGCCTTCGGCCACAAAGCCGGTGGCGCCAAACGAGAGCCGCCGGAACTTGCCCGGGCCGGCGAAGACGAACACGCCGCCCTCGGCCCCCACACCGCGCCCCGGCACGAGGGTGCCGGTCGTCGCCACCGGAGGCGTCCAGCCGAACCCGGTGGGCAGGGTCGTGCTGACGAGCCTCAGGTCGCCTACCACCCCGCTGAGCGACTCACGAGGCTGCGCGGCCGCCGTGGCGGCGACGCACCCCACGGCCAGCACCGCGCACGCGAGGAGGGGGACGAGGCGACCCACTCGTCAGCCGTTCTTGGCCTTGCGGCGGCCGGCCCAGTACTTCTTCATGCGCTCGGAGACGGCCTTGCGCATGGCTGGCGACATCGTGGAGCGCTTGCGGGCCTTCTTCGGAGCCGCGGCCTTCTCGGGCGTGGTCGATGCACCGGCGTTCTTCGCGTTCTTCGCGGACTTCGCCGTCTTCGCGACGCGGGCGGCGGGACGATCGCCGGAGAAGAGTTCCGGGAAGGCGGCGCGAATCGCCGCTTCTTCCACGCGGATGTCTTCGAGACGACGCATCGCGCCGAGTCGGGCGAAGCGCCGCATGTCGTCCTTGCTGAGTTCCTTGGCCACTGAGCGTTCCTTTTCGTGAGTGAGGGGCTCGCACGCCATCGTGCGAGGGGCAACACATCATCATAGCGGCCCGCCGTTGCACGGCGCAACGCACTCAGTAGCTGCCGGGCCGTGCGCCCGCGGCGGCCGCGGTGGGCGTGGCCGGCGTGCCGCCCTGCGATTCGCGCACGATCCGTACACCGGCACTGGCGCCCACGCGGGTGGCCCCGGCGGCGACCATCGCCTGCATCTGTTCGAGGTCGCGCACGCCGCCGGCCGCCTTCACGCCCATGTCCGCGCCGACCACTCGCCGCATGAGCGCGACGTCCGCCACGGTGGCGCCGCCCGGACCGAAGCCGGTGGACGTCTTGACGAAGTCGGCGCCGGCCGCCTTGGCGAGCGTGCAGGCCGTGACCTTCTCGTCGTCCGTCAGGAGCGCCGCCTCGATGATGACCTTGCTCGTGGCGCCGCAGGCGCGGCATGCCGCGGCCACGCCTTCGATGTCCTGCTCCACGAGGCGCAGGTCGCCGGATTTCAGCGCGCCGACGTTGATGACCATATCGATCTCGGTCGCGCCGTCCACGATGGCGCGCCGTGTCTCATAGGCCTTCACGTCGGGCGTCGTGGCACCCAGCGGAAAGCCGACGACCGAACAGATACCGACGCCCGTGCCGCGCAGCTGCCGGGCCGCCAGAGACACCCACGCGGGGTTCACGCAGACGGTCGCGAACGTGTTCTCGGCGGCTTCGCGGCAGAGCGCTTCGATCTCGGTGGCGGTCGCGTCGGCCTTGAGCAGCGTGTGGTCGATGAGCCCGGCGATGACCCCGCCGCCGCCTTTCGCGCCGTGCATGCCGAGCCGGGCGGCGCCGGCATCGACGACGCCCTGCACGCGCGTGGGACAGCAGTCCATCTGCCAGCCGTGGCAGGCGCAGCGCGCCGTGGGCTGGCTGCGGTAGGCCGCCAGTTCCTCGGCGATGATGGCGACAAGGCGTCCCAGATCGACGCCGACGGTCTGGTCGGGAGAGGTGCTCACCGGGTGCGCTCCAGGCCCTGGATCTTCCCGAGACGGCGGATGTAGCGCGCCTCGGTCATCGGCGTCGAGATCCACGTGTCCACGATGGCCAGCGCCGCCTCGATGGTGACGAGTGTGGCGCCAAGCGCCAGCACGTTGGCGCCGTTGTGTTCGCGGGCATACCGCGCCAGCGTCCTGTCCGTGCACATCGCACAGCGGATGCCGTCGATCTTGTTGGCGGCGATCGCCGAGCCGAGGCCGGCGCCGTCAATGACGATGCCGGCATCCGCCTCGCGCCGGGCCACGAGGCGCGCCACCTGGCCGGCGATGTCGGGATAGTCGACCGGGTCGGGCGTGTCGAGGCCCACCTCCTGCACGGCGAGGCCCTGCCGGCGCAGATGGTCGCGCACGGCCTTCCGCAGCGCCAGCCCCGTGTGATCGCTGCCCACGGCGAAGCGTGTGGGCGCGGCGACGGGCGCCAAGCCTTCGGCATCGCCCACCGCGCCCTCGCGCACAAGCGTCACACGGCGCTCACGCAGCGTGTCGAGGGCGAGCGGCGTGACGTGGCCGCCCTTGGCGAGCATGACCGTGGCGCCACGCTCGAGCGTGCGCGCGATGGTCTCGGTGAGCATGTCGTAACGCGTCATCACACTTCCCCGCGGCCGGTCCGCGCCCCGTATGGTACCCTCGGCCGCGCATGTCCGCCACGGTCACCCCGCTGATTTCCGCTCTCGACATCCAGGCCCGCATCCAGACCCTGGCGGCCGGCATCCGCCGCGACAATCCCGACGCCGACCTGCATTTCATCGGCGTCCTCAAGGGGTCGGTCTTCTTCATGGCCGACCTGCTGCGCGCCATGACGGGCACGGTGACCATGGACTTCATCGCGGTCTCGAGTTACTCCGGCACGAACACCACCGGCGAAGTGCGGATGCTCAAGGACGTGGACCGCGGCCTGCAGGACCGGCACGTCGTCATCGTCGAGGACATCGTGGACACCGGCCTGACGCTGCACTACCTGCAGGACCTTTTGCGGGCGCGCGGGCCGAGATCCCTGCGCTGCGCCTGCCTGCTCTCGAAGCCTTCGCGCCGGAAGATCGAAGTGCCGGTGGATTACATCGGCTTCGAGATCGAGGACCAGTTCGTGGTGGGCTACGGGCTCGACTACGACGAACACTACCGCCACCTGCCCTTCATCGGCACGCTCACGGTGTGACGGCGGCGCGCACGGCGGCGGCCGCCTTGCGGGCCTCGGCCAGCACGGCCGCCTGATCCAGCGTGCGCACGACGCGGCCGCGCATCAGGATCTTCCCGTTCACGATCGTCGTATCCACGTCGTCGCCGCGTGTCGTGTAGACCAGGTGTGAGACCGGGTCGTAGAGCGGCGTCTGGCCGGCGCGGTTCATGCGGACGAGGATGAGGTCCGCGCGCTTCCCCGCTTCGAGCGAGCCGATCTCCTTGTCCATGCCGAGTGCCTTTGCGCCACCTATCGTGGCCATCTCGAGCGCGGTCGCGGCCGGCACCGCCCGCGGATCGCGCGAGGCATGCTTGGCGAGGAACGACGCCTGGCGCATCGCCTCGAACATGTCGAGGTCGTTGTTGCTGGCCGCGCCGTCGGTGCCGAGGCCCAGGGCCGCGCCGGCGGCCAGATAACCGGTGACGGGCGCCGTGCCGCTCGCGAGTTTCATATTGCTCTCGGGGTTGTGCGACACGCCGACGCCTCGCTTGACGAGCGTCGCGATATCCTCCGGCGACACCCACACGCCGTGTGCGGCGAGCGTGCGCGCGCCCGTCCAGAAGCCAATCGATTCGAGGTAGCCGGTGGGGCTCAGGCCGCCCTTCTCGCGCGCCGCCGTCACTTCGTCCTCGGTCTCAGCCAGGTGGATGAGGAGGGGCACGCCGTGTTTTTTCGCCAGGTCGCGCGTGGCGATGAGTGTGGCGCGGTCGTTCGTGTAGAGCGCGTGCGGCGCCACGGCCGGTACGATGAGGTCGTCGTTCTTGTACTTGAGGATGAAAGCTTCGCTTCTGGCGAGCGCTTCCGCCGGCGTCTTCGCGTCGGCCACCGGAAACTGGATTACCGTCTGCCCGAGCACACCGCGCAGACCGGCCGCCTTCGTCACGGCCGCGATCTCCTCCTCGAAGTAATACATGTCGGCGTAGGTCGTCGTGCCCGACTGGATCATCTCGAGCGCCGCGAGCCGCGTGCCGGTGCGCACGAAGGCCGGTGACACGGTTTTCGCCTCGGCCGGGAAGATGTACTTCTGTAGCCACTCCATGAGCGCAAGGTCGTCGGCGAGGCCGCGGTAGAGCACCATCGGCGCATGGGTATGAGTGTTGATGAGGCCGGGCATCACCACCTGCCCGGTGGCGTCGATGGTGGCGCGTCCGGTGAACCGGCCGGCGATGTCGGCTGCTGTGCCCACGCCCGCGATCCGCGTGCCGTCGATGGCCACCGCGCCGCGCGGGATGACCGTGCGCGCGCCGTCGACGGTGACCACGGTGCCGCCGGTGACGATGAGCGAGACCACCTTCGGCGTCTGCGCGCCGGCGAGCACACCGGCAGCAAGGACGAGTGTGGCGAGGGACAGGATCCAGCCGGGGCGCATCGTGGAATTGTAGGCGATTCGCGGCGCCCGTCCGGCCGGCGGCTGCGTGATATAACTGGCGCACCCGTGGTTCACCTCATCACGCATCCCTTCGTGCACGACGCCCTGGCGACGCTGCGCGACGCGTCCACGCCGCCCGACATCTTCCGCCGCGTGGCCCGCCGGATGTCGCTGCTCATCGCCGCCGAAGTGCTGAAGGAAGTGCCGACGATCGACGGCACGGTGCAGACGCCGCTCGGCGCCGCCTTCGCCCGCCGCGTGGGCGCGCGCGTCACGCTCGTGCCGGTGCTCCGCGCCGGCCTCGGGATGATCGACGGCGTGCTCGACCTGCTGCCCACGGCGCGCGTGGGCCACATCGGGCTGCAGCGCGATGACACGACGGCGCTGGCGACCCGTTACTACGTGAAGCTGCCACCGGACCTCGAAGACGACGTCGTGCTCGTGACCGATCCGATGCTTGCCACTGGCGGCAGTGCGGTGGCGGCCATCGACCTGCTGCGCGCGGCCGGTGCCCGCGACATCCGTTTCGTCTGCGTGGTCGCCGCCCCCGAGGGTATTGCCGCCATCGAACGCCGCTACCCGGACGTGCCGATCTACACGCCGGTCGTGGATCGGGAACTCAACGCCCAGAAGTTCATCGTGCCGGGCCTCGGCGACTTCGGCGACCGCCTCTTCGGCACGGTCTGACACGCGTCGGCCTCGGCCGAACGCGGCCGCACCGGTTGCCGAGATGCCGGGCTTCCGGGTAAACTGGGCATCTCGCATCGACGCGCGCTTGGCTCAGCGGTAGAGCACCGCCTTCACACGGCGGGGGTCCCAGGTTCGAATCCTGGAGCGCGCACCACCCCTTCCCACAACCTCAACCCGTGCTGGCCGCGCTCACCGCCGTCCGGGATGCCCTGCTCCTCGTGAGCGACGGTCTCATGATCCACGACGCCGCGCGCTGGTTCTGGCCGATGTTCGATCCCGACCGATAGCGCCAACCGACGGCCGGATAGTGCCATTCTGCCTGTCTCCAGACAGCGGGACGCGTGCACGCTCGGGCGTACCTCTCAGCGCGCCGCGGTGCCGGCCGCGAAGCGGCTCAGGCGGTACGGCGCCAGCAGATCCACGTCCACGCGGTCGAGGATCTCGGCGGCGGCGAGCCTGCCCACGAGCGGACCGCACGTTTGCTACGATGCGGACCCGTGCCGCCACCCAGCCGTGCTCTCGGAACCGTGGACACCGCACCGTTCGCACGCGCGCTCCAAGGCGCGCTGCGGCGCCGTGCCGCGCTCATCGCGCCGGCGGACGTGACGGCCTGGCGCGTCCTCGACGGCAAGGGCGATGGCGTGCGCGGCCTCTCGATCGACCGCTACGGCCCGGTGGCGGTGATGAACGTCTACGACGACGCGGGGCTGCCCGACGAGGCGGTGACCGCGGTGGCTGGGGTGACGCTCGACCAGCTCGCGCCGCTCGGCGTCGAGAGCGTCTACGTGAAGCCGTTCGTGCGCGACAGGAGCCGCCTTGGCGGCGTCCTCGGCGACGAGGCCACGTCACCCGCGCCGCGAGCCGGCGTCGCGCAGCCTGAGGCTCTCGTGGTCGAGGAGTACGGCACGCGCTACGAGGTGCGCATGTGGGACGGGCTGTCCACGGGGCTCTTCCTCGACCACCGCGAACACCGGCGGGCGCTGGCGGACCGCCGGCCGGGCCGGGTGCTGAACCTGTTTGCCTACACGTGCGCGTTCTCGATGACGCTGGCGCGGGCTGGCGCGCACGTGACGAACGTGGACGTGTCTGGGCGCTACCTCGACTGGGGACGCCGCAACATGGCGCTGAACGGCCTCGACGGCTCGACCGTGCGTTTCCTGCGGCGCGACGCGATGGAGTACCTCGCGCAGGCGGCGCGACGCGACGACGAACGTTTCGATCTCGTGATTCTCGACCCGCCCACCTTCGCCGCCGCCAACAAGCGGCGCGGCGTCGCGGCCTGGCGCGCGGTGGATGACTACCCTGCCCTCATCGGCGCCGCGGCGCGTGTGCTGGCACCTGGCGGAGCGATCTTCGCGGCGTCGAACACACGCGAACTCGCGAAAGCCGGTGCGCTCGCGGACCTCATCGACGCGTCGTCACCACGTTCGCCGCGCTGGCTCGAACTGCCCCCATGGCCGGTCGATGTCAGGGAGCGGGATCGGGTGGCGGCGGTGTTGTTCGCGCCGTAGCCGCGCACGTGTCGACGGCGGCGGCGAGTTCCGGCGCCCACGCCTCACGGTCTTCGTGCGGTGGCGCCTGCCACGCCGTCCAGGCGCCCGTCGTATCGACGCCGCTGCCGAGCACGACGTGTTCGAGATACAGCGGCCACACCCCCTGACCGCCGTAGGTGGCGTCACCAGCGAGCGGCGCGCCGGCGTGGGCCAGCATGGCGCGAATCTGGTGGTAGCGCCCGGTGTGCAGCCGGATGAGCACGTGCGACGTGGCCGCGTCTTCGGGCGCGGGCGCAGCCATGATGACGTCGAGGAACGAGGGCTTGCCGCCGGCGCGGACCACGGTGGCCACACGTCCTTCGGTGCGCAGGTAGGCCTTGTGCGGCCCCACCAGGCCGCGTGTGACGTCCACGGGCTGCGCCAGGCGAGCCACATACCACTTGTGCCAGCGGCGGGCTTCGATTTCGTGTGAGTAGTGGGTGGCGGCCGCTGCGGTGCGGGCCACGAGCATCAGGCCGCAGGCCGGAGCATCGAGCCGATGCACCAGGCGCAGGTCGCGGTGCCCATCGGCCTGGAGGCGGCGGAGGAGAGAGTCGGCGGCCGGATCGCGCGCGAGTTCGCTTGCGAGTCCGGCCGGTTTCACCACGACGAGCGCGCCAGGCGTCGTCGCAACAAGGCGCACCGCCACCGCGGCTACTTCTTCGCTTCCCCCAGCAGGGCCGTCAGGATCTGCGCGTAGCGCTCGTCGGTCTCGGCGTGCACCTTCATGTAGTCGGCTTCCGACATCTTGTCTTCGCGCCAGTTGCCGTCGAAGTTGAAGGGCTTGCCGGCCGCGTCGCGGACGTCGAACGGCTCGTCCTTCTTCGCGCGCTTGGGCTTGAGGCCGTCGGCGCCGATATCGGTGATGAAGAAGCGCGAGTCGCGCTCCGAGGCGCTGTTGAGCTCGATGTAGACGTCGCGGTACTCGCGGCGCGCCAGCTTCTCGTTCAGCAGCGGCGGCGCCGGGTACTTCGCCGACACCACGATGAGCTGCGCCGGGAAGACCAGCGCCGCGAGGAAAGTGTCGGGCGAGTCGGGAGCGCGCACGGCCACCGCGTCCATCTTCTTGCCGGCGAGCAGTTGCGCGAGCTCTTTGGCCGCGGCGGCCGACTTCGGCTCCTGCGCGAGCACGGGCTGGGCCGTGGCGGCCAGGGCCGCGAGGGCGACTACGAGCGAGCTGCTGAACTGGACCAATCGACGCATGCCCACTGCCTCCTGGCGCCGCCTTCGGCGCATGTCATTAACCGATGAAGAGAGATTCTTCGTCGTCCGGCGCGGCCGACTTGTAGGCCGTGCGCCGCCGTGAGGCGTCCCGCAGGTCGCGGAACGCCGAGAAGGCCGCCCGAGCCGCCGAGAACAGCGCGAAGCCGTTCTTGGCCGGGCCGCCGACGAACTGCGAGGCAATCGCCATCGTGCGTTCGGCCGAGAGCGCGAGATCGCCGAAGAGGCGATCGGCACGCTCGACCTGCGCGGTGGCGAGCGCCGCCGCCCGCTTCGCTTCCGCCGTCATCTCCGTGAGGTTCTGGATGAGCGGCTTGACGTCGCGCTCGATCTGCATCGTGAGCTGGTCCACCCGGCGGGCCAGGCGCAGGCCGAGCACGATCGCGCCTACCTGGATGGCCGCCATCACGGCGACTGCCAGGGCGATGATGGCCAGCCAGACGTCGGTCACGCGTTACGTCCTTCTTCGCGCGCCTGCTGGAAGGCCTCGCGGCCCCGTTCGATGGCGCTCGTCACGCTATCGCGGTTGCGGTTGTAGAACTCGCGGCCCTGGTCGGCGGCCTCGCGGGCGGCGTCGCGGGCCTTGTCGCGGCCCTCGCGGGCGCGCCGGCCCAGATAATCCCGTGTCTCATCGCCCGAGGCGGGCGCGAAGAGCAGCGCCACGGCCGCGCCAGCCACCGCGCCGAGCACGAAGGCCAGCATCACCGATCCGCCGCTGTTGGTGTCTCTCGACATGACTCTCCTCCTGGGGCCCCGCGTGGTCAGAAGAGACTGACCTTCACGTTCAGGTATTTCTTGGGGTCCTTGCGGATGTCCGAGACGAGCCCTCGCAACTCGGTCACCGCCGCACTCATATTGTCATAAAGCCGGCGGTCCTGCAGAAGCATCCCGGCGGTGCCCTCGCCGGCGGCGAGCTTCGTCGAGATGTCGTCGAGGCGCGCGGCCGTGGCGTTCAGGCGCGTGTAGAGCTGTTCGTCGGTCAGGAGCTTGCCGGCCGTGCCGTCGCCGCGGGCGAGTCCGCCGGTGACCTTCTCGAGGTTGGCGGCGGCCTGCGTGGCCGACGCGGCAAGCGCCGGGTCGTTCAGCAGCGCCCCGAGGCTCCCCTCGCCCCGCGCCACTTTGGCGGTGATGGCGTTGAGCGACCCGGTCGCCGCCACGAGCTCGTTGTAGACGGCCGGGTCGTTCACGAGCCGCCCAAGGCTACCGCGGCCGCGGCCCACGGCCTCGGTCACACGCGTGGCCGACGCCATCAGCGCCTCGAGGTCGCGATACGCCTTGTCGTCGGTGAAGAGCAGCCCGAGCGTGCCCTTCCCCGCGCGCAGATCGGCGAGCAGCCGCGCCGTTTCGTCGAGGCCCTTGCCGGCCACGGCCGAGAGCGCCGCAATCGAGGCCGGGTCGATGCCGGAGGGCACGTAGCCCCAGTCGGCGATAGGCGTGCCCTCCGGGGCCGGCGTGATGTCGATCGCCCCTTCCCCGAGCAGCGAGATCGCGCCGATGACGGCGAGCGACCGGTCGGTCACGAGCGGCCTCACCTCGTTGGATACGTCCAGCCAGGCTTCCACCGTATTGCCGGTGAGCCGCACCTCGGTCACCGCACCCATCTCGATGCCGGCCACCCGCACGGGCGTGCCGCCCTTCACGGTGGCGATGTTCTCGAAGCGCACCTTGAGCGGATACCGCTGCCAGAAGAAGCCGCCGGCGCCGCCCACGGCAAAGACCATGAGCGCCGCCATCACGAGGGCGAACACCGTGATGATGCCGATCTTCAGTTCCGACCACGCCAGGGAACGCGTACGCGGCATGCAGTGATTCTCCTACGACAGAAACGCGCGAAGATACGGGTCGGTCGCGCTTCGCAGCTCATCGGCCGAGCCTTCGAAGACGATCTTGCCGTCGCGCAGCATGACGAAGTCGGCTTCCTCGACCTTCTCGGGCGAGGCGCTGACGATGGTGTGCCCCTCCGGCGCCCGGGTGGCGCCGTGCGTCGCGATGTAGAACGCATCGCGCAGCTGATGTGTGACGAGCACGGAGGTGACGCTCTCGAGGTCGCGCAGCTTGATGATTTCGGCATCCACGGTGAGCGCGGTGATCGGATCGAGGCCGGTCGTCGGCTCGTCGTAGAGCAGCAGTTTCGGCTTGAACGCCATGGCCCGCGCGATGGCGACGCGGCGTCGCTGCCCCCCCGAGAGCTCCGACGGCTTGCGGTCGATGTAGGGCCCGAGCTCCACGAAGCCGAGCACCTCTTCTACGCGGGTACGCACCTCCGCGAGCGGCATGTCCGTTTCTTCGTAGAGCTTGAAACCGACGTTCTCGCCCACGGTCAGCGAGTCGAAGAGCGCCCCTTCCTGGAACACCATGCCGGTGTGATCGCGCACGGCGAAGAGCTCGTTCTCGGTCATGCCGTCGATACGCTGTCCATGCACCAGAATCTTCCCGGAGTCGGGCGCGAGCAAGCCAAGGATGAGTTTCAGCACGGTGGACTTTCCCGAGCCGCTCGCCCCGATGAAGATCTTGGTGAACCCCGGGTAGAGCCTGAAGCTGATGCCGTCGAGTACGACGTTGTCGTCGAAGGCGAGTCGGACGTCTACGAATTCGACGACCGGGGCGTCGCCGGGGCGGCCCTTCGCGGGCCCGCGCATCTCTTCGGGCACGGTCGCCATCAGAAGAGCAGCTCCAGCAGCAGCTGTGTGGAGAAGAAGTCCATGGCGATCACACCGACCGACGCGGCCACCACGGCGTTGGTCGTGGCGCGGCCAACGCCCTGCGTCCCGCCCCGCGTGCGCAGCCCCACGTGGCAGCCGACGGTGACGATGATGAAGCCCAGGAAGAAGGGCTTGAGGAGGCCCATCCAGACGTCTTCGAGGAACAGGCCATCGACGACCGACGACCAGTAGAGGCCGGAGGCGACGTTGAGGTTCTGCACCGAGACCACCCAGCCGCCGAGCAGGCCAACGGTGTTGGCGACGACCGTAAGCACCGGCGTCATGAGGATACCGGCGAGCACCCGCGGCACGACCAGCTTGCGCACCGGATCGGTGCCGAGGGCGCGCAGCGCGCTCACCTGCTCGGTCACCATCATCGAGCCAAGTTCGGCGGCGATGCCCGAGCTGACGCGGCCGGCGAGCATCAGCGCGGTGAGCACGGGGCCGAGTTCCTTGATCATCGAGGCGCTCACGAGGCGGCCCACGAAGGGCCGGGCGCCGAACTGGTCGAGCGTAAAGCCCGACTGCAGGGCCAGCACGGCGCCGGTGAAGAGGCCGGTCAGGATGACCACCGTCATCGAGCCGATGCCGATGGCGTCGAGCTGCTCCACGAAGTCGTGCCAGTAGAACGGCCGCGACACCGCGCAGCGGGCCGTCGCCATGGCGAGCTTCGAATACTCCTGAACCTCGAGCAGCGCGCGCTTCAGCCACTCGATGAAGACGGCCATCACGCGGGATCCGCCGGCCGGCCGGCGAGACCCATCGCGCGGGTCTTGATCGCCGCGATGCGGTCGCGGAAGGCGGCCGCGGCCTCGAAGTCGAGGTCGGCGGCGGCCTGTTTCATCTGCCGCTCGAGGTCGGCCAGCCGAGCCGCCGACTCATCCGGCGAGTCGCTGTCGTCGAGCGCCAGGGCGCCGCCGTAGTCCCGTTCGTAGACACTCGAGAGCACGCCCTCGATGTCCTTCACGATGGTCGTCGGCGTGATGCCGTGTGCCTCGTTGTAGGCGGCCTGCAGCGTGCGGCGGCGCTCGGTTTCGCTGATGGCCATCCGCATCGAGTCCGTGACCGTGTTGGCGTACATGATCACGCGGCCGAATACGTTCCTGGCGGCGCGCCCGGCTGTCTGGATGAGCGAACCGCCCGACCGGAGGAACCCTTCCTTGTCGGCGTCGAGCACGGCGACGAGCGACACTTCCGGCAGGTCGAGGCCTTCGCGGAGCAGGTTGATGCCGACCAGCACGTCGAAGCCGCCACGCCGCAGGTCGCGCAGGATTTCGACGCGCTCGAGCGTGTCGATGTCCGAATGCAGATAGCGCACCCGCACACCGAGCTCGTGGTAATACTGCGTGAGATCTTCGGCCATCCGCTTCGTGAGCGTCGTCACGAGCACGCGCTCCCGCTTCGCGACGCGCTGGCGGATTTCGGCGAGCAGGTCATCCACCTGCCCCTTCACCGGACGCACCTCGATCGGCGGGTCCATGAGGCCGGTCGGCCGGATCACCTGTTCCACCACCACGCCGCCCGAGGCCTTCAGCTCATAGGGGCCGGGCGTGGCCGAGACGAACATGGTCTGCGGCATCCGCGTTTCGAACTCCTCGAAGCTGAGCGGGCGGTTGTCGAGGGCTGACGGCAGGCGGAAGCCATACTCGACGAGCACTTCCTTGCGGGCGCGGTCGCCATGGAACATGCCGCGCACCTGCGGCACGGTCTGGTGGCTTTCGTCCATGATGAGCAGCGCATCCGGCGGCAGATAGTCGAAGAGGGTCGGCGGCGGCTGGCCTTGGAAGCGCCCGGTCAGGTGCCGCGAGTAGTTCTCGATGCCGTGGCAGTAGCCGATCTCCTTGATCATCTCGAGGTCGAACATCGTGCGCTGGTGGATGCGCTGGGCCTCGAGCACACGCCCTTCGCGTTCGAGGAACGTGCGGCGCTCCTCGAGTTCGGCCTTGATGGCGTCGGCCGCTTCCTTCAGGCGGTCGCGCGAGGTCACGAAGTGCGTCTTCGGGAAGATCGACAGACGGTCGTGCCGGCGGACGGTCGCGCCGGTGATCGGATCGAAGCTCGTGAGCTCATCGATCTCGTCGCCGAAGAGGCCGATGCGCAGCGCCAGCTCGTCGTAGGAGGGATGCACCTCGACGATGTCGCCGCGCACTCGGAAGGTGCCGCGGCCGAACTCCAGGTCGTTGCGTTCGTAGAGGATCTCGACCAGCTTGCGCAGCAGGTGGTCGCGGCTCATGCGCTGACCGCGTTCGAGTGGCAGCACGAGGCCGTAGTACGCCTCGGGTGAGCCCAGGCCGTAGATGCAGCTCACGCTCGCCACGATCACGACGTCGCGGCGTTCGAAGAGCGACCGCGTCGCCGAGAGACGCATGCGGTCGATCTCCTCGTTGATCGTCGCTTCCTTCTCGATGTACGTGTCGCTCGCCGGCACGTACGCCTCGGGCTGGTAGTAGTCGTAGTAGCTGACGAAGTACTCGACGGCGTTGTGCGGAAAGAAGCGCCGGAACTCCTGATAGAGCTGCGCCGCCAGCGTCTTGTTGTGCGCCATCACGAGCGCCGGCCGGTTGACGCGCGCGATCACCTCGGCCATGGTGAACGTCTTGCCCGAACCGGTCACGCCGAGCAGCGTCTGACGTGGATCCCCGCGTTCGAGCCCGGCGACGAGCTCCGGAACGGCGCGCACCTGATCGCCGGCCAGATCGAAGTCGGAGACGAGACTGAAGCGGTCGAGAGTGGCGGGCATGGGGACGGCCCCGGTGGCCGTCGCCCACGGGCGGACGCCGGCTGGCGGGGACTGTGCATGAGAGTACCACAGGCAGTCGCGTGCAACCCTGCGCCGGACGCGACAGACCGCCGGCCCCACGGGGGCTATAATCCGAGGTTGTCGCAAATGCTGCCGCCGCCGACACGAACGGAATGCCATCGATGAGGTGCCTGGCCGTCTGCCAGACCGAACTCGTCGGCCGCCTGCTGCACGCGGTGCTCAGTCCGCGCGTCGAGGTCGAGTTCATCGTGGAAAGCAAGGCGCTCGCCCGGCGGCTCCACGACGCCGGCGCCAGCGTTGTGGCCGCCGACCCTCGGCGCGTCGACACCTTCGTCAAGGCGGATCTCCTGCCCACGACGTCGGTCATCATCGAAGATGCCCGCCAGCGCAGCCTGCCGAAGGTGCTCGATGCCGTGCGCGATGCGGGCGGCGTGCTGGTCTACCTGCTCGGCACCCTCGGACCGGAAGACGACAAACGCGCGGCGGCCCTGCGCACCGAGTTCCCCGAACTCACGAACATCACGCTCGCCGAACTGGTGGAGGCGCGGCTCTCGACCGAGCTCAACCGCTCACTGACCCGCCAGAAGGTGCAGCAATACCAGCGCTACTTCAGCGATGCCGACCGGGTGCTCATCCTCACCCATCACGATCCGGATCCCGACGCGATCGCCAGCGGCCTCGCCCTGCGCACCCTGCTCCGCCGCACGAAGCAGACCGCCATCATCGGCACCATGCAGCCGGTGTCGCGTCCCGAGAACCTGCGGATGCTGAAGCTGCTCGAAATCGGCATCGATACGGTGACGGCCGATCAGTTCGGTTCGTTCGAGAAGATCGCCCTGGTGGACGTGCAGCCGCACTACTTCGGCGACGGCCTGCGGCACGTCGACCTCGTGGTCGATCACCACCCCGAGACCAGCGGCTGGACGGCAATGTTCAAGGACATCCGCTCCGACTACGGCTCGACGTCGACGATTCTGACCGAGCACCTGCAGGCGGTCGACCTCGACATCTCGGAGCGCACGGCGACGGCGATGCTCTACGCCATCAAGTCCGATACGCTGTTCTTCAACCGCCAGGCCAACCGCGCCGACCTCGACGCCTTCTCGTTCCTCTACCCGCTCGCCGACGCCAGCCTCATCCGCAAGATGGAAGGGGCGGAAATCACTCGCGAACGCCTCGACTACGTGATCAAGGCGTGGCAGCAGGGCCGCATGGTGGAGCACGTCTTCTGCGCCTTCCTCGGCGAGCCGCCGCGCGACGACTTCATCCCCTACGTCGCCGACTTCTACCTGCAGCTTGAAAACGTGCAGTGGACGGTGGTCTCCGGCGTGGTGAACGACCAGATGGTCGTCTCGGTGCGTAACCTCGGCTACTCACGCAACGCCGGCGATTTCGCGCGCCGCTGGTTCAACGACATCGGCAGCGCCGGCGGACACCGCACGATGGCGAAGGCCGTGGTGCCGCTCGAAGCCTTCCAGACGAAGTTCGGCGTGCACGAAGGCAGCCGGGTGAATCAGCGGATGCTTGACCTCGTGCTCGACTTCCTGCACGAGCAGACCGGCAAGAAGTAGGCGGGGCGCTACCCTTCGATCGCCTGCCTCAGGTCGGCGATGAGGTCGGCGGCGTCCTCGAGCCCGACCGAGAGGCGCATCATGCCGCGCGTCACGCCGGCCTTGGCGAGCGCCTCGTCGCTCAGCCCGAACTGGGAGGTCAGGATCGGCAGGCTGCACAGGCTCTCGACGCCGCCGAGGCTGGCGGCACGCTGGAAAAGGCGCAGCCGGTCGAAGGCGCGGAACGCGGCGGCCTGCCCGCCCGCGAGGTCGATGCACACCATGCCGCCGAAGCCGGCCATCTGCGCCTTCGCGATGGCGTGATCGGGGTGCGACGGCAGGCCCGGGTAGTGCACGGCCGTGAGCGCCGGATGTCCGTGGAGCGCCTGGGCGATGGCAAGCGCCGTCTCGTTGTGCCGCGCCACCCGCAGCGTGAGTGTCTTCATGCCGCGGCCGAGCGCGTACGCCGGCTGCGGGTCGAGAATGCCGCCGAGCAGCCGCCGCGTCCTGGCGAGACGGCCGATGAGACCGGCGCGGCCGGACAGCACGCCGCCGGTGACGTCGCTGTGGCCATTCAAATACTTCGTGACGCTCTGCACCGAGAGGTCCACACCCATCGCCAGCACCGGCTGGTTGATGGCCGAGGCGAAGGTGTTGTCCATCACCGAGAGCACACCCGCCTCGCGGCAGGCCGACGCCACCGCGCGCACGTCGATGACGCGGAGCGTCGGATTGATCGGCGACTCGAACCACACCATTTTCGTCTTCGGGCCCATGAGGGCCGCCGGCGTGCGGAACTCCTCGAGCGTGGCAAATCGCGTGGTCACGCCGAAGCGCGAGGCCAGGCTCGTGAGCACGTGGAAGGTGCCGCCGTAGATGGCCGCGCAGCACACGACTTCGTCACCCGCTTCGAGCAGGCCGAAGATGGCGGTCGAGATTGCCGCCATGCCCGAACCGAAGACGAGCGCCGCTTCCGCGCCGTCGATCTCGGCGATTTTCGTCTCCACCGCGACCACGGTGGGATTGTCGTAGCGGCTGTAGAGATACGCGGGCCTCGTGCCGGCCGCGTAGGCCTCGACGTCGGCGGCCGAGTCGAACACGAACGTGCTCGTCTCGTAGATCGGCACGGTGAGTGAGGCGGCGGCGGGCGGACGTTCCCCGACGTGGATGAGACGGGTCGCGGGGCCGTGGCTGTCGCTGGTGCTCATGAGCGTCCTCTGGAGTCTTCGCCCACGCGTTCGCCGGCGGCGCCGAGGGCAGGTGCGATGAAGAGCCGGTGCGCGTCTTCGTGGCCGCGCGTCACGAGATCGGCCGGCGTGGTCCGCCGGTCGGACGCGGCGTCGTGGGCCCCGGCGAGATCGAGCGGCGTGAGGGCATTGTGCGATGGGCGGATGACGAAGACGGCGTGGAAATGTGCCTGCGCGAAGCGCACGGCATCGCGCACGGCGGCAGCTTCCTGGGCCGCCAGCCACTCCCCCGCCCGTCCGCGCGGATCGAGCCGCGCCGGCCGAAGATCATGCGGGCCGCCTACCTCGGGCGACGCCGTGACGATAATCGCCTGCTCCATGCCGGCGGCAGCCGCTTCTTCGAGCAGACGCGAGAGTGACGCCGGCCGGTCGGCCAGACGATGGACTTCCCCCCGCCAGTAGCTGTCGGCCGGAAACGCGAGCGGATGTGGCTCCGAGAGGTCCGCGAGTGTCAGCGCGCCGCTCACGACATCGATGAGTGAGGCTTTCGCCGGACCGGCCAGGTCGAAGGCTTCGGCGCGGCGGCCGGCCACACCGGTGGCGCCGGGGAACAGCCGGCGTCCGGCCTCGCCGCCGAGCATGCCGAACACGAGGTCGCGGCGGGCGTCGAGATCGTGCACGGTGAGCAGCAGATCGCGATGGCCGGGCTGGCCGGCGCCCGAGACCAGCAATTCCGAGAGGCGCAGGCTGAGCTCGGCCGCGCGCGGCCTGGCGAGCGCGGCGCCGCCGCGCAGCAGGTCCCACAGCGCGCGCATGGCGGTGGCGGCGAAGCGGCCGGAGTCGACAGGGGCGCCGAGCAGCCGCCACGCCAGATGTCCACGCTGGCGGCGCGGCGCCCGCCGGGCCGAGATGACGGCGCCGATGGCGAGTCCGAGCAGCAGCACGGTGGCCACGACGAGGACGAGCCGCGCGATCCAGGTGGCCAGATGGTCGGGCTGGAACACCCAGCTGAGCCACGCGGCGTAGCGCTCGGCGATCGAAGGGGTGCCGTCGAGGCCGGTCCATGCCGCCAGGAGGCTCAGCGGCCACACGGCGACGGCCGCGAGCAGCAGTGCCAAGGGACTCGACACGAGGCCTGCCATGACAACCAGCGCCGCGCCGACCGCTCGGTACGGCCGCGTGAGGCCATAGGCGGCGCGTTTCGTCGGACGCCGCCACAGCCCCCGGGCGCTCCACAGGGCCGCCGCGCCGTCGAGGGCGAAGAGCACCGCGGCCAGCGCGCCCACACCGCGTCCGCCCACGAGGTCGATCTTGACGCCGGCTTCCTGCAGGGCTTCGAGCACGCCGGCGTGATACGCGCCGTCGACGCCAGTGCCGCTCAGAACGACGGCCGTCGGGCGCTCGGGGGAATACAGCTCGTGCTGGGCTCGAGAGCCGCGCGCCACCAGTCGTTCCTACTCGTCGTGGATCGTGACGACCTTGACGACGTCGAACGTGCGCGTGCCGGCGGGCGTCGTGACGGTGACCTCGTCGCCTTCTTCCTTGTTGAGCAGCGCCCTCCCGATAGGCGAGGCCGTCGAAATGAGACCCTTCTCTGCGTCGGCGTCTTCGGGCATCACGAGCTGATAGACGATCGCGCCGCCGCCCTGCTCGCGCAGGGTGACGGTGGAGCCGAAGCCGGTCTTGCCGTGCGGCACACGATCGAGATTCATCAGCGCCACTTCGTTGCGCCGGCGCTGCAGCATCGCGATCCGCGCCTGCACGAAGCTCTGGCGTTCCTTCGCGGCGGAGTACTCAGCGTTCTCGCGCAGGTCGCCGAACTCGCGGGCGCGCTGGATCTCTTTCGGGAGCTCCGAATAGAGCTCGCGCTCGAGGCCGGCAATCTCGTCGTCAAACCGCTTGAGAATTCGTTCTTTCATTGGTTCAGCCGGTAACTGTAGCACACGGGGTGCTATGCTCCGTCGTGCGCCCCGCGCCCCGCGCGGCCCCACCACCGTGACCCTTGCCCTGCCGTCGATCACCAGCCGTCGCCATCCTCTCGTCCAGGCCTGCCGCGATGCCCGCGGCGGCGGTCCCGACGAGCCCCTGCTCCTCGATGGCTGGCATCTGCTCGTGGATGCGGTGGCGGCGGGTCTCGCCGTGGACGCGGTGGCGGTGAACACCGATCCGCCGGGCGACGCCGAAGCACGGGCGCTCGACGGTCTCATCGATGGCGGCGCGCACGTCGTGCACGTCACCGACGACATCCTGCAGGCCATCAGTCCCGTGCGCACGTCGTCGGGCGTCGTGGCCCTCGCCCGCCGCCCCGTGCTCGCGCTCGAGGCCGTGTTCGCGCCGGCGCCGGCGCTCGTCGTCGTGGCCGTCGACGTGCAGGACCCGGGCAACGTCGGCGCGCTCGTGCGCACAGCGGAGGCGGCTGGCGCCACCGGCTTCGTCGCCGCCGGGGCCTCTGCCGATCCGCTCGGCTGGAAGGCGCTGCGGGCGTCGATGGGCAGTGCGTTCCGGCTGGCCATGGGGCGCGCCACGGACACCGCCGGCTTCGTGGCCGACGCCCGCGCGCGCGGACAGCAGATCGTGGCGCTGGCGCCGCGAGGCGGCCGCCTGCCGGAGGATGTGGATCTCGGACGTGCGACCTGCCTGCTTGTCGGTGGCGAAGGGCCGGGCCTGTCGCCGGCCCTGCTGGCTGACGCCGACCAGGTGCTCACGCTGCCGATGGCCGCGCCGGTCGAATCGCTCAACGTCGCCGTGGCGGGCGCTCTCGTGGTCTACGCGGCGGCGGCGCAGCGGAGGGCTCGCGGGTGAGCGGCCTCTTCGACGAGGTCGACGCGGTCCCGCCTGACGGCGTCACTCCGCCTCCGGCGCCGCTCGCCGAGCGCATGCGGCCGCGCACGCTCGACGAGATCGAAGGCCAGGAGGCGCTGCTCGCGCCGGGACGTCCGCTGCGTGAAGCGGTTCTGCGCGACGCCCTGCAGTCGGTGATCCTGTGGGGACCACCGGGCACCGGCAAGACCACGCTCGCCCGCCTCATCGCGGATGCGACCGCGGCCCACTACGTGGCCTTCAGCGCCGTGCTCTCGGGCATCAAGGATATCAAGGACGTCATGGCCCAGGCCGAGCAGCGGCGCCGCGGCGGCCGCCGCACGATCGTCTTCGTCGACGAGATCCATCGCTTCAACAAGGCCCAGCAGGATGCCTTCCTGCCGCGCGTCGAATCCGGCGACATCGTGCTCATCGGCGCCACCACGGAGAATCCGTCGTTCGAGGTCAACGCCGCGCTGCTCTCGCGATCGAAGGTGTTCGTGCTGCAGCCGCTCGCTGAGGCCGCGGTCACGCGCATCCTGAGGCGGGCGCTCGCCGACACCGAGCGCGGACTCGGCGCGATGGCGCCCGAGGTGACCGACGAGGCGCTCGGCGCCATCGCCCGCGTAGCCGACGGCGACGGCCGCAAGGCCCTCAACCTGCTGCAGCTCGTCGTGGCGGCGGCGCCGCAGCCGGTGGGCAGGCCGAACGTCGACCTTGCGCTCGTGCAGGACACGCTGCAGAAGAAGACCCTGCGCTACGACAAGAACGGCGAGGAGCACTTCAACCTCATGTCGGCGCTGCACAAGTCGATGCGCAACTCCGACCCGGACGCCGCCGTCTACTGGCTGGCGCGGATGCTCGAAGCGGGCGAAGAACCGATGTACATCGCCCGCCGCCTCGTGCGCTTCGCCTCGGAAGACGTCGGCATCGCCGACCCGCAGGCGCTCGTCATCGCCATGGCGGCGCGCGACGCCCTGCAGTTCATCGGCATGCCCGAAGCCAACACCGCACTCGCGCAGTCGTGTCTGTATCTGGCGACGGCGCCGAAGAGCAACGCGGTGTACGCCGCCTACAACGCCGCGGCGGAGTCGGCCACCCAGGACGCGGCCGAGCCGGTGCCGCTGCACCTGCGCAACGCACCCACGAGCCTGATGACGTCGCTCGACTACGGGCGTGGCTACCAGTACGCCCACGACCAGCCGGACGCGGTCGCGGCGATGGACTGCCTGCCCGGGCGGCTCCAGGGGCGGCGGTTCTACCAGCCCACCGAACGCGGCTTCGAGAAGGAGATCAAGCGGCGGCTCGACGGGTGGAACGAGATCAAGCAGCAGCGCCGGGGGCCGGGCGGCGGGTCCCGGAGCTAGATCCGTTCGAACCGGCGCTCCAGATCGCGCCGCGACAGCCGGAACATCACCGGCCGGCCATGCGGACACACCGTGGAATAGGCGGTGGCCCGCAGTTCCTCGAGGATGTGCGACATCTTCTCGGTCGTCAGCGGGTCGTGGGCGCGCACGGCGGTGTGGCAGGCCATGGTGGCGGCCATCTGCTTGAGCGCCTGCTCGGCGACGAGGCCGCGGTCGAGCTGTTCGAGGTCGTCGGCGAGGGCCCTGAGCGTGCGGTCGATGTCGTCGGGGCGCAGGATGGCCGGTACGGCCGACACCCGCACGCTCGTGCCGCCGAAGTCTTCGATCTCGAACCCGAAGCGCGTGAGGTCGGCCGCGCGCGCGAGCAGCGTGGCATGGCCGGCGCCCGGCAGGTCCACGACCATCGGCACGAGCAGCCCCTGCGACTCGAGTGGCGCGGCGGTGAGCTTCTCGAGAATCCGCTCGAAGAGCACCCGCTCGTGCGCCACGTGCTGGTCGATGATGACGAGGCCCTCGTCGTCCACCGCGATGATGTAGGTGTTGCGGAACTGGCCGAGCGGCACCATGGCGCGCTCGCCGCTCACCGGCGACCAGGTGCCGAGACCGGCCGAGGCAGGCACATACGGCGCGCCACTGGACGTGGTCGCGGCGGACGGACCGGACATGGGCCACCCGGCCGTCCAGTCGCGGACGGCGTCACTGCCGGTGTCGCCCGGGCCGGACCATGGCACTGACTGCGGCGCCCCCGCCCACGGCGGCAGGGCGCGCGCCGGGAGGCCGTCGCCCGCCGCGGCCCGCGCGTCGCCTCCCGGCAGCGCGGGCATCCGCGCCCCGCCAAGCGCATCGGCAACGCCGCGCCGCACGATCTCGTGCACGAGCGACTGATCGGCGAAGCGCACCTCCGCCTTGGTCGGATGCACGTTGACGTCGATGCGGTCGAGCGGCACCTCGAGGAACAGATGGATCTCGGGGCTGCGCTCCTTGATCGACGCCGACTGGTAGGCGTCGATGATGGCGTGCGCGATCGTCTTGTCCTTCACGATCCGGGCGTTTACGAAGACGTGCTGCGGGCCGCGCGTGGGACCGCTCTCGGCCAGCGCCGCGACCATGCCGGTGAGATGCACGCCGTGCGTCGCGCGCTCGACGGGCACGAGGTCGGGCCGCTCGCCGTAGATCTGATACATGCGATCGGCGAGCGTCGCCGCCGGCGGGCACTCGAGCATCCGCTTGCCGCCGTTCACGAGCGTGAAGCCGACGCATGGATGACAGAGCGCGAGCTGTGTCATCAGCTTCGAGACGTGCGCCGTCTCGGCGCCGTCCGACTTCAGGAACTTCCGCCGGGCCGGCAGGTTGAAGAAGAGATCCTCGACCGTGATGCTCGTGCCCTCGGGCCCGCCCACCGCGACCACCCGCTCGACGTGCCCCGCCACGACCTTGATCTCGGTGCCGCCGTCGGCGCCGCGCTCGCGCGTGCGCAGCGTGAAGCGCGACACCGACGCGATGCTCGGCAGGGCCTCGCCGCGGAACCCGAGCGTGCTGATGGCGCCGAGATCATCGGCCGTGCGGATCTTGCTCGTGGCATGCCGCTCGAGGCACATGCGGGCGTCGTCGGGCGACATGCCGATGCCGTCGTCCTCGACGCGCAGCAGCCGCTTGCCGCCGTACTCGATCGTGACGGTGACGCGCCGGGCATCGGCGTCGAGCGCGTTTTCGACGAGCTCCTTCACGACCGAGGCCGGCCGCTCGACGACCTCACCCGCGGCAATCTGGTTGGCGAGATCGTCCGGCAGCTTGACGATGCGGCTCATGGCGCTACCACCAGCCCGAACGGCGGAAGCCCACGAACATCGCAATCGACGCGGTACTCATCAGACCGAGCACCCACCAGAACTGGAGGCCCTCGCCGCCAGGAAAGTGCGGCAGCGGCACGTTCATGCCGTACATGCCCGTCAGCACGGTGAGCGGACCGAACAGCGTCGCGATGACGGCCACGAGTTTGGATGTCTGTGCGAGTTGGATGGACACGCCAGCCAGATGCGCGTCGAGGATCCCGGTCACGCGGTCCTGGAAGATGATGGCGTCGTCGGCCAGGCGCACGAGCTGATCGTAGATGTCCCGGAACCGGTACGCCATCTCCTGGCTGATGAGGTCGAACTCCCGGCGCGACAGCCGTCCCAGCACATCGCGCTGTGGCATCACGATGCGCCGGAGGCTGCGGATGTCGCGCTTGACCGCCAGGATCTCGCCCATCAGGCTCTCGTTCGGCGACTCGAGCACCTGGCGTTCGAGGTCGTCCAGCCACTCCTCGAGCTCGTCCACCTCGGGGTGGTAGTGGTCCACCATCGTGTCCATGATGCGGTGCATGAGCGCCATCGGCCCTTCGGCGAGGATGTGGCCGCTCTTGCCGCAGAGGTCGACGATGTGCGCGATGCTGCGGCGCCTGCCGTCGTGCACGGTGACGAGGAACCGGGCCGACACGAAGAAGTCGGTGTCGTGCGTGTCGAAGGCGTGTTCGCTGGCGTGGAAGTTGATGCCGTGCAGCACGACGTAGAGCAGGCCGTCGTAGGTCTCGACCTTCGGATGATGCGTTTCGCCGAGCGCGTCTTCCACGGCCAGCTCGTGGACGCCGAAGACCTCGCGCAGCACCCGGCCGTCGGCCTCGGTGGGCTCCGCCAGGTCGGCCCACACATAGGCGCCGCTGCCCGGCAGGAGCCAGGCCGGGTCGAGCGCCTCGACGGCGCTCGTCCGGCCCTCCCGATGCACGAAGTACCGAATCAATCCCCGACCTTGACCTGCAGTGCCGCCTGCGCCGCCGCGAGCCGGGCGACGGGAATGCGGTAGGGCGAGGCGCTCACGTAGTCGAGGCCCACGCCGTGGAAGAAGTGCACGGAGGCCGGGTCGCCGCCGTGTTCGCCGCAGATGCCGAGCTTGATGTCGGGCCGGGTGGCCCGCCCCTTCTGCACGGCCATGGCCACGAGCTGGCCGGTGCCGGTGCCGTCGAAGGTGGCGAAGGGATCCTTGTCGAGGATCTTCCGCTCCTGGTAGACCCGCAGGAACTTGCCGACGTCATCGCGCGAGAACCCGAACGTCATCTGCGTCAGGTCGTTCGTGCCGAACGAGAAGAACTGCGCGTGTTCGGCGATGGCGTCGGCGGTGAGGGCGCCGCGCGGCACCTCGATCATGGTCCCGACCAGGTACTTGAACTTGATGCCCTGCTCCTTCATGACCTCGGTGGCGACACGGTCGACCACCGCCTTCTGGTCCTGAAGCTCCTTCACGAGCCCGACGAGCGGGATCATGATCTCGGGCACGATCTTCAGACCTTCCTTGTTGAGACGGGCCGCCGCCTCGAGGATGGCCCGCGCCTGCATCTCGGTGATCTCGGGATACGTGATGCCGAGCCGCACGCCGCGGTGGCCGAGCATCGGGTTGAACTCGTGGAGCTGTTCCACGCGCGCGAGCAGTGCCTTCTTCTCGGTGAGCGCCGGGCCGGTCTTGCCGGTGGCTTCCATCACGGCAATCTCGACCATCAGTTCCTCGCGCTTGGGCAGGAACTCGTGGAGCGGCGGATCGATCGTGCGGATGGTGACCGGCGTGCCCTGCATCGCCTTGAAGACGCCGTAGAAGTCTTCCCGCTGCATCGGCAGCAGTTCGGCCAGCGCCGCGCGCCGGTCGGCTTCGTTGTCGGCCAGGATCATGCGCTGCACGATCGGAATGCGGCCTTCGCCGAAGAACATGTGCTCGGTGCGGCAGAGGCCGATGCCGCGGGCGCCGAACTTGTAGGCGATCTCGGCCTGGTCGGGCTGGTCGGCGTTGGCGCGCACGCCGAGGCGGCGCACCTTGTCGGCCTGCGCGAGCAGCGCGTGGAAGCGGCGGTAGATGTCCGACTCGGCCGCCGGCAGCGTGCCGTCGATGACCTGCAGGATCTCGCTCGGCGCGGCGGCGACCTTCGCGAGTTTCACCTCGCCGGTGAGGCCGTCGAAGGCGACCCAGTCACCTTCCTTCACCGTCTGGCCCTTGAGCGTGAACGAGCGGCCGTGTTCGTCGATGGCGAGCTCGCCGGCGCCGACGATCGAGGGCTTGCCCATCTGCCGGCCGACGACGGCGGCGTGTGAGGTCATGCCGCCGGTGGCCGTGAGAATGCCCTGCGAGACCCACATGCCGTGGATGTCGTCGGGTACGGTCTCACGCCGCACGAGAATGACGTTCTTGCCCCGGTTGGCCCACTCGACCGCGTGGTCGGAGGTGAAGACGACCTGGCCGCAGGCCGCGCCGGGCGAGGCCGGCAGTCCCTTCGTGGCCACCGGAATGCCCGTCCATTCCTTCGGATCGAAGCCGGGCGCGAGAAGCTGCGAGAGGGCTTCCGGATCCACCAGGAGCAGCGCTTCCTTCGGCGTGACGAGCTTTTCCTTCATCAGGTCGGTCGCGATGACGACCGCGGCGTAGCCGGTCCGCTTGCCGCTGCGCGTCTGCAGCATGAACAGACGGTCTTCCTGAATCGTGAACTCGAAATCCTGGATGTCCTTGTAGTGCTTTTCGAGCCGGGTCGTGATCTGACGCAGCTGCGCGTACGCCTTCGGCATCACCTCGGCCAGTTCGGCGATCGGCCGCGGCGTGCGGATGCCGGCCACGACGTCTTCGCCCTGCGCGTTCACGAGGAACTCGCCGTAGAACTCCTTCGCCCCGGTCGCCGGGTTGCGCGTGAAGCCCACGCCGGTGGCCGAGCGGTCGCCGGTGTTGCCGAACACCATCATCTGCACGTTGACAGCGGTGCCAATCGAGTCAGGGATGTCGTAGATGCGCCGGTATTCCTTCGCGCGCGGGTTGTTCCACGAGCGGAAGACGGCGTTGCGCGCCATGCGCAGCTGATCGTGCGGGTCCTGCGGGAAGGCCTTGCCGGTCCTGGCCTTCACCACGGCCTTGAAGCGTGCCACCACATCGCGCAGGGCGGCTTCGTCGAGGTCGGTGTCGATCTTCGCGCCGACGGCCGTCTTGACCGATTCGAACTCGTGTTCGAAGGCGGCCTTCGGAATCTCGAGTACGACCGAGCCGAACATCTGGATGAAGCGGCGGTAGCTGTCGAAGGCGAAGCGGCCGTTCGCCGTCCGCGCCTTGAGGCCCTCGACGGCCGTGTCGTTCAGGCCGAGATTCAGGATCGTGTCCATCATCCCGGGCATCGAGAACTTCGCGCCCGAGCGCACCGAGACGAGCAGCGGATTGGTCGCCGAGCCGAGCGTCGCCTTGGCGCTCTTCTCGAGACGCGCGATGTGCGTCTCGATCTCGCCCTCGATCGCCGGCGTGAGCTTGCCGTGGTTGGCGTAGTAGAAGTTGCAGGCCTGGGTCGAGATCGTGAACCCGGGCGGCACGGGCAACCCGGCGTTGGTCATCTCGGCGAGGCCCGAGCCCTTGCCGCCGAGCGTGTCCTTCATCGTGCGGTCGCCTTCGGCCCTGCCGTCGCCGAAGTAGTAGACGTACTTCGCGGCCTTCGCGGCCGTCTTCTTCGGGGCCGGCTTCTTCGCCGCGGCCTGCTTCGTCGGGGTGGCAGCCTTCTTCGCGGCCGCTCTCTTCTGCGCGTTACGCTTCGCCATGTCGGAATCACTCCTTACGAGTCGGATGTCGGAACCATTTCGGAGACGTCCGCGAGCTGCAGGATGAGGGCTTCGAGCCGGCGCAGCAGCGCGAGACGGGCCTCGCGGACCGCCGGATCGTCGGCCATCACCATCACGTCGTCGAAGAACTTCGCCACCGCCGGGCCGAAGGCCGCCGCCTCGCCGAACGCCCTGCGGTAGCCGTCACCGGCGTCCACCGCGTGCTGGATGGCCGGGGCCCGGCGCGCGAGGTCGTCGCGCAGGGCCAGCTCGGCCGGATCCGCGAGCGCGGCGAGCGCAGCGCCGGATGCGTCGATCGCGCGAAAGCGATCGTCGGGCAGCTGCTTCGCGATGTTGCGCACCCGCTTGAAGAGCACGGCGAGCTGCTTGAAGTCAGCCGTGTCGGTGAACTCGGGCAGCACGTCGAGGCGGCGGCGGATGGTGAGCGGCACGAGCGCGCGCTGTCCGGCCATCACGGCGCGCACGTTGCGCACGTCGGCGCCGCGCTGTTCGAACACACTCGCCACACGCTCGCCGAGGAAGACGGCGAGCGCCGGCACGGCGTCGGCGAGGCCGGCCTGACCGGCGAACGCGTCGAAGGCCTTCGCCGTGAGGCGGTCGATGGCGATGGCCGCCTGCACGCCGGCAAGTTCCGGCAGGTCTGCGAGGATACGCACGAGGCCCTGCGCGGCGCGGCGGATGCCGAACGGGTCGCGGGAGCCGGTGGGCCGCTCCCCCGCCACGAACATGCCGGTCAGCGTGTCGGCCTTGTCGGCCAGGGCCACGGCGGCCCAGGTGATGGCCGCCTCGCCGAGGTCGGCGCGGCTCGGCGCGCCCGTGGCCTCGACGGCCGTCGGCAGGTAATGGTGGTAGATCGCCTTCCACACCGCCTCGGGTTGGCCTTCCTGGCGGGCGTAGATGCCGCCCATGGCGCCCTGGAGCTCCGTGAGCTCGCGGACCATGTTCGAGGCGAGGTCGGCCTTGCAGAGGCGCGCCGCCGTGGCGGCGTGGTCGGCCAGCTCTGGATGCCCGAAGACGTCGGCCGCAATCCAGCGGGCCAGCGGCTCCAGCCGATCCGCCTTGTCGCGGAAGCTGCCGAGGCCGGTGTGGAACGCCACCGTGGCAAGGCGCGCGCGGTGCTGTTCGAGTGTCTGCTGCCGGTCCGCGTCCCAGAAGAATCGCGCATCGCGCAGGCGCGCGGTGAGTACGCGCCCGAGATTCCGCGCCACCATCTCCGGCTTCTCGGGCTCCATGTTGAGCACGGCGAGGAAGGCCGGCATGAGGGCGCCGTGGTTGGTCACGAGCGGAAAGAAGTGCTGGTGGTGGATCATCGTTGTCGTGAGCACTTCGGCCGGGAGCTGCAGGAACTCTTCCGGGAACGTGCCCGAGACCACGGCGGGATACTCGACAAGATCGGGGACTTCCGCGAGCGCCTCCTGCCCGGCCGGTGACACCTCGACGCGGCCGCCGCGGCGGCGCGCCTCGGCGTCGAGTTCACGGGCGATGCGGTCGTGACGTTCGCCGCGTTCGACGATGACGAAGTTCTCGGCGAGGCGCCGGCGGTAGTCGTCGAAGCTCTTCACCTTGATGGCGCGCCCGGCGCGGCCGCTCGTCGTGAGGAAGCGGTGGCCAAAGGTCGCCGCGCCCGAACGGATGTCCTGCACGAGCGAACTCGAGGCCGACGGCGTGCGCGTGATGTCGAACGGCACGACGCGGCCGCCGTAGAGGAAGAGCACCCAGCGGATCGGCCGGCCGCTCAGCAGCTCGCCTTTGCCGTCTTCGATCTGGGCGTCCCAGCGCAGCTGCTTCGGATACTGCAGGTCGCGCAGCGCGGCCGCCAGCACCTCGGGCAGCACGTCCACGGTGGCCTTGCCGCGCAGGTGCCGGCGATACGCGAGGTAGACGCCCTTCGGGGTCTCGACGCGTTCGAGCGCCGACGGCTCCACGCCCTGCTTCTTCGCAAAGCCGATCCCGGCGCCCGTGAGCTGGCCATCCGCCTGGACCGCGGCCGAGACGGGCGGCCCCATCACGAGTTCCTCGAAGTCCGACTGACGCTCGGGGATCTTCGCGGCGCGGGCGACGAGACGGCGCGGCGTGCTGAAGGTCTCGATGGGTTCGGTCGAGGGCGTGCGCCACTCGCTGAGCCGCGCCTCGAGGCGGGCGCCGAACTGCGCGGTGAGGCCCGGCAGCCAGCGTGCCGGCAGTTCCTCGGTTCCGATTTCGATGAGCAGTTCTCTGTCCATGGCAGTCACGCGCGCCTAACCGGCGACCTCGGCCTTGGCGGCCGCGGCGGCCTCGGCCGTGGTCGCGTACTCGCGGCACAGGCGCACGGCCAGTTGCCGCACGCGCAGGATGTATGCGGTGCGCTCGGTGACGCCGATGCTGCCACTCGAGTCGAGCAGGTTGAAGAGGTGCGAACACTTGAGCGCGTATTCGAGCGCCGGCAGCAGCAGCTTCGCGTCGGCGAGCCGGCCGGCGAAGGCGTAGTTGGCATCGAACTGCGAGCGGTGGAACGCGGCGAAGTCTTCCGCCGGGATGCCGGTGTCCTGATTGAAGGCGTACTTCGACTGCTCGATTTCCTCGCGCAGCCTGACCTCGCCGTAGCTCACGCCGGGCGCCCATTCGAGATCGAACACGTTGTCGACCTTCTGCAGGAACATCGCGATGCGCTCGAGACCGTAGGTGATCTCGACCGAGACCGGCGCCAGGTTCACGCCGCCCACCTGCTGGAAGTAGGTGAACTGCGTGATCTCGAGCCCATCGAGCATCACCTGCCAGCCGATCCCCCAGGCGCCGAGTGCCGGCGACTCCCAGTTGTCTTCCTCGAAACGCACGTCGTGCTGCCGTGGGTTGATGCCCACCGCTTCGAGGCTGTCGAGGTAGATCTGCTGGATCTCGTCGGGCGACGGCTTGAGGATCACCTGGAACTGGTGGTGCTTGAACAGCCGGTTCGGATTCTGGCCGAAGCGGCCGTCATCGGGGCGCCGCGATGGCTGCACGTAGGCGACCTGCCAGTGTTCGGGGCCAAGCACCCGGAAGAGCGTTTCTGGGTGCGACGTGCCGGCGCCGACCTCGAGGTCGAGGGGCTGCTGCAGCAGACAGCCGCGGGAGGCCCAGAAGGTCGAGAGCTTGAGGATGAGGTCCTGGAAGGTCACCGGGTATCGCCTACCTTGAGGGCCGGCCGAGCGCCTGCACGACGCGCACCGACTTCAATTGTCGATCGAGATGCGAGCCGAGCAGGGCGCGGTGCGCCATGTCGAGTTCGCGAAGCACGCTGTCGGACGCGCCGAGGCTCGCCGCCTCGGCCGGCTTCACCCGCCGCGCGGCTCGGATGAAGGCCAGGGCGCGCGACGAAAGAAAGCGGTCGTCGGTGCCGTGAGCGCCGTGGCACGACCGGCAGACGAACCCGTGCCCTTCCACCGCGAGATACGCGCCGTCGGCCGTCGCAAAGTCGGTGCCGCATTCCGCGCAGGCGACATCCGCCGGGTACACGCCCTGCAGACGCAACAACCAGCATTCGAAGTAGCGCGCGATGGGCGTGACCGGGCCACCCGCCGTGAGGGCCTCGAGCGTGGCCGTGCCGAGCCGGTACAGCCGTTCGTCAGGGTCGGCCTCGGCGGCCACCGCGTCGATGAGTTCGGCGAAATAGGCGCTGTAGCCGAGGGCCTCGGGGTTGGGGGTGGCCATCGGGGACCGCACGGATTCGGCGTAGTTGAGATTCACCAGTTCGCGCTGCTCCTTCTCGAAGTAGGCCACCCGCACCTCGGTCAGCGGCTCGAGTGCGCCGGCGAAACGGGAGCGGGTCCGCCGGGCCGACTGGGCAACGCCCCGCTTCTTGCCGCGGTCCCGGGTCAGGAAGACCACGATGCGGTCGGCTTCGCCGAGTTTGTACGTGCGCAGCACCAGCGCGTCAGCGCTATAGAGGGGCACCGACGCCGACCTCGTTGTTCATTCTATCCGGGTGACCCCTGGCCGAGATACCGCAGAAAGATGGTCGCCAGGCCCAGGAACGAGGCGAAACCGACCACATCGGTGAACGTGGTGATGAAGACCGACGAGGCCAGCGCCGGGTCCACCTTCATCGCCTTGAGGCCGAGCGGCACGAGGGTGCCGGCCGTGGAAGCCACGAGCATGTTGCAGATCATCGCCATGCCGAGCAGCAGCCCGAGCACGGGATTGCCCTTGGTGGCCCAGGCGACGAGCGCGGCGACCACGCCCAGGGCGACGCCGTTGCCGAGGCCGATGGCGGCCTCCTTGAAAAGCGTCCTGCGGGCGTTGGCCCACGACAGCTCCCCGAGCGCCAGCCCGCGCACGATGACCGTGAGGGTCTGGGTGCCGGCGTTGCCGCCCATGCCGGCCACGATCGGCATGAACACCGCGAGCGCCGTGGCCTGGCTGATCGTGTGTTCGAAGGCCGCCACCACCGAGGCCGCGAGGAAGGCGGTGCCGAGGTTCACGCCGAGCCACGGCAGGCGCTTCTTGAGGGCCTCCCAGGCGGGCGTCTCCACGCGTTCATCGCCGGAGACGCCGGCCAGGCGGTAGAGGTCTTCGGTCGCCTCGTCCTTGAGCACGTCGATGACGTCGTCGACCGTGATGACGCCGGCGAGTTTGTTCTCTTCGTCGACGACCGGGATGGCCAGCAGGTTGTACGACGCGACCAGCCGCGCCGCTTCTTCCTGGTCGGTATCCACCCGGACGCTGAAGACGTCCGGCGTCATGATGCGCTTCAGCGGCGTCTCCGGCGCGACGAGCAGCAGGCGGCGCAGCGAGGTGACACCCACGAGGTGACGGCGGCCGTCGACCACGTAGAGGTAGAACACCATCTCGACGTTGACGGCGTTCTGCAGCGCCGAGACGGCTTCGGCCACCGTCAGGTCCTCGCCGAGGGCGAAGACGTTCGGGTTCATGATGCGGCCGGCGGTCTGTTCGGCGTAGTCGAGCAGGCTCTCGACCTGCCCCGACTCGCGCTTGCGCATCAGTTCGAGGACTTCGTTCGAGAGTTCCTCGGGCAGGTGGTCGACGAGGGCTGCGGCGTCGTCGGACGGGATCTCCTGGACGAGCTTGGCGATCTCTTCGGCCGAGCGGCCGGCCAGGAGCGTCGCGCCACGTTCGGGCCCGAGTTCGCTGACACTCTCCATGGCCAGCTTCGGCTGGCGTTCGACGAGGATACTGAACGCGGCGGCGCGCTCGCCGTCGTGCAGCTCACCGAAGATCTGCCCGAGGTCGGCCGGGTGCTGCTTCTGAAGGAGGTTCTGGAGGTTGGCGATCGCACCGATCCGCAGCAGCCGCCGGACCGAATCCAGCACGACGTCGATTCTTCGCTGCGGAGCCATGACTGTGAGAAAGACCTAGATCAGCACAACCGCCCAAGGGTAACACAGCGTCAGCGCTTCCGCCGGCCTCCGCGGCCGTCGAACTCGGGCAGGCCGATGTCGGCAAGCGCCCGCGGATCGTCGCGCCAGTCTTCCTTCACCTTCACGTGCAGGTCGAGATACACCTTCGTGTCGAAGAACGCCTCGAGCGAGAGGCGCGCCGCCGTACCGATGGCCTTGATCATCGAGCCGCCCTTGCCGAGCAGGATCGGCTTCTGCGTGGCGCGTTCGACGAGGATCGAGCAGTGCAGCCGCAGCAGGCCGCCCGGCGTCTCGGGCTCGCCGAACTGGTCGACCACGACGGCCGTGCTGAATGGCAGTTCGGCATGCGTGTGCCGCAGCACCTGCTCGCGCACGAGCTCGGCGGCGAAGAAGCGCTCGGGCTGGTCGGTCAGGTAGTCTTCCGGGAAGAGCGGCTGCCCTTCGGGCAGGTGCGAGAGCAGCACGGCTTCGAGGCGGTCGACGTTCTCGCCCGTGGTGGCCGAGACGGGGACGATGTCGGCGTAGATCTTCCGCTCGGCCAGGGCGGCGATGCGCGGCAGCAGATCGCTCCTGGCCATCAGATCGACCTTGTTGAGGGCGACGACGACCGGCACGCGCACCGTCGAGACCAGCTCGCGCACGAAGCGATCGCCGGCGCCTTCCGGCGCCGTGGCGTCGATGACGAGCGTGACCACATCCACCTCGCGCAGCACGGCCCGCGACACGTCCATCATGCGGTCGTTGAGCTTGCGCAGCGGCTTGTGGATGCCCGGCGTGTCGAGATACGCGATCTGCCCGGTGGGCCTCGTGCGCACGCCGACGATGCGGTTACGCGTCGTCTGCGGCTTGTCGGAGACGATGGCGAGCTTGGTGCCGACGAGCTGGTTCAGCAGCGTCGACTTGCCGGCGTTCGGCCGGCCGACAAGAGCTACGAAACCGGAGGTCACGCGCCCGCCGTTTCGGCGCCAGCGTCGGCGTCGGCCGGGCGGCGCTGCATCCGCACGCGCGTGACACGCCGGCGTTCGGCGTCGAGCACCTCGACGGCAAGGTCGTCCACGTCGAAGCGCTCACCGATCACGGGCACGCGGCCGAGCGACGCCAGCAGGTAGCCGCCCACCGAGTCGAATCCGGCCCGCTCCACGGTGACGCCAAGATGCGTCTGCAGCACCGACACATCCGCCTTCCCGCTCACGACGAACGAGCCGCCGCCCTCATCGACCACGGCTTCACTCTCCACGTCGTATTCGTCGCGAATCTCGCCGACGATCTCCTCGATCAGGTCCTCCAGCGTGACGAGGCCGGCCGTGCCGCCGTACTCGTCCACCACGATCGCGCTCTGGACGCGGGCGCGCTGGAACTCATGCAGGAGCGCCGGCACCTTCTTCGTCTCGGGGACGAAGTGCGCCGGGCGCAGCAGTTCGCGCAGACCGTGATCCGCCGGCGCGTCGTCGCGCACCAGGTCCTTCACGAAGGCGAAGCCGAGGATGTTGTCGAGCGTGCCCTCGTAGACCGGGACGCGCGAATACTGCTGGTCGCGGAAGAGCTGCCGCAGCTCGGCCAGACTCTTGCCGGCCTCGATGGCGATGATGTCGGGGCGCGGCGTCATCACCTCGCGCACGAGTGTCTCGCGGAAGTCCACGATCGACCGCAGCAGCGCCCGCGCCTGGTCGGGTTCCGACTCGAGGCCGCCCTCGGTCTCGGGCGCCGCCACGGCCGGCACGCCGTTCGCCGGCGGCACCAGTTCGCTCGCCGCGTCACTCGATGGCGGCGTGCGGCTCACGCTGAGCAGCGCCAACGTGACCGGCCGCAGCAGGCGTTCGACGGCATGGAAGGCCGGCAGCGTCGCGCTCAGCACGCCCTCGGGATCGTGACGGATGAGCACGAGCGGCACGAGGTGCTCCGCCACCAGCGCGAAGATGGCCATCGCGCCGATGAGCGTCGGCAGGCCATGGCCCGCCTGCATGCCGATGACTGTGGCGAGCAGCGCGCCCGTCACGACGTAGATGATGGCCAGCACGATGCGCGCCGGGATGAAGAGGCGCATCGGATCATCGAGGTAGCGGCCGAGCAGGTCGTCGCGATCGCTGCGCTCGGCGGTGAGGCGCAGCGACAGCCGCATCATCGTGCTGAACGCGGCCGAGACCGTGCCCACGAGCACCGCGCCGCAGGCGAGCAGGAAGACCGCCAGTGGCGTCATCGCCGCCTCCGCGCGTTGCGCCCGGCGCGTTCGATGAGTCCGCCCGCGAGGCCGCCCTTGCGGCGCAGCCGCGCTTCGACGCGCGCCATCTCGCCGTCGTCGGTCTCGTGATCGTAGCCGGCCAGGTGCAACAGACCGTGCAGCGCCAGCACGCGGATCTCAGTCGCGAGCGAGTGGCCGGCAGCCTTCGCCTGCCGCGCCGCCACGCCGCGCGCGATGGCAATGTCGCCCAGGTCGCCACCAGCAGGACCGGGGCCGGGGGCCCTCGCCGAAGCGGGCACCCGACGGGCGTCAGACAGGCCCGCGAAGGCAGGAAACGACAGCACGTCCGTCGACGCCTCCACGCCGCGGAACTGCTTGTTGAGCGCCCGCATCCGCTGGTCGGTCACGATCGCGATGGTCATGGCGCCGGCGATGGCGCGGGGCGCGGTGCGGACGAGCCAGGGAGCCAGTCCGCGCACGGCCGCCCGATCCGCGGGCGTGGCGACGAGGGCGACGTCCAGCACGGCGGCTAACCCCGGGCGGCCGCGCCGGCCGCCTCGTACGCCTTGACGATCGCCTGGACGAGCTTGTGCCGCACGACGTCGCGGTCGTCGAACTTCACGACGGCGATGCCCTCGATGCCGGCGGTGATGCGCAGCGCGTCCACCAGCCCGGACGTGCGGCCGATGGGCAGATCGATCTGGGTGATGTCGCCGGTGATGACCGCCTTCGAGCCGTAGCCAAGACGCGTCAGGAACATCTTCATCTGCTCGACGGTGGTGTTCTGCGCTTCGTCGAGGATGACGAAGGCATCGTTCAGCGTGCGCCCGCGCATGAAGGCGATGGGCGCCACTTCGATGGTGCCGCGTTCGAGCAGCCGTTCGGCCCGCTCGACGTCGAGCATGTCGTAGAGGGCGTCGTAGAGCGGCCGCAGATACGGATTCACCTTCTCCTGCAGGTCGCCCGGCAGGAAGCCGAGCTTCTCGCCGGCCTCGACGGCCGGACGCGCGAGGACGATGCGCGTGACCTGCTTGGCCAGCAGCGCGCTCACCGCCTGCGCCATCGCCAGGTAGGTCTTCCCGGTGCCGGCCGGCCCGACGCCGAAGACGATGTCGTGTTTCTCGATGGCGTCGAGGTACCGGCGCTGGTTCGCCGACTTGGCGGTGATGCGGCGGCGTCCGACCTGGCGCAGCTGCCCGCCTTTCAGGAAGTGCTCCTGCAGGTCGATGCCGTCGTTGGCCGAGACGAGTTGCGCCGCCGTGCGGATGTCGGTGTCGGTGAGCGGGTGGCCGTCGTGCAGCAGGCCGCTCACCTGCCCGACCCACTGTTCGACCCGGGCGGTGTCGCGCGGCTGGCCGTCGACGAGCAGCTCGTGGCCCTGCGTCCGGATCTTCACATTGAGCAGCGCTTCGACGTGCCGAAGATTCTCGTCGTACGGGCCAAAGAGCGCGCCGACGCTCGATTCGGGCACCGCAATCCGACGCGTCGTGATGGTGCTGATGCGGATATCTCCTTCAGTATCAGTAACTTAAGTTTCTGATGCAGGAATCGTAGCGCGCCCCTTGGCGCGCGGTCAAGCCTCGGTGCGGAGCCGCAGTTCGCGCAGCTGCGCGGCGTCCACGGTGGACGGCGCATCGCTCATGAGGTCCACGGCCTGCGTGGTCTTGGGGAAGGGAATGACCTCGCGGATAGAGGACTCTCCCGCCAGCATGGCGACGATGCGGTCGAGACCGAGTGCCAGGCCCCCATGCGGCGGCGTGCCGTACTCGAGCGCCTCGAGGAAGAAGCCGAAGCGCAGCCTTGCCTGTTCGTCGCTCAGCCCGAGCAGCCGGAACACCGTGGCCTGCGTCTCGCGGTCGTGAATCCGGATGCTGCCGCCGCCCAGTTCCCAGCCGTTCAGCACGACGTCGTAGGCGCGTGCGCGAACGCTGCCGGGGTCAGTCGCAAGCTTCGCCAGATCCTCCTCGCGCGGCGAGGTGAACGGGTGGTGCAGCGAGTCCCATCGCTGCTCGTCCGCGTTCCATTCGAAGAGCGGGAAGTCGGTGACCCAGAGCAGCTCCCACGCCCCGTCGGGGATGAGGTTGCGCTTCTTCGCCACGGTGAGCCGGAGCTGCCCGAGCACCTTCGACGCCGCCTCCGGCGCGCCGGAGGCGAGCACCACGAGATCGGCGGCCCCGGCCCCCATCGCCTCGAGCACGGCGATGGCCGCGGGTTCGCCAATCGCCTTCGCGGAGCTCTGGACGCCCTCGGCCGTCCGGCGCACGTAGATGAGTCCGGAGGCACCTGCCTGTTTGGCCATCTCGACGATTTCGTCGAGTTCGCGGCGCGACGCGCCGGCCGCGCCGGGAATGACAAAGCCGCGCACCGTGCCGCCGTGCGCCATGGCTTCGCGGAAGATGCCGAACGGCGACTCGGCGAACAGCGGCCCGACGTCCTGGATCTTCAGGTCGAAGCGCAAGTCGGGCTTGTCCGACCCGTAGACGGCGATGGCCTCGGCGTACTGCATGCGGCGGAACGGCCGCGCGATCGTGACGCCAATCTGTTCGAAGGCGGCGGCAAGCGCGCCCTCCACGATCTCGTAGACCAGCTCCGGCGTGGCGAACGAGATCTCGAGGTCGATCTGCGTGAACTCGAGCTGGCGGTCGGCGCGCAGGGCCTCGTCGCGGAAGCAGCGGGCGATCTGCACGTAGCGGTCCATGCCGGCGATCATCAGGATCTGCTTGAAGAGCTGCGGCGACTGCGGCAGCGCGTAGAACTCGCCGGGATGCACACGGCTCGGCACGAGGAAGTCGCGCGCCCCTTCGGGCGTGGACTTGGTGAGGATCGGCGTTTCGATGTCGAGGAAGCCCTGGTCGTCGAAGTAGCGGCGCAGCGCCATCGTGACCCTGTGGCGCAGCATCACGTTCTTCTGCAGCTGCGGGCGGCGCAGGTCGAGATAGCGGTACTTGAGGCGCGTCTCTTCGGAGACGTTCTGTTCGTCGCCGATGATGAAGGGCGGCGTCTTCGCCTCGTTCAGCAGGCGCACCGCCGAGGCGCGCACTTCCACCTCGCCCGTGGGCAGCTTGGCGTTCACGGTCTCGGGCGCGCGGCGCTCGACGAGGCCCTCGATGCCGACGACGAACTCGCTGCGCAGGCGCTTGGCGCGCTCGAGCAGGTCGGCGTCGTCCTGCACGACCACCTGCGTCACGCCGTGGCGGTCGCGGATGTCGAGAAAGATGATCGACCCGAGGTCGCGGATCTTCTGCACCCAGCCGAGGAGCACGGTGCGGGCGCCGACGTCGGCCACCCTGAGAGCGCCGCAGGTGTGCGTGCGGGCGAGAGAACCAAGTTGCTCAGCCACGTGAAGTCCCCATGTGCGTAACGATGTACCCGGCCGCGCGGTCACGCGCCACGGCCTCCTGCGCGCCGGTGCCGAGCGACTTCACCGTCACCTGGCCCTGCTCGCGCTCCTGCGTGCCGACGACGACCACGAACGGAATCCCGCGGTCGGCGGCGTATTTGAACTGCTTCCCGAGCTTGTCGGTGTCGGGATAGACCTCGACGGCGAGGGGCGCGCCCTCGGCACCGCGGCGCAGCTCCGCGGCAAGCGCCAGTGTGTCACCGATGGCGCCGGCATCGAAGTTGGCGACGAGCACCGCGGCCGGGGCCCGTTCGACGGCGGCCGGGAACATGCCACGCTCCCCCATGACGACGAGAATCCGTTCGAGTCCGAGCGACAGACCGCAGGCCGGCACGCGCTGGCCGAGGAACATGCCGACGAGGTCGTCGTACCGGCCGCCGCCGCCGAGGCTGCCGGCGAGATCCGCGACGGTGATCTCGAAGATGGCGCCGGTGTAGTAGCCGAGGCCGCGGGCGAGCGTCGCATCGATGCGCACGTGCGCGCCTGCGGACAGCGCGCCGGTGAGCGTCAGGATCTCACGCAGCTCGACCAGCGCCGCCACACCGCCCTCGTGAGTCCCCACGAAGCCGGCGATGGCGGCGAGCGCCGGCGCGTTCGCCGCGTCGGCGAGGCCGAAGAGGAACGTGACGAGCGTGGTCGCGGCGGTCTCGGTCACGCCGCGCGTCGTCATCTCGGTCACGACGGCGTCGCGGCCGATCTTGTCGGCCTTGTCGAGGGCGATGAGCGCCGTGCCGTGCAGGTCGGCCGGCACGCCCGCCACATCGAGGATGGCCGACAGCAGCCGCCGGTGATTGAGACGGATCGTGAAGTCCGTGAACCCGAGGCGGCCGAGCACGTCGGCGCCGGCGGCGAGCAGTTCGGCCTCGACGGCCATCGACGTCGAACCCGTGGCGTCGACGTCGCACTGGTAGAACTCGCGGAAGCGGCCCTTCTGCGGGCGGTCCGCGCGCCACACCGGCTGCACCTGGTAGCGCTTGAAGAACTTCGGCAACGCGGCCCGGTGTTCGGCGACGACGCGCGACAGCGGCACGGTGAGGTCGTAGCGCAGGGCGAGATCCGCCTCGCCCGTGCCGGCCCCTTCCCCGCGCTTCAGGATCTTGAAGATGAGCCGATCGCCCTCTTCGCCGTACTTGCCGGTGAGCGTCTCGATGTTCTCGACGGCCGGCGTTTCGAGCGGCTCGAAGCCGTAGCTCTGGAATACCCCGGCGATGACGCCGATCACGTACTGCCGGCGGCGGACGTCAGCCGGGAGGAAGTCGCGCATGCCGCGCGCGGGCTTGGTCGACACGCCCATCAGCGGGCTCCGCCGTCGGCCATGTAGTCGAGGCGATAGCCTACGTAGTTGTCGGCGTACCAGCGGATCTCCGCGACTTCCTCGGCAGTGAGCTCGCGCTTCACCGTCGCCGGCCGGCCCATCACGAGCGACCGCGGGGGAATGTGCGTACCTTCGGTCACGAGACTGCCGGCGGCGACGATGGAATCCGCGCCGATGTGCGCGCCGTTCAGCAGCATGGCGCCCATGCCGATGAGGCAGCGGTCTTCGATCGTGCAGCCGTGCAGCACGGCCGAGTGGCCGACGGTGACCTCGTCGCCGATGGTGGTCGGGTGCGTGTCACGCATCACGTGCACCATGGTGAGGTCCTGGATGTTCGAGCGCCGCCCGATGCGGATACGGTGCACGTCGCCGCGCAGCACGACGTTCATCCACACCGACGACTCGGCGCCGATGTGCACGTCGCCGACGACCTGGGCGGACTGGTCCACGAACGCCGTGGCATCCACCGTCGGAGTCGTGCCCTTGTGGCTTCTCAGCATCGTATGTCGTGTCAGGCGCTCTTGACGAGCCCCGGCCTTGCGTCCCCAGCCCCTAGATCTTCGGCAGCGTGACGCCACGCTGCTGCTGGTATTTCCCGGCCTTGTCCTTGTAGGACACTTCGCAGGGCTCGTCGCTCTGGAAGAACAGCACCTGGGCGATGCCTTC
>JBIKUN010000066.1:0-22944 GCA_044347565.1 Vicinamibacterales bacterium | reverse complement strand
CGAGCGACGCCAACATCTCGGCCCGCTACCCGCATCCGTTCTTCTTCAGCCAGGCCCGCACGGCGTCCACGACGGTGGGCGATCTCGGCCGCGCGGAAGCGGGTGTGCACCTCTCGGCGGCCTGGCTACTGCCCTCCACCGGCCGCTTCGGCGGCGTACTCTACGCGGGCCCGACCTTCTTCCGCATCACGCAGGACGTGGTCGAGACCCTCTCCGTCACCGAGACGTATCCCTACGACACCGTCACGATTGCGCCGGGCGGCAGTCCTACCGAACTCTCGGAACGCGCCGTGGGCTTCCATGTGGGCGCCGACGTGGCGTGGTACTTCTCGAAGCGTGTCGGTCTCGGCGCGCTCGCCCGTTACGCCACCGCCAAGACCTCGGCGGCGGTCGGCACCGGGACCACGTTCGACCTCGAAGCCGGCGGGTTCCAGGCAGGCCTCGGCCTGCGCGTCCGCTTCTGATCGCGTCTCCACGGCCGGGCCGGGGGGTGCGTCCGCGCACGCTCCGGCCACTCCCCCCTCCCAGCCGGACGGCCTCCCGGGCCGTTGTCGAAATCCCGCCCCGCCGACGACTAACGTCTGAACACGCGCCTCCGGAAGGTTCCGGGGACGAGTGGTCGGGCGGGCCGGGCCGCCGCCGTTACACTGAGGCCCACGGAGCACATGCCATGAAGTATCTGTGTCTGCTGTACGACGATGAGCGCGTCTGGGCCACCATGTCAAAGACGGACATCGACGCCGTCATGGGCGACTACTTCGCCTTCACGAGCGGGATCCAGGCGAGCGGACAGTACGTGGCCGGCGAAGCGCTGGAGCCCACGCAGACGGCCACGACCGTCCGCGTCAGGCACGGCAAGGCCGTGGCCACCGACGGCCCCTTCGCGGAAACCAAGGAACAGCTCGGCGGGTTCTATCTGATCGAGGCGAAGGATCTGAACGACGCGCTCGCGATCGCCGCGAAAATCCCGGCGGCGCGCACCGGCTGCGTGGAAGTGCGGCCGGTCGTGGACTTCAGCCAGCAGTCGTGACGCCCGACGCGGATGCCGCGCGGCAGGCGGTGGACGCCGTCTACCGCGCGGACTCGCGCCGGGTACTCGCCACGCTCATCCGGCTGCTCGGCGACTTCGAGCGCGCCGAGGAAGCGCTGCACGATGCCGTCACGGCCGCCCTCCAGCAGTGGCCCGTGGAGGGCGTGCCGGCCAACCCGCGCGCGTGGCTCGTCTCCACGGGGCGCTTCCGCGCCATCGACGCCAGCCGCCGCCGGGCCCGGCAGCAGGCCGCGCTCGGCGCGCTCGCCGACGAGCTCGAGCGGCAGGCCGCGGCGCCGCCGGATGACGGCGTCGACGACCCGGCGGTGGACGACGACCGGCTGCGCCTCATCTTCACGTGCTGCCACCCGGCGCTGCCGCCCGAGGCGCGCCTCGCGCTCACGCTGCGCGAAGTGTGCGGGCTCACGACGGAGGAAATCGCGCGCGCGTTCCTGACCTCGCCCTCCACCGTGGCCCAGCGCATCGTGCGCGCCAAGGCGAAGATCCGCGACGCGCGGATTCCCTATCAGGTACCCGCCGCCTCCGATCTGGCCGACCGGCTCGACACCGTGCTGCACGTCGTCTACCTCATCTTCAACGAGGGATACTCGGCGACGGCCGGCGACACGCTCACACGCGCGGATCTGTCGGCGGAAGCGATCCGCCTCGGGCGACTGCTCGTGACACTGCAGCCCGAGCCGGAATCGCAGGGCCTGCTGGCGCTCATGCTGCTGCACGAGTCGCGGCGCGACGCCCGCACGGACGCGGCGGGCGATCTCGTGCTGCTCGAGGATCAGGACCGCGGCCGCTGGCACCGCCCGGCCATTGCCGAGGGCGTCGCCCTCGTCGAACAGGCGCTCGGCTCGCGCCGCGTGGGCCCGTACGCGCTGCAAGCCGCCATCGCCGCGGTGCATGCCGAGGCGTCGTCGAGCGCCGCCACGGACTGGCGTCAGATCGTGGGTCTCTACGACGTGCTGCTGCGCATCGAGCCGTCGCCTGTCTTCGCCCTCAATCGGGCCGTGGCCGTGGCGATGGCCGATGGCGCCGCCGCCGGACTCGCGCTCGTGGACGCGCTGCTCGCGCAGGGCGCCCTTGCCAGCTATCACTTCGCGCACGCGGCCCGCGCCGATCTGTGCCGGCGCCTTGGCCGCCACGACGACGCGCGCGTCTCGTATCAGCGCGCGCTGACGCTCGTGAAGCAGGAACCGGAGCGACGCTTCCTGGAGCGGCGGCTCGCGGCGCTCGCCTGAGGGCGCCACGCGAGTGGGGTCGCGCACTGTCTACGCCCTGCGCTGCGGCGGCCCGGCCGCGTGCCCGTCCGGAGCTGGCCGCGCAGGCGTAAGGCGGCAGACGATGAGGCGGCGCCGAAGTCCGCGTGGGGTGTTCAGGCACAGCGGCGATGCGCGGAGCGCGTCGCGCAGCACCGCCCGGGGCCCCGCGCTTCTGCTGACACCTCGCCCCCGAAATCGTCTGCCGGCCAGCGGAGGGCCGGGCACGTGGCCGGGCCGCCGCAGCGCAGGGCGTCGCTCAGGCGGCGAGCTCGGCCTAGTCGCCTACCGCGACGGCCTGCTCGCGTCGCGATCCACCTTGACGCCCTTCAGATACACGGCCGCGATCTTCCGCGTGTTCGTGATGTCCTCCACGGGATTGCCGTCGAGCACGAGCAGGTCCGCCCGCTTCCCCGCCGCGATCGTCCCGGTGTCGTTCATGCGCAGGAACGCCGCGCCGTTCTTCGTGGCCGCGACGATGACCTGCATCGGCGTCATGCCGGCGGCCACCATGTCGGCCATCTCCACATGCGGCGCCCAGGCGGTGTTGCCGTCGGTGCCCACGGTAATCGTCATACCGGCATCCGAGAGCTTCTTCAGGTTGCGCGCCTGGATGCCCCACGCGGCCTGCGCCGCCGGACGGTTGGTGGCGCCCGCCTGAATCTTCGCCACCTCGGCGTCACTCAGGCTGCCCTTCAGCCACGAGTAGTCGGCGACCACACCGCGGTCTGGCATGTTCGGCATCAGCACGACATTCGGCCGCGCCTTCACGAGCGCCACCACCTCGTCGTCCGCGTCGACATCGCGAATGCCGTGCGCGAAGACGTCGATGCCGGCCGTGAGCAGCGCCTTCGCGTCCGACAGGTTGAAGATATGCGCCGCCACGCGGAGCTTCGCCTTGTGCGCTTCGTCGATGACCGGTGTGTAGATCTCGGGCGGCATCTTCTTGTACTTGCCATCGCGGTCGTCCACCCAGATCTTGATGACATCCACCTTGAGCGCGGCCTGCTCCTGCACGGCCTTCCGCGCCTCGGCGTCGGTCGTCACCCAGTACGGCACGTCCGATCGGCCCGGCTCGGGCATGGTGATGCCGCGGCCGGCCAGGAAGTAACGGGCCAGGCCGGGGGCCTGTTCGCCGCGCACGGCGAACGGATCGCCCGCCGGGTCGAGGCCCAGGCTGAGCGCCGCGCTCACGCCGAAGTAGACGCGCTCGCGCAGATCCTGCACGAGCGGCGCCCGCGTCGTGCCGAGATGCACGTGCGTATCCACGATGGTCGGCATGATCGTCCTGCCGGCCACGTCCACGCGGGTGGCACCCGCCGGCACACGCACGCGGGCCGAGGGCCCGACTTCCGCGATCAGCCCGTTCCGGACGACCACCGTAGCGTTCTCGATTGGCGCCGTGCCGTCGCCCGCGACCACGCGCGCGCCGACGAACGCCGTCGTGCCGCCGGTCTGCGCGTCCGGCCGCGCCGCGAGCGCGAAGGTCACCGCAGCCACCGCCGCGCCCGTCATCCACTGCGTCAGTCGTCGATGCATGTCTCGTCTCCGTGTTCGCGGTGCGGGTGTCACTTCGCGGCGGCTGGCTCGAGCCTGAGCAGCACGCCGTCGTCTTCGTCGGTGAGGACGTAGAGCAACCCATCCGGGCCCTGGCGCACGTCGCGGATGCGCTGCCGCAGTTCGGTCAGCAGCGTCTCGCGCCGGATCTCCTGCAGCCGATCGTTCAGCACGACGCGTTCGAGGCCACCCGTGCGCGGTACCTCGCCGCGGCGCGCGCTGCCCACGAACAGGTTGCCCTTCCACGCCGGGAACCGGTCGCCCGTGTAGATCGCCAGACCCGACGGGCCAATCGACGGCACCCACAACAGCAGCGGCTGCTCCACGCCCTCGGCCACCGGCGTCTCCGACACGCGCGGACCGTCGTACTGCCGGCCGTAACTCGACAGCGGCCAGCCGTAGTTGCGGCGCGCCATCACGAGATTCACTTCGTCGCCGCCGTTCGGGCCGTGGTCCGCGGCAAGCAGGCTGCCCGACGCCGCATGCCACGCCAGCCCGAGCTGATCGCGGTGGCCGATCGAGTAGACCTCCGGACGCGCACCGGGGCGGCCCAGATACGGATTGTCTGGCGGGATGCTGCCGTCGTCGCGCAGCCGCAGCACCTTGCCATACACACTCGACGGCTCCTGCGCGAACAGGCCGTTGCCGGCGCCGGTCGTCAGGTACAGCGTGCCATCGGCACCGAACGCGATGCGCGACCCCGAGTTGCCGTCCTTGAATTCGCCGGCGAATATCTCGGTGAAGCCGCTGATGGCCGTGCCGTCGAAGGTGCCGCGGCCAAGCGCCACGGCGCTCTTCGCGGTGGGGCTCGCGCTCTCGGCCTTGTTGTAACTGAGGTAGATGATGCGGTTGTCGGCGAACTTCGGATGCAGCACCACATCCTGCCAGCCGCCGCCGCGAATGGCCGGGGGCGCCGGCAGTCCGGTCACCGGCGCCGGCTCGAGGCGCGGCGAGGCGCCGCCAGCGCCTCGCACGAGACGCAGCGTCTTGCCGCGTTCGGTCACGAGCGCATCGCCGCCGGGCAGCAGCGCCACGCCGTAGGGATGCGACAGCCCGCGGGCGGCGACGACCACGCGCAGATGGTGCTGCTCGGCGGTGTCGAACTGGTACGGTCCGGCCGTCAGCGTGACGGGCGCCACGCCAATCGGCGGCGGCTGCTGCGCGAACGGCCGGGCGATGAGTCCGCCGAGACACAGGACGGCACTGACTGACACGGCGGCACGCGGGGTGAAGCGCATCGGCATGGCGGCGATCGTATCGCACCAACCCTCCCCTTTCCGCCGCCGGCATGGCATCATCGGAACGATGTCATCACGCCGCCGTCCGCCGTCTGCTCCGCCGCCCCCCACTGCCACGGTCTCCGTCAAGCACTTCCGCCCCCATCCCTGGCACGGTCTGGAAGTGGGCCCCGAACCGCCCTCGGTGCTGAACGCGTACATCGAGATCACGCCGTTCGACCTGATGAAGTACGAGGTGGACAAGGTCTCGGGCTACCTGCGCGTGGACCGGCCACAGCGCTCCTCGGCGCAGCACCCGACGTTGTACGGGTTCGTGCCGCGCACCTACTGCGGGGATCGCGTGAGCAAGCTGGCACCTGGCGCCACCCGCGGCGACGGCGACCCGCTCGACATCTGCGTGCTCAGCGAACGCGCCATCACGAGGAACGAGATCATCGTGCGCGCCAGGGTCATCGGTGGCCTGCAGATGGTCGACCGCGGCGAAGCCGACGACAAGATCATCAGCGTGCTCGAGAACGACTACGTGTGGGGCGAGGCGCGCGACCTGCGCGACCTGCCGCACGTGCTCATCGAGCGCCTGCAGCACTACTTCCTCACCTATCGTCTGGTGCCCGGTGAGAAGCCGCAGGTCGACATCGCCAAAGTCTACGGCCGCACCCACGCGGTGAAGGTCGTGAAGGCCGCGATGGACGACTACGTGGACATGTTCGCGCGCTGAGGCCGGCGCCGCGTCAGTAGTACCACGTGGCCAGCAGCGTCACCGCCACGACGCCGCAGATCAGGGTCAGCGGACCGCCGAAGCGCAGATAGTCGCCGAGGCGGTACCCTCCCGGCCCCTGCACCATCAGGTTCGTCTGGTAGCCGATGGGCGTCGTGAACTCGCACGACGCCGCCATCGCGATCGCCATGGCCAGCGGCTCCGCGGCCACGCCGGCGGACTGCGCCGCCCTGAGCGCCACGGGAAACACCAGCACCGCCGCCGCGGTGTTGCTCAGCACGCTCGTGAGCCCCCACGTGAGCACGTAGACGCCGGTCAGCAGCCACACCGGACCGCGGCCGGCGGTCAGCCCGAGCACGGCGTCCGCCACCACGGCGGCGAGGCCGCTGGCTTCCACTGCCTGCCCCACGCCGATGCCGGCGCCGATGACGACGAGCACCGGCCAGTCGACCGTCTGCCGCGCCACGCGCAGCGTGGTGCACCCGAAGAGCACCATCGCCACCGCGGCGACGAGCGCCGCGTGGAGCGTGGCCAGCCAGCCGGCGGCCGAGGTGACCACGAAGGCGAGGAAGATCGCCGCCGCGATCCACGCGCGGTGATGGCGTGGCAGGAGCGGCCCTTCCGGGCCGCTCACCAGCAGAAAGGCCGGTGAGTGCTCGTGGGCCGCCGCGAACCCCGACGACGCTTCGATGAGCACGGCATCACCGCCGCGCAGGCGGATGTCGCCGAGCTTGCCGGCCAGGCGTTCGCCCTTGCGGTGCACGGCCACGATGACGCCGCCGTACTTCGTGCGGAAGCCGCCGTCGCGGATGGTCTGTCCGACCATGGGCGACGAGGGCGGAATCACCGCCTCGATGAGACGATGCTCGTGCCGCGCGCCGGCCGCGCCGTCCCACGCCACCGGCACGAGTCCGGCGATCTGGTGCAGTTCGACCACGGAATCGCGCACGCCCACGAAGACGAGCACGTCGTCGGCGCGCACGATCTCCCCGGGACCGACGGCGTGCAGCACCTCGTGCTGCCGCTCAATGTGCGCGAGAAAGAGGCCCGTCAGGTGGCGCAGTCCGGCGGCCTCGAGGCCGAGGCCCACGACGCGCGCCCCCGCTTCGACGCGCAGCGCCACCATGTAATCGCGCCGCTCGTCCTCCTGTCCGTGGGCCGCCCGGGCCGGCAGGAAGCGCCGTCCCGCCAGCAGCATCCACACCACGCCGGCGATCGCCACGGGCACACCTACCGGGCTCAGCGTGAACATGCCGAACGGCGTGAGCGGGGATCCGGCCCCGGCGCGGTTGTAGTCGAGGATGAGGCCATTCACGACGACGTTCGTGCTGGTGCCGACGAGTGTGCACACCCCGCCGAGAATCGCCGCGTACGAGAGCGGCAGGAAGAGCTGCGACGGGGCCACGCCAGCGCGCCGCGCCAGGCTCGACACGAGCGGCAGGTACACGGCCACGAGCGGCGTGTTGTTGACGAAGGCGCTCATCGCCGCCACCGGGCCCACCACGCGCCACTGCGCCTGCGCGGCCGTCGCGGGCCGGCCGAGCAGCCCCGTGGCCACACGCGCGACGACGCCGCTCTGCCGCAGGCCGGCCACGACCACGTAGAGGCAGGCCACGGTCAGCAGACCTTCGTTGGCGAAGCCGCCGAGTGCGTCGGCCGGCACGATGACCCCTGCCACGAGCAGCACCGCCAGCGCGCCGAGCATCACGAGGTCCGGGCCGAGACGGTTGCTCGCGAGCGCCGCCATCATGCCGGCGATGACCGTCGCCGTCACCCACGCGTGTGCCGTCATCGGCTCACATGTAGCCGCCGCGGCGCAGCGACTCGAGCCCGCCGCCGTCGGCGGCATCCTGCGCGCGGCCCGAGCGCTCGGCCACGTGCGCGAGCGCGCCGGTCTCGAGTTCGCGGACGATGTCCTCGACGGTGCGCGCGGTGGACGCGATGGCCGTCGTGCACGGCGCGCAGCCGAGCGAGCGATAACGCGTGCCCTGTCCCTGATCGAAGTACAGCGGCACGACCGGAATCGCTTCGCGGGCGATGTACTGCCAGATGTTCAGCTCGGTCCAGTCGAGCAGCGGGTGGATGCGCACGTGCGTGCCGGGCGCGAATTCGGTCTTGTACTGCTGCCAGAACTCGGGGGGCTGCTCGCCGATCTCCCACTGATTGCGCGTCGATCGCGGCGAGAAGTAGCGCTCCTTCGAGCGGCTGCCCTCTTCATCGGCGCGCGCCCCGACGATGACGCCGGTGTAGGCCTCGGTGTTCGGATCGCGTTCGTAGGCGCCGATGGCGTGGTTGAAGCGGAAACGCGGCCCCTCGCCGCTCAGCGTGCGGGCGAGCGCCTCGGTCTTGAGCAGCCCGCAGCAGGTCAGCCGGTCCACGGCACCGAGCGGGAACGTGCGGCCGGCGGCAAGCGCTTCGAGATGCTGCCCGTAGACGAGGTTGAGGCCCCAGTCGGCTACCAGCCGGTCGCGATACGCGATCATCTCCGGGATCTTGTAGGACGTGTCGATGTGCACGAGCGGGAACGGCACGTGGCCGAAGAACGCCTTGCGCGCCAGCCACAGCAGCACGGTGCTGTCCTTGCCGATCGACCACAGCATGCAGAGCTGCCGGAAGTTGGCGTAGGCCTCGCGCATGATGTGCACGCTGCGGTGTTCGAGGGCATCGAGGTGCGTCATCGGGCCTCCGTCGCCACGACAGCCGGCGGCTGGCGCAGCCAGGCGAGAATCCGGTCGGCGGCGGCCGCGGCGGATTCGTGCATCGTGTCGACGACGATCTCCGGCGCAGCCGGCGGCTCATAGGGATCGTCGATCCCCGTGAACTGGGTGATCTCGCCGGCGCGGGCCCTGCGGTAGAGCCCCTTCGGATCGCGGCGTTCACATTCCGCGAGGTCGGTGGCCACGTGGATTTCCACGAACCGGCGGCAGGCAGTCCGCACGAAGGCGCGCGAGTCACGGTACGGCGAGATGAGGGCGGCGACCACGGTCGCGCCGTGCGCTTCGAGACGGCTGGCGAGATAGCCGACGCGACGCACGTGCGCGTCGCGGTCGGCGCGCGTGAAGCCGGTGCCCGGGAACACCTGCCGCATCACGTCACCATCGATGAGTTCGGCCTCGGCGCCGGCCGCCGTGAGCCGGGCCACGAGCGCCTGCGCGATCGTGGTCTTGCCGGCGCCGGAGAGGCCCGTGAGCCACAGCACCGCCGGCGGCGGCGGCAGGTAGCCCACGACGAACGCGCTATTGCGCAGGTCCGTCTTGCCGTAGGTGAGTGACGACGGATGCGGCGCCGCACCGTCGGCCACCGCCCAGCGCCACACCGCATCCCCCGCCGCCACGTCCCACTCCATCGTCGGCCCGAGGCGGGGATACACGTCCGCGGTGCCGTCGGCCACGAGACAGAACTTGAGCGAGCTGCCGATGGCCACGCGCGCCCCGATGCGATACGGCGCGAGGAACGCCGCCATGTCCGGGGAGCCGTGCGAGCGGCTTTCCACCACCGTGAGCGGACGTCCGGCCGCCACGGGCGTGGCCACGAGCCGCGCCGCGAGGCCCTCGCGCCGCCGCCAGCTGCCCTGCCCCGCCGCGCCGTAGTACGTGACGCCACGGCCTGACGCGTGCACGACGCCCGCCACCGGCACGCCCGCGTGAATGAGCGCGATGTTCACCGTGTAGTCGGGCACGCCGGCCAGGAACTCCTTCGTGCCGTCGAGCGGATCGACGAGCCACCACGTGGCCCAGCCGGCCCGCGCGGCGGCGTCCGCGATCTCGCCTTCCTCGCTCACGACGGGCACCGCCGGCGCGAGCGCGCGCAGCCCGGCGGCGATGACGGCATGCGCCTCGGTATCGGCGCGGCCCACCGGGCTGCCATCCCCCTTCGCGCGGACGTCGAGCACGCCGCTCCGGCGGCAGGCTTCGATCGCCGCACCGGCCGCCTCGGCGAGCGTCACGAGGCGCGGCAACAGCGCCTCGAGCGGCGGCAGTGACGGCGGCAGCGGCGCGATCATGACGGCAGCACTCCGCGCGCCGTGAGCAGGCCGGCCATGGCGGCGCAGGCCTCGTCCACCGTGGCGCCGGCCGGCAGCGACAGGTCGGGCGCGATCTCGGCGGCCTCCGCCGGGCCGTACCAGACGGTGACGAGCTGCTCGGCGGGCACGCTCACGCGCAGGATATCGAGGTCGTCGGCGCGCAGTTCGGCGGCGCTCACGATGAACACCAGCCCGGCGTCGAGCATCAGGTGCGCGATCTCGCCGAGACGCCGGAAGTGTTCGTGGCGGCTGGCGAGCGTGCGGTCGATATCGGCGTCCACGCCGTAGAGCATGTTGGCCATGCCCAGAAAGTACACGGCGCGGCCGGCGTCGAAGAGCCGCGTTTCCAGGTGTTTCGCCAGGCCCTTGCGGTCCATCTCGCGAGGCCCGGTCACGACGACGACGGCCGGGCGCTGCCCGAAGCGTGCCGCGCGCTGGTCGGGCGCGATGCGGCTGTGTTCCCACTTGCGATTGCGCAGCAGCACCTTGTCGCGGGCCGCCTCGTCGCCGTCGGCGAGAGCCTCGCGCACGATGCCGCCGCCGCGGATCTCGAAGTCGTCGACGATGACGAAGCGGCCGGTGTCGGCGCGTTCGGCGTGCAGGTCGAAGGCGACCGCGCGGTCGAGCTTCAGCACGCAGTCGGCCACGTCGTTGCGTGCCACCTCGGTGCCGGGCCCCGCCGTGAGCGTCGAGGCGTCGATGACCTGCTCGATGTGCTCGACGCGCATCGGCACGCGCGCCGTGCCGAGGCGCAGGTGGTAGTCGCGGCCGGGCACGAGCGGCGCGCGGCCGAGCCAGAAGACGCTGGCCCGCAGGCGCGACGAGACGTGCGGCGCCGGCTCGCCCACCCGCGCGGCCATCTCGCCGCGCGTCGTGTAGATTTGCTCGTCGAGGGTGAAGCCGGTGGCCTCGCCGGCCGAGGCCGACGTGCGCGGCGCCGCGTGGAAGGCCTCGACCGAGGCGACGCGCGACCGCTTGCCCGAGGGATAGAAGACCACGGCATCGCCGACGCCGATCGTGCCGCTCTCGATCGCGCCGGCCACGATGCGGCGGTCGTCGCCGAATCGCGTGAAGCGATACACGTCCTGCACGGGCATCCGGAACGGCGCGTCGGCGGGCGGCGTGGCGGCGGCGAAGCCGTCGAGCACCTCGAGCACGGCTGGCCCCGTGTACCACGGCAGCTCGGGCCCGCGCGTGACGAGGTTCACGCCCTCGAACCCCGACACCGGCACGATGGCGTCGGGCACGACGTCGAGGCGGCCGAGGAAGGCCCGCATCTCATCGGCCACGGCCGTGAAGGCGGCCTCGGACCAGCCGACGAGGTCCATCTTGTTGACGACGACCGCCACGTGCGACACGCCGAGCATCGCCAGCATCGTGGCGTGGCGGCGGGAGTTCTCGCGCACGCCTTCCCGCGCGTCCACGACGAGCAGGGCGGCATCGGCGCGGGCGGCGCCGGTGACCATGTTGCGGAGGAACTCGACGTGTCCGGGGGCGTCGAGCACAACGTAGTGGCGCAGCGCGCTCTTGAAGAACACGCGCGCCGCGTCGATCGTAATCCCCTGATCGCGCTCGTCACGCAACGCGTCGAGCAGGAAGGCGTACTCGAACGGCTTCGAGGTCCGGCGGCACAGCTCCCGCACCTGGTCCAGTTTGCCGTCGGGCAACGAGCCGGTGTCCGCCAGCAAGCGCCCCACCACGGTGCTCTTGCCGTGGTCCACGTGCCCCACGACGACGATCGGCATCAAGCTCACGACGTGCGGGTATATTACGCGAGAACACGCGGGCGCCGGGCCCGACGGCGGCCCGGGGAGCGGCTAGGGACGCAGGAGCGGCGTGAGGTCGAAGGTAAAGCTCAGCGGTATCGACGCCGGGGCGTAGCAGACCTTGTCGTCGCAGGCCTGATAGTCGAGCGTGCCGCGGATGGTGAGCGACGTCTGGCCGGCCAGCAGCTTCTGCACCTCGGGCGTCGCCAGGATGGTCAGGTCCTGCACGAGGGTGAAGGGCGTCTGGTAGGTCTCGACGCGCTCGTCGAGCGGCGCGAAGTAGTAGGTCTCGGATGCCGGATACGAAAGCGGATGGCTCTTGAGCCAGGGCTGCGCCGCCGGCCGGAACGTGACCACCTGGTAGGTGTGTTTCCCGGGGGCGTAGACGTGCATGGCGCGCTGCGGCGTCACCTGGATGGCAAGCGACAGCCGGCTGCCCGGTGCCAGCACCTGATCGCTTGCCGCCGCCTGCACCGTGAGGTGCGCGGTGCTCGCGGTGACCCCGGGACCGCCCGCGGCGCCGCCCTGGCGCGTGAGGATGCTGGCCACGGTGTTGCGCTCCTGATACGCCGCCTCGAAGTAGCGGGCCACGACGCGGCCGGCGGGATCGAGGATGAACGTGCCAGGATACGGTACACCGTGCGCCCGGCTGCCCTCGGGATACTCCGGGTTCAGCAGCCCGTAGCGACGGATGATCGCCGAACCCGTATCCGACAGCAGCGGGTATGTCAGGCCGCGTTCCTTCGCGAAACGCGCGAGCGTGGCCGGCGGGTCATAGGTGATGACCGCCAGCCCCAGTCCCTGGGCCGCGAGCGTGACCGTCTGGCGTTGCAGCTCCACGAGCTGCGTGCGGCAGTACGGTCACCAGTCGGCGGAACGGCTGAAGACCAGCATCGCACCGCGGCGCCCCATGATGGACGCGAGACTGCGTGTGGCCCCGGTCTGATCGACCAGCGTGAAAGCCGGCACGACGGTGCCCGGCTGTGGTCCAACGGCATCGAGCGCAACCGGCGCCTGGGCCAGCGCGGCCGAGACGCCGGGCCCCGAGAGAACGAGCACAAGAGCGAGGGCGCGAAGCATGGCGGTGAGATGCCGGACGGGCGCGGCGGGTGTCACCGGTGGCACGGCCCTCGCTGCCCCCCCCCGTCGCACCCTCGCAGTATCATCGGCGGGTCATGACACGCGCGTTCGTCGGACTGGCCGTGTGCGTGTTGAGTGCGGTGCATGTCCGCGCTCAGGCTCAGGCTCCCGCCGCGCCACCGCCGGCCACGCGCGCCGAAGCGCTCGAGGCCGCGCGCACCGCCCGCGAACAGCACCTCACCATCGAGACGCATGGTCTGATCGAGCGCGCCCTCATCTTCGTCGAGGAGAAGCGCGTGCTCGCGCGGCTCAATCCGCCGCAGGGCTTCTACCCTTCCGTCGGCAGCATCGCGCGCGGCAGCGGCGCGGGCGTCGGGCTCGGCTACCGGCGCCGGCCGCTGGCCGGCCGGCTGGTGTTCGACACCTCCGCCGCCATCACGTTTCGCGCCTACACGGAGTGGCAGGTCACGGCCTCGGCACCACGCGTGGGCGGCCTGCCGCTCGAATTCCAGGCCGGCACGCGCTGGTACGACTACACGCAGGAAGACTTCTTCGGACTCGGCTCCGGCACGCGCGACACCGACCGCGTGAGTTTCGGGCTCACCGGACGCGACACGTTCGGCCAGGTGATGGCCCGCCGGGCCGGGTGGTTCGTGATGCGCGGCCGCGCCGGCCTCCATCGGCTCGACGTCTCGCCCGGCACCGATCCGCGGTTTCCGTCGCTCGAGGAACGCTTCACGGGCGCGGCGGCGCCCGGCCTCGACGACGTCCAATCGCTCGCCTACGCGGAAGCCGGGCTGGGCATCGATACCCGCGACGAGCCGGGCAACACGCGCGGCGGCGGCCTCTACAACCTGGCCGTGGGCAGGTTCCGCGACCGCGGCCCGAGCAACGTCGACTTCAACCGGATCGACGTGACCGCCATGCATGTCATCCCGATCTTCGACAAGAAGCGCGGGATCGCCCTGCACGCCGCCGCCTCGCGCATCGATCCGGTCGGCGAGAGCCACGTGCCCTTCTTCCTGATGCCCACGGTGGGCGGCGCCGACTCGCTGCGCGGCTATCGCGAATTCCGCTTCCGCGACGCCGCCGCCGTGACCCTCAACGCCGAGTACCGCTGGGAAGCGTTCTCGGCCCTCGATCTGGCGCTCTTCGTCGATGCCGCCGACGTCGGGCCGACGTGGCGGTCGCTCGTCGGCGCGCGCCTCAAGTCGTCGTGGGGCATGGGCGTCCGCTTCAACACCAACCGCCGCGTGTTCCTGCGCATCGACGTGGCCGGCGGCCGCGAAGGTCCGCGCATCTGGACGGCCCTCGGGCCGGTGTTCCGCCGCCGATGACCACGCGCCGCCGTCACCTCGCGGCCGCCGCCGGCCTCTGCGTCGCGCTCAGCGCGCTCGGGCGGAGCGCCACGCCCACCTACTATCCCGACGATCCGCTGCTCGTCGATCCGGAGACGCGGAACGCGCGCGACGTGCACGAGCGCGAGATCAGCGATCCGTACGACTTCGTCGAGAACACGTTCCTGAAGCCCGGCGACCACACCAACCAGCGCGCCGTGAACGTGAACACGATCGACGAAGTGCCCGACTCGAGCTGGTTCACGAACCGCCTGGGACGCCGCGCGCTCACCGTGGACGAATACGTGCGCGGCCCGAACTCGTCGGGACCGCCCGCCGAGGGCCCGTGGACGGTCGTCTCGGGCAGGAGCGACGGCATCACGCCGGGCTTCACCGTGCGCGACCGCGCCAACACGCTCTGGTTCATCAAGTTCGATCCGCCGTCGAATCCCGAGATGGCCACCGGAGCCGAGGTGATCTCGACCAAGCTGTTCTGGGCACTCGGCTACCACGTGCCCGAGAACTACCTCGCGGTGCTCGACCCGGCGCAGCTCGTCGTCGGTGAGCGGGCCACGTATCGGGACACGCTCGGTGAGCGCCGTCCGCTGACCCGGGCCGTCGTCGACGCCTTCCTCGCCAGGGGCGCTCGGCGCGCCGACGGCCGCTTCCGCGTCATCGCCAGCCGCGCCCTGCCGGGCACGCCGGTGGGCCCGTTCAAGTACTTCGGCACGCGCCCCGACGATCCGAACGACATCTTCCCGCACGAACACCGGCGCGAACTGCGCGGCCTGCGGGCGTTCGCCGCCTGGCTCAATCACGCCGACTCGCGCTCGATCAACTCCCTCGACACGGTCATCGAGGTCGAAGGCGGGCGGCGCCTGGTGCGGCATCACCTCATCGACTTCGGCTCCACGCTCGGCAGCGCCAGCATGGCGGCGCAGAAGCCGCGCGCCGGTAACGAGTACATCCGGGAGGCGCGGCCGACGCTGCTGACGATGCTGTCGTTCGGTTTCTGGGTGCGGCCGTGGATCAAGGTGCAGTATCCGGCGTTTCCTGCCGTGGGCCGCGTCGAAGCCGCGTACTTCTGGCCCGAACGCTGGAAGCCCGAGTACCCGAACGTGGCCTTCGACAACGCCCGCCCCGATGATCTTTTCTGGGCGGCGCGCCGCATCATGGCGGTACCCGACGAGGCGATCCGCGCCGTCGTGGACACGGCGGAGTACTCGGAACGCGGCGCCGCGAACTACCTGGCCGACGTCATCATCGCCCGCCGCGACAAGATCGGCCTGCAGTGGCTGACCGGCGTGAACCCGCTCGCCGACTTCGCGCTCGACGCCGCCGGCACGCTCACCTTCACGAACGTCGCGGTCGACACCCGCCGGGCCGCCCCGCCCGAGGGCTACGAGATCGTCTGGGCGGCGTTCGACAACGCCACCGGACGCTCGACGCCGGTCGGCTCGCCGATGTCGGTCACGGCCACGCGCGCCCGGGCGCCGGCGGCGGTGCTCGCCGGCGACTTCGTCGAAGCCGCCGTGCACACGCGCCATCAGACCTACCCGGGCTGGCGCCGCTCCGTGATCGGGCACTTTCGCCGCCAGGCCACGGGCTGGACGGTGGCGGGCATCCGCCGCGACGGCCGTGACTGACCGGCCCCAAGGCGCATCCACGGCCGTAATCGCCAGTTCATCACTTCACGACGTCGCGAGGTCAGCCTGCGGGCTGGCCTCGTGCCGTGTGCGGCTGCTGTCACACCCGGGCGCTATACTCAGGCGATATGCCGCGCATCCTCGTGGCCGAAGACGACCCTGACATCTCGGGCCTCGTCCGCCACTACCTCGAAAGGGACGGGTTCACGGTGGACGTGGCGGACTCGGGCCGCGAGGTCGTGCCGCGCCTGCGCGAGACACCGGCCGATCTCGTGGTGCTCGATCTGATGCTGCCCGGCCTCGACGGCCTCACGGTGTGCCGGGCGCTGCGCGCCGACCGCGCCACGGCAGCCGTGCCGATCATCATGCTCACGGCCAGAGCGGCCGAAGCCGATCGCATCGCCGGACTCGAGCTCGGAGCCGACGACTACATCACGAAGCCCTTCAGCCCGAAGGAACTGGTGGCCCGCGTGCGCGCGCTGCTGCGGCGGCTCGAGCGAGTCGTCCCCGCCGCCGAGCCGCTCACCTACGGGCCACTCGCCATCGACCTCGATCGGCACGTCGTCAGCGTGGACGGCCAGGAAACGCGCCTGACGGCCAAGGAGTTCCTGCTGCTGCAGTACCTGATGACCCATCGCGGCCGCGTGCTCTCGCGCGACCTGCTGCTCTCGGACGTGTGGGACTACTCGTACACCGGCGGTACCCGCACCGTGGACGTGCACGTGCGGCGCCTGCGCGAGAAGCTGCCGTTCCTGGTCGACGCGCTCGTCACCGTCAAGCAGTTCGGCTACAAGCTGCTCGAACCGGCGCCGGTCGTGGTCCCCCCCGCACCGACCGTCAGCCGCTCCTAGGCGCGCCGTGCAATCCGACACGCGGTTCCCGATCTTCGTCGCCGCCGCCGGCGTCGCCCTGGTCGCCCTCGCCTTCGTCTGGCTCGTGCTCGGCGGGGGCGCCGTGACGAGTCCCGGCGTGGCCGTGGCGCTCGGCGCCGGCCTGGCCGTCATCGCCGCCTTCATCACCGCCTCCGCATTCGCCGCGCGGTCGCACGAGCGCGCGCAGGCCATCGTGGACATCGGCCGCCGCTACGCCCTCGGCGATCTCAGCCGTCCCGGCCCCGACTACGGCGATGACGACCTCGGGATGGCGGCACGGGCGCTCGACGCCGCCGTGCACGAACAGGAACGCCGCATCGTCTCGCTCGCACGCGATCGCGCCCGCATGCAGGCCATTCTCGGCAGCATGGTGGAAGGTGTGCTCGTCGTGGACGAGGGCGGGCGCCTGCAGCTCGTGAACGAGGCGGCGCGGCTCATGCTGCGCATCGACAGCGACGCCGTGGGGCGCCCCTACGTGGAAGCGCTGCGCCATCCCGGCGTCGTCGAGCACGTGGGCCGGCTGCTCACGGGCGGCGCGCCGCAGACCTTCGAGTTCTCGACCACCCGTGACGCGTCGCGCGAGCTCGTGGCGCGTCTCGCGCCGGTCGCCGGCACGGGCCGCGGCGTGGTGGTCGTGCTGCACGACGTCACCGACCTCAAGCGCGCCGATCAGATCCGCCGCGATTTCGTCGCCAACGTCTCGCACGAACTGCGCACGCCGCTCACCGCCATCCGCGGCTACGCCGAAGCGCTCGTCGACGACTCGGAGGATCCGGAGGCACGCCGGAAGTTCCTCGAGATCATCCAGCGGCACGCCACGCGTATGGAGCGGCTCGTGAAGGATCTGCTGCGCCTGGCGATGCTCGACGCCGGCAAGGAGGCGCTCGAGACGGCGCCGGCCGACATCGGCGCGCTCGTGCAGGGCATTGTCGAAGACATGGCGGCGGCCGCCGCCGCCAAAGATCTGCGCGTCACGACCAGTGCCGGCCCCGACACGAAGGGGCTCGTCGTCGATGCCGCCAAGGTGCACGACATCGTGCGCAACCTGGTGGAGAACGCCATCAACTACACGCAGGCAGGCGGCGAGGTCACGATCGCGGCGGCGGCCGGCGCCGTCACGCTCGTCATCACCGTGTCGGACAACGGACCCGGCATTCCACCCGAGGACGTGAGCCGCGTCTTCGAGCGCTTCTACCGCGTGGACAAGTCGCGCGGCCGGCCGGGTGGCACGGGCCTCGGCCTCGCCATCGTGAAGCACCTGGCGGACCTGCACGGCGGCGCGGTCACGGTCGAGAACCGCGCGCTCGGCGGCGCGGCGTTCACCGTGCGGCTGCCGGTGGCGCCCCGGCCCGCGCTTACCTGATGCCGCCGGCGAAGAGCGCGCTGGCGATGATACTCCTCGTCTTCTGGGCGTCGTTGGCCCCGTGGCCGAGCGAGACGAGCGCCGCCGAGACGAGTTGCAGGCGGCGGAAGTGCGAATCGACCCGCAAGGGCGCCGTGCGGCGGCCTGCATGGCCGAGCGCCAGATGAGCGAGGCGAGTTCACGGACGCCGTACGGCATAGTGCGGATGCGGTAGCGGCGCACGACACCCGCGGCGGCGTCGATGGCGTCCATCACGTCGTCGAGCGACGTGGCGAGCGCGTGGATGTCCTCGCGACCTCGGCCCCGGCCCGTCAGTGCCGGGGCCGGCTGAGTGTGCCGAAGGCCGACGCTATACCTACGTTACAAGTGTCTCCGGCGCCGCCGTCGTCATTCGTCGCCCCGTACGCTCGCCCACGACTCCCCGCCGCTGCTGACTGGCGGCAACGCGAGCGCCACCGTGCCGGCAACGGCCGCGAGCGCCACCGCGCCCCACAACGCGGCCGTGACGCCGGCCTGCTGGTACAGCAGCCCCGAGAGCAGGGTGCCGGCGAGACGGCCGCAGGCATTCGCCATGTAGTAGAAGCCGACGCTCAACGACACCCGGTCGGCATCCGAATACGCCAGCACGAGGTACGAGTGCACGGCGGAGTTCAGCGCGAACACGACGCCGAAGAGGCCGAGCCCCACGAGCATGGTGGGCGCCGCCGGCCACTGCCAGCGCAGCCCGAGCGGGATGAGGGCGGTCACCACCGCGAGCCCCAGCCCGAGCGCGCTCGTGAGGGCCAGGCCCCGTTGAGCGCGTTCTTGGAGCCGGTGAGCAGCGCCAGCGCCACCACCTGCAGCAGCAGACCCAGCACCAGCGTGAAGCGCACGCCCGTGCGCGAGGCCACCCAGCTGCCGACCAGGTTCGTGACGATGCCGAAGCACTCGTAGAGCAGGAACAGGAACGCCAGCTGCACCGGCGTGTAGCCGAGCGCGTTGAAGTGCAGCAGCACGAGCATCCGCAGCGCGCCGTCGGTGAGCGTGAACGCCCAGTAGGCGGCGGTCACGAATGGGCGCCCACTTTCTGCGCGAGCTCGACCATGCGGTGCACGCAGCCGATCTCGTTGTCGTACCAGGCGAGCACCTTCACGCAGGTGCCGTCGACCACCATCGTCGAGAGCGCGTCCACGATCGCCGAGCGCGGATCGTCCTTGAAGTCCACCGAGACGAGCGGCCGCATCTCGTAGCCCAGAATGCCGGCCAGGGGGCCGGCCGCGGCATCCTCGAAGGCCGTATTCACTTCGTCCACCGTCGTCGGGCGCTGCACCTCGAACAGACAGTCGGTGAGCGAGGCATTCAGCAGCGGCACCCGCACCGCCAGACCACTCAGCTTGCCGTTCGGCACCGCTGGCGGTGACCGGCCGGGACCACCGGCCGTGAATCGAGTCGAAGGTCAGCAGATGGGCTGCCGCCTCGACGCCGCCGGCGACCTCGTTGATGTGCACGAACTCCAGATCGGGACGGCCCCATCCGGCGCGGAGCGCAAGCCGCCCCATGCGGCCGAAGCCATTGATGCCGACGCGCATCGCCATACAGGTAATCCCGAGAGAACGGCGCGCGACGCCGCCACTTCCAGTCGACAAACATATCAGGCCATACAAGGCGTGACGACACGGTGACCGCGGCCGGGCCGCCGTGACGCCGCCTTCGCACGCTGTCGACGCCCGGCGGATACAATCGCGGCTGTTGGCTGTCGTGCTGAACATCCCGCTCTTCGCGCCCCGATCGGCGGCGTGCCTCGCGGCCCTCTGCGTGCTCTCGTTCACGACGGGGGCACGGGCCCAAGCCATGCCCACGCCGCCAACCGTAGAGGCCGGACTCGGCCGCGGCATCACGATACGCTCGGCCGACGACCGCGCCAGCATGACCATTCGCGCCCGCATCCAGACGCGCGCCACGGCGGCGGATACGGCGCCCGACGCCCTGCCCGCCACGTCCGAAGTGCTGGTGCGGCGAGCCCGTCTGGTGGTGTCCGGCAACGCGGCCGGCCCGACCTTGACCTACTACGTGCAGTTGTCCTTCGCGAATCTCGACAACGAGGCGGACCTGCGTCTGCCGCTCCGCGACGCCTACGTCACCTGGTCGAGCCGGCGCGACCTCAACGTGCGCGTGGGCCAGATGAAGGTGCCCTTCTCACGGCAGCGGGTGGTGTCGTCGTCGGCGTTGCAGATGGTGGACCGGTCGATCGTCGTCAGCGAGCTCAATCTCGACCGCGATGTGGGCATCCAGGTCTTCTCGAAGGATCTGCTCGGCGTCGGCAAGCTGGGCTACGCGGTGGGCCTGTTCGGGGGCGAGGGCCGGAACCGGCTCGGACGCGCCGCGGGCCTGCTCTACACTGCCCGGCTCGAAGCCTGGCCGCTCGGTCCGTTCGACGACTACGTGGAAGCCGACGTCCAGCGCCTGAACCGGGCGCGCCTGGCCCTCGGCGTGAACGCCGGCTACAACCAGAACACCAATCGTCCGCGGAGCACGATCGGCCTGCCCTTCCCCGACGGCGATGTGGACTACCGGCACGCCGCCGCCGACCTCGCGTTCAAGTGGCGTGGCTGGTCCCTGACCTCGGAAGTGATGTATCGCGAGGCCGCCGGCCCCGCGCCCGTCAGCCCCACCGGCACCGCGCTGCCGGCCTCACGCTCGGGCTGGGGCGCCTATCTCCAGGGCGGACTGATGGTCGGCGCGCGCTGGGAAGTCACCGGGCGCGTCAGTCACCTCATGCCGGCTCGCGGCACCGACCCCACGTTCACGCGCGCTCGCGAAACGGGCGCCGGCGTGAGCTACTACCTCCACGGGCACGACCTCAAGGTGCAGGGCGACTATGTGCGCGTCACGGAACCCGGAAGCGGGCCCGTTACGCAGCAGGCCCGCGTGCAGCTCCAGCTGTTCTTCTGACCGAGCGGGAATGCCGCGGGCCCGGTCCCCCGTTCTCGCTAGTCGTTCACGACGTAGCTGAACACCTTCCACCGGCCAGCCTGCTCGACCATCGACCCGCACAGCCGCACGTCTACGCTGGCGCCGTCGGCGGTACGCACGACGAACACGCTGTCACGATGCACGGTGTAGCTCTTATACCGCGTGACCTCGCCGTGCCGCACTTCGACCAGCGTCAGGCGTTGCCCGCGATACTTCGTCAGTGTCGCCGCCAGGTTGGTGTCGCTCTTCTGGTGCAGGTCGCCCCACACATACGAGAACGGCAGATTGCGCTCGGGACGGGCAGCAGGCAGCTCGGGCCAGATATGCTCGCGAAACTCCTGCTCCGAGAGCGCCAGGGAGGCCAGCGCGGCGCCGTTGCCGGCCGACACGGCGTCGATCACGGCCTGAGCCACGGCCGCCGGCGAGTCGCGTGTGTCAGCGAGGGGAGTCTTCGGGGACGAACACGCGGCAACAAGAACCGAGCCGGCGAGCAGGGCAATGCGGAAGGACATCCAGAGAGACCTTACTACGGAGAGGGAACCGGTATGCCCGGTCCCCTCTCCGGTGCAGCCCCGGCTATCGGCCGGGGAGTCGAGCGCGAACACTAGCGCTGCGGGAACGAGGTCCAGCCGGTCAACCAGTTGTCTGCCGGGGCCGGCGGCACCGCGCCGATGAAGGTCACGGGCTCGAAGAAACCGTCGTTCGGCGGCTGGATCGGCGCCAGCTGTCCGCCGGCCAACGTCGCCACCGACGTCGGCTGGAAGTTGGGAGAGTCGTGCTGAAAGCAGCCGGCCACACCCGGGTCCACGCCACTCCGGACATTCGGGAAGCGGCCGCTGTTCACGAACGGCAGCGTGGCCGCATGGAACGGAGTGGCCGACCCGAACACGACACCCGACCCGATCTGCGTCGTGCCATTGTTCACCTGGTCGAGTGTCGCCGCGCCGTCGATCTGCAGACCGAGTGTGCGTGAGCCCAGAATCAGAAAATTCCGGAAGGTCACGGCCGTCCCACGGCGGAACAGCACGGCACGAAACGCCTCCACGCCCTCCTCGGCTCCGGGATCGCCGCAGCTGGTCCAGTTGTAGATCTGTGGATTCGCCCTCGGCAACAGGTTGTTGTTGAATTCGTTGTTGTCCGCTTCGAGCGCCCAGTCGCCGTCGTCGCTGCGCTGGTGCACGGCGAGGAACTGTGCCCGGCCGATCCAGCCGAAGGTCCAGTCGAAGCTGTCGTCACCGGCGTTCGACGCAATCGCGTACTTGATGTCGGCCGTGCCGCCGAACCACTCGAAGGCGTCGTCGCGGTTCATGTGCACCTGGATGTACTCGTAGGATCCGCCGCGGCCCACGCCCTGGAAGGCGATGCCGTTCAGTTCGTTGTCGGGGCTGAACTCGGTGCCGGCGAACTCGAGGCGCACGTAACGCATCGTGCCGCTGCTGTCGTTCGGATTGTCGCCCCCGTAGATGCCGGTCTGGGCCTCTCCGACGCCTTCGCCGCCCGGGATGTTGAGCGGCGCCCTGCCGTTCAGGATGATGCCGCCCCAGTCGCCGCGCGCGCGCTGTCCGACCGGCTGGTCGCTCGTGAAGACGATCGGCTGGGTGCGCGTGCCGTTGGCATTGAGACGACCGCCGCGCAGCACGATGAGCGTGCCGACGCTGCCGGCCTCGCCGGCGATGAGCGTGCCGGCCTGGATGTTGAGCGTCGCGCCCTCGTTGACGAAGACGGCGCCGCGGAGCACGTAGACGAAGTTGTTCGTCCAGTTCATCGTGCCATTGATTTCGCCGGTGACGACGACGACCGGACGGTCGATACCGGGCACCGACACCGGCGGCTGCAGCTGCGCGGCCAGCGGCACGGTCGCGGCGACGGCCGCGGCCAGCGCCGCGCCGGCCGCCAGGCCCTTCAGGATGCGTGATACGTGAACCATGATGCTCTGTGCGCTCCTCTGACGTGCGGGCTTAGAAGACATTGACGCCGACCGACAGGCTGAACGTGCGGCCGAGCACGAAGGAGCGCTCGCGCTCCTGGGTGTTGCCGATGCCCTGCGTGAAGTTGTAGCGGCTGTCGAGCAGGTTGTCGCCGCCGATGCGGAC
>JBIKUN010000190.1:0-6709 GCA_044347565.1 Vicinamibacterales bacterium | reverse complement strand
TGAAGGTCGTCGTTGCGTTCACCGGGAATGTGGTCGAACCGCTGGCTGCCACGGCGACGCCGTTGAGCGTGGCGCTGGCGGCGTTGGTGGTCTGCCAGGAGACCAGGGCCGTCGACGCATTCTGCAGGCTCGCGGTGATGGTGGCCGTCGGCGCGGTCACCGTGGCGGCGATGGCGATCGTCGCTTCAGTCGACCCCGGCCCGAGCTGCGCCGACGAGTTGTAGCCGCGCACCGAGAAGTAGTACGTCGCCCCGCGGGTGAGGGTGAGTTGCGCACTCGTCTGATTACCGGCGTCGTAGCTCCACTGGTAGGCGCCAGTCGACGTCCCGTAATAGACCACGTATCCCGACGTCTGTCCGTCGGTGTTGGCATCCCATGTTGCCGTCACCACCGACGTCTGCGCAGATGCGACCGACGCGGCGCTCACGACCAGCGCGGCGACGACCGCGCGTGCGACCCACTGACCAGCGTGCCACATGGCCCGACGGCCGTGACGCGCGAACGAAGCAAACACTGAAGTCCCCACAGGCATCACCACTGCCCCCGCAACCGGGGGGCGACTGAGATCTGGACGTGAATGGTCGAAGCCCGGGGGAGGTGAGCAGCGCGGGAGGGGAAGGGAACCCGCGGTGCGGCGAACCACGCATCAGGCCACTCTGACCTCGGCACTTGGTTCCTGCGCTTCGACGGCGACATGCCCACCTGGATTGCGAGAAGTGGGCCAGCGGGTTTCCGCCGTCGTTGCGATCAGATAACCCTCATGACATCAGCGAGATGTGCGGATCGTGCTCACGGCCACGGTCGGCCGCGCCGCGGCGCCGGATTTCAGTTATGAGACAGGCGACTTCGAAATCGTTGCGGCCCAGAGGCACGCACGCGCCGTGCAGATCTGACGTGGTGCGTCGGCGGACGATGCAGCCCGCGATCGCCCACGGTGGCGATCGGGACGCTGCGAAAGCGTTGTAACGTGTGCAGCGATGTCGACCTTCACACGTCGTGACTTCGTCTCCACGCTGGGCGCTGGTGTCATCGCGGCGCCTGGTCGCGGCCGCGTGCCGGCGCGGCAGCCCGCGCGGCCGGCAGCGCCCGCGGATCTTGCCTGGCTCTCGCTCACCGAGGCAGCGGATCTGGTGCGCTCGCGCGTCGTGTCGTCCACGGACCTCGTGACCGCGTGTCTCGACCGCATCCGCACCTACGATCCAAAGCTGAACGCGTTCATCACGGTGACGGGCGAGACAGCGCTGGCGCGGGCGAAGGCGCTCGACGCGCTGCCGGCCAGTGCCACGCGTGGTCCGCTGCACGGCGTGCCGATCGCGCTCAAGGACAACATCGACACCGCCGGCGTGCGCACGACCGCCGCGAGCAGCGTCTACGACGACCGCGTGCCCGCCGAAGACGCCGAGGTCGTGCGGCGGCTCACCGCGGCCGGCGCCGTCGTGCTCGGGAAGCTCAATCTGCACGAGTTCGCCAACGGCGGCACATCGGCCACGAGCTACTACGGACCGGTGCGCAATCCCTGGGCGCTCGACAGGAATCCCGGCGGCTCGTCGGGCGGCTCGGCCGCGGCCGTGGCGGCGGCGCTCTGCTACGGTGCGCTCGGCACCGACACGGGCGGCTCGATACGCACGCCGGCGTCGTACTGCGGCGTGGTCGGCCTGAAGCCCACTTACGGCCTCGTGTCGATCCGCGGCATCATCCCGCTCGTCGTCTCACTCGATCACTGCGGGCCGCTCACCCGCACGGTATCCGACGCCGCGCTCATGCTGCAGGCGCTCGCCGGCTACGATCGCCTCGACATCGCGAGCGTCGAACATCCGCAGGAGAACTACGTGGCCGCCGCCGCCGCGCCCGTGAAGGGTCTGCGCGTGGGCGTGGCGCGCGTGCCGTTCTTCGACCACCTCGACACTGACGTCGCCACCGCGTTCGCCGCCGCGCTCACGACCGTGGCGTCGCTCACCGCGAGCGTGCGCGACGTGGTGCTGCCGTCGACGAGCGACATCAACCTCAACGGCGAGATGTTCGCCTACCACGAGGCGCTCTACGGGAAGATGTCGGGTCGCTACCAGATTCCGACGCGGCGCAACCTGCAGAACGGCGCCAGTGCGAAGGCCGCTGAATACGTGCGCGGCCGCTGGGCGCTCGACCTGATGCGGCGCACCATCGACGATGCCTTCCGCGACGTGGACGTGGTGGTGCTGCCCACACGCCGGCACACGCCGCGCACGGTCGAGGCCGCGCTGCAGCGCGAAGAAACCGACGTGCCGCGGAATCCCGAGCTCGAGAACACCGGGCAGTTCAACATCTACGGCATCCCGGCGATCTCGGTGCCGTGCGGGTTCACGGCGGCCGGGCTGCCGGTGGGCCTCATGATCGCCGGGCCGCGCTTTGCCGAAGGACGCGTGCTGGCGCTGGCGCGTGCGTTCGAGCAGGCGTCGGAATGGCACACGAAGCGTCCGCCGCTGACGCCCGATACGCCCGTGCCGCCGCTCGCGCGCACGACCGGCGACTGAGCGCCCGGCGTTACCGGCTGCTGCCGGTGAGGAGGTGGCCGAGTTCGGCCGTGCCCTGCCGGAAGAGCTGCAGGATCTGGCCGCTGGACCTGAATTCTTCGAGAATCGCGGCGCGCCGGCTCGTGCGCAGGTCGCCGATCACGTAGGCGAGCACGCTGGCCATGACATCGCCTTCTTCGGTGCCGGTGGCCTCGAAGCGACGGCGGTAGCCCTGCAGCACGGATTCGAACGAAGCGTCGTGCCAGCGCTGCACGCCGGGCTCGAGCTGCAGGAAGTCGTCGAGGGCGGCCGTGAACGCCGGCGCCGGCTCGCGCTGCCAGAAGGTGACGTCGGCGCCGAACTCGGGCACGCGCACCGGCAGGTAGATCGTGGCGCCGGCCGGCACGGCGCGCGTGAGCGCCGGGTTGAAGCGTTGCACCTCGCCGGCGGTGAGGCTCGTACGTTTCGTGATCTCGCCTGCCGCCACGGCGCGAGCCGTGCGCATCGCGAAGATGCGCTCCTGCGGCACCGTCGCGCGCAACTGCCGCACGGTGAGGGTGTTGCCGAAGACCATCTCGGCGTAGCGGAACGAGCGGATGCCGTAGGTGCGGTAGAGGTCGCGATACCCCCGCAGGTCCACCTGGCGCAGGTCGCGCGCGAACTGCGAGCCGCGGAAGTACTGCTCGGCCACGGTGGCGCCGCCGAGGCGCTCGCCGTTGATGAGCGCGCGGCCCACGTTCACGCCGCCCGAGTGGTGCTCCGAGAGCGCCGGGATGAAGCTGCCGTACATCGTGCCGAGAATTGACAGGTAGGCGGCGCAGTAGGGCGCCTGCGTGGTCTGGTTGAAGGCTTCGATGACGGCCGGCGACAGGCGGTCGAGCGTCTGCCAGTTGCGGCGCAGCCACTGGCAGAGTCCGAGCGCGCTCGCCCGCGACTTCGCCACGCCGCTCAGCCCCGATTCGAGGATGGCCTGCGAGAGCCCGATCTCGGCCGGCACGCCGAAGCGTTCGTAGATGCGGCTCCATTCGTCGAGGAACGGCGCGTACTTCGGGATGTTGGGCAGCAGGAAGAGGCCGCGCGTCGGGTTGTGCAGCAGCGGGCCGGTGGCCGGTGTGAGCAGGCGCACCACCAGATCGCGGCGGTCGTCGGGCCGGGGCGGCCACACGACACCGTTCAGCGTGGCGGCGAGCGTGGTGTCGACGTAGAGGGCGTCGCGCCCCCAGTCGCCTCTCGTCGGGAACGTCGCCAGCAGCCGGCCGTCCTGTTCGCTGCCGAACGCGATGCGACCGTCTGGAATGGTGAAGATGTGCTGCCAGAAGCGGTAGGCCGGCCGGAACGCCTGCACGACCGTGAGGTCGTCTTTCAGCCGGGCGCCGGCGCGACTGAGCGGCTCGGCGCCGGCCGTCTGGCCGAGCAGCGCGATAAGGGCGGCAACGAGCGCCAGCCGGTAGCGTGAGCGCAGAGAAACCACGACTGTTGCTCAGTACTCTACCGGATCGACGTCACCAATCACGCTGGGGCACGCGCGGATGGCTGGCATGATGTAATACGCCTATGTCGTCGCGACTCTGGGCTGCACTGCTGGCACTGGCCGCCGCGTCGTGCGCCCCGCAGCCCGCCACGTCGGCCATCGACCGGCTGCACGAGTGCGCGATCGAGGAAGGCCCCACCGGCGCCTATTGCGGCACGCTCAGCGTGCCCGAGAATCGCGCCACCGGCCAGGGGCGCACCGTCGCCCTCAAGGTCGTCGTGGCACCGGCCCTGCGCCGCGATGCCGCGCCCGATCCGCTCTTCATCCTCGAAGGCGGGCCCGGCGCCGGCGCCGCGACACTCGCCGGCGCGCGGCTGGGCATGTTCCGCCGCTTCCGCACCGACCGCGACCTGGTGTTCGTGGACCAGCGCGGCACGGGCGAGTCGAACCGGCTCGGCTGCGATGCCTCCCTCGAGGAGATGGACGAGGTGGTGACCGACGACGACCGCGCCCTCACCCGGCTCCGCGCGTGCCTGGCGGGCCTCGACGCCGATCCGCGCCTCTACACGACGTCGATTGCGATGGACGACCTCGACGACGTCCGCCGTTTCCTCGGCTACGAGCGGATCAACCTCTGGGGCGGCTCGTACGGCACCCGCGCGGCGCTCGTCTACCTGCGCCAGCACGAGGCGCAGGTACGCAGCGTGGTGCTCGACGGCGTGGCGCCGCAGGACATGCGCCTGCCGCTCACGACCGCGCGCGACGCGCAGCGGGCGCTCGATCGGCTCGTCGCCGACTGCGCCGCCGACGCTGCCTGCGCCGCCACGTTCCCCACGCTCGGTGCCGGCATCCGCGCGCTCTTCGCCCGCCTCGAGGCCGAGCGTCCCACGGTGACGGGCGTCCATCCGCGCACCGGCCTGCCCATCACGCTGCCGCTCTCGCGTCGTGATGTCGCCCTGGTCGTCTTCCGCGCGCTCTACGTGCCGGAAGTGGCGTCGCTGCTGCCGCGCGTGCTCACCGACGCCTCGGCCGGGAACTACCAGGGGCTGCTGGCGCTGGCCTTCGCCTCCGCGCCCGAAGGCGACAAGCGCGACATGGCCATCGGCATGCACCTCTCGGTCGTGTGCGCCGAAGACATCCCGCGCATCACGCCGGAGGACCGCGTCACCGCCGACGCCGGCGGGTTCCTCGGCGCCGCGATGTTCGATGCGCAGTACTCGGCCTGCAGCTTCTGGCCGCGCGGCGACGTGCCCGAGGGCTACTACGCGCCGGTTGTGTCGGCCACACCGGTACTCATCCTGTCGGGTGCGGACGACCCGGTCACGCCGCCCGCCTGGGGCGAGCACGTGGCGCCGCACCTCTCGAACTCGACGCACATCGTCGTGCCAGGCGCCGGCCACATCACGCTCACCCGCGGCTGCGTGCCGGCGATCGTCGACACGTTCCTGCGCACGGCCAGCGTGGCAGGGCTCGACCCGGCCTGCACGGGCGTGCTCACGCGTCCGCCCTTCTTTCTCACGCCCACCGGGCCGGCGGCGCCGCCTGCGGCCGCGCCATCCCCGGGGCCGAAGGCGCCATGATCGCCATCGACGGTCTGCAGAAACGATTCGGCGAGGTCGTGGCCGTGCGCGGCGTGCACCTCACCGCGAAGGACGGCACCGTGACCGGCCTGCTCGGCCCGAACGGCGCCGGCAAGACCACCACGCTGCGGATGTTGTCGGGGCTGATGCGGCCCGATGCCGGCACGATCCGCGTGGACGACGTCGACGTTGTCGCCGATCCGGTGGGCGCGCAGCGCGTGATGGGCCAGTTGCCCGACTCGCGCGGCCTGTATCCGCGGCTCACCGCCCGCGAGCACATCGAGTACTTCGCCGAGCTCCACGGCCTGTCGCGCGGGGCCACGAAGGAACGCGCCGCCAGGCTCCTCAGGCGCCTCGGCCTCGAGGCCATCGCCGACCGCCGCGTGGCCGGCTTCTCGCAGGGCGAACGCACCAAAGTGGCACTCGCCCGCGCGCTCGTGCACCAGCCGCGCAACGTCATCCTCGACGAACCCACCAACGGGCTCGACGTGATGAGCACCCGCGCCATGCGCGACGTGATCCGCGGGCTGCGCGATGACGGCTGCTGCGTGGTGTTCTCGAGTCACATCATGCAGGAAGTGTCGGCGCTCTGCGACCGCATCGTCGTCATCGCCGATGGCCGCGTCGTGGCCGACGGCACGCCCGACGATCTGCGCGCGCAGACCGACCGCGACAACCTCGAAGACGCGTTCGTGCTGCTTGCCGGCCTCGAACACCACCACGGAGCCTCCGCATGAAGTGGATGGGAGCGCTCCTCGCCGTCGCCCGCAAGGAGATCGTGGACGGCATCCGCGATCGCCGATCGCTTGCGACGCTCGTATTCTCGGCGCTCCTGTCGCCGCTGCTTCTCGGTGCGGTGCTCACGAGCACGGCCGGCAGCGCCCGCGGCGCCGAGGAACTCACGCTGCCGGTCGTCGGCGCCGAACATGCGCCGGCGTTCGTGCAGTGGCTCGGCCAGCAGACCGGCGTGAAGGTCGTGCCGGGCCCGGCGGATCCGGAACAGGCCGTGCTCGATCGCGACGAGGACGTCGTGCTCATCATCGAGTCCGACTTCATGGAACGGATGGGCCGCGCGCAGACGGCGGAACTGAAGCTCGTCACCGAGAGCACGCGCGATCGGGCCCGGCCGAAAGTGGCGCGCGTGCGGGCGCTCGTCGGCGGTTACGCCG
>JBIKUN010000065.1:0-23333 GCA_044347565.1 Vicinamibacterales bacterium | reverse complement strand
CAAGGGCGGTGGCGAACGAAGCGGCGAGGGCCAGACGGATACGCATCCGGCGAGTGTAAACCACCGTCCGGGTGCGCGGCGACGGCGGTGAGGGGCGGGGGGCGCGGTCAGCCGCGGGCGCCGAGCGGGGCCGCCGTGCGGCCGGACCAGCGGCCGGTGGCGTCGAGATGCAGGTCGAACTGGTCGAGCACACGCATCACCGTGTGGTCCACGAGCTCGTCCACCGTGCCCGGCCGGTGGTAGAAGGCCGGCACCGGCGGGAACATCACGACGCCCATGCGGGAGAGGCGCAGCATGTGCTCGAGATGGATGTCGCTGAGCGGCGCCTCGCGCGGCAGCAGCACGAGGCGGCGGCGTTCCTTCAGCACGACGTCGGCGGCCCGGTGCACGAGCGTCGTGGCATTGCCGGTGGCGATGGCGGCCAGCGTGCGCATGCTGCACGGCGCCACGACCATGCCGCGCGTGAGAAAGCTGCCGCTCGAAATCGAGGCGCCGAAGTCGTCGGGGCTGTGCACCGTGGTGGCCAGCCGCTTCACACCCTCGACCGTATAGTCGGTCTCCTGCAGCATCGTCTGGATCGCCCACTTGCTCATCACGAGATGTGAGGGCACGCCGGCCTCGTGCAGACGTTCGAGCAGGCGCACGCCATACACGATGCCGGTAGCGCCGGTGATGGCGACGATGAGTGGTGCCGAAGACGCGGTGGACATGGTGGCGCGGGCCCTCGGGCTAGTGTAGCCCTGTCCTTTGGACGCCGGTGGCGGGGCCGCGGTCCCGCCGCCACGCCTGCCAGAAGGGCGGCGCAACGAGCAGGAGTGCGCAGAGGCCGAGGAGCAGCGCGGCGAGCGGCCGCGTGACGAGGGCCGACCAGCCGCCGTCGCCGACAGCGAGCGCGCGGCGCAGGTGCATGTCGGCGGCCGGCCCGAGCATGAAGCCGATCATCACCGGCGCGAGCGGACAGGCGAGTCGCCGCAGCAGGAAGCCGCCGAGGCCGATGAGGACGAGCGCCACGATGTCGCCGGCCGCCCGGTGCACGCTCCACGCGCCCACGGTCGCCACGACGAGGATGCCGCCGTAGAGCCACGGCGCGGGAATCCGCAGCAGCTGCACCCACAGGCGCACGAGCGGCAGGTTCAGCACCAGCAGCAGGACGTTGCCCACGTAGAGACTGGCGAGCAGCGTCCACACGAAGCGCGGCTCACGTTCGAAGAGCAGCGGGCCGGCCTGCAGTCCGAACTGCTGGAACGCGGCGAGCAGCACGGCGGCGGTGGCCGAGGCCGGCAGGCCCAGCGCGAGCAGCGGCACGAGCGTGCCCGCGGCCGAGGCGTTGTTCGCGGCTTCCGGCCCGGCCACCCCTTCGATGGCGCCCTGGCCGAACTCTTCGGGCCGTGGCGACAGCCGCTTCTCGATGGCGTAGGAAAGCAGCGTCGGCAGTTCGGCGCCGCCGGCAGGGAGCGCGCCGAGCGGAAAGCCGATGGCCGTGCCGCGCAACCACGGCTTCCACGATCGCGCCCAGTCGTCGCGGGTCATCCACCGCGTGCGCTCGAGCGGCAGCACGGAATGCCCCTGCGGCGGACCGGCCGCAAGCGCCAGCGTTTCGCCCACGGCGAAGAGGCCGATGGCCACGATCGTCGGGTCGAGACCATCGAGCAGATACGGCACGCCGAACGTGAGGCGCGCCTCGCCGCTCAGCCGGTCGATGCCCGAGAGACCGAGCACGACGCCGGCAAAGAGGCTGAGCAGTCCGGCCGTGCGTGAGTCGCCGAGCAGCGTGGACGTGGCGATGAAGGCGAGCACGATGAGCCAGAAGTATTCGGCCGGCCCGAAGGCGAGCGCCACGCGCACCATGAGCGGCGCGCTCACGGTGAGGAGCAGCGTGCCGAGCGTGCCGGCGACGAAGCTGCCGATGGCGGCCGTGGCGAGCGCCGCGCCGGCGCGGCCGCGGCGGGCCATCTGATGGCCTTCGAGCGCGGTGACGATCGTGGAACTCTCGCCTGGCGTGTTCAGCAGGATCGACGTCGTCGAGCCGCCGTACATGCCGCCGTAGTAGATGCCGGCGAACATGATGAAGGCGCTCGTGGGATCGAGGCCGTAGGTGGCCGGCAGCAACAGCGCCACCGTGAGGGCCGGACCGATGCCCGGCAGCACACCCACCGCGGTGCCGAGGGTGACGCCGAGCGCGCCCCAGCCGAGATGCGCCGGCGTGAGCGCCTGCGCGAAGCCGTCGGCGAGCGCGCTGAACGTGGTCATCTGGTCCATGCGCCCATCGGCAGTGGCACGCCGAGTCCGGCCGCGAAGACCACGGCGATGACAACCGCCACCGCGGCGCCGATCGCGAAGGCGCGCACCGGCCGGGTGTTGCCCATGGCGGCGGCACCCGCGGCGAAGAGCAGGGTCGCCGTGGGGACGAAGCCGGTCGTCGGCTGCAGCACCGCGTGCGCGAGCGTGGCGCCGGTGATGAGCCCGACGCGCGCCATGCCGCCCGGCGCGCTGCCGCCGGTGGCGACACCCCGGCGCTGCCACATGTGCAGCAGCGCCAGGAGGACCGTGAGGCCGACGGCGAGCGCCGGCGCGGTGGACGCGGTGGGGACCCATGCGGTGGCCGCCGCCGGTCCGCCCTGAGTGAGCCGCGCCAGCACGGCGTTCACCCGCGCCTGTTCGGCGAGCAGGAACTGGCGGAACGCCGGGCCGTCCTGGTAGAGGTCGGTCCAGCCCGTGCGCGCGAGCGTGTCGCGCCAGGCGGGGCTCGTGACCGCGGCGCGCACGCGCGCGGTGAGCGCGGCCGCCTCGGCGTCGCTCACGCCCGGCGGCGCGACCACGGCGCGCCAGTTCGCGAGGTCGAGCGGCACGCCGGCCTCGCGCAGCGTCGGCGCGTCGAGGTCGGGGACGCGCCCGGGCGCCGAGATCGCGAGCGCGCGCAGTTGCCCACTGTTGATGCTCTGCGCGAACTCGCCGAGGCCGCTCACGCCGGCCGTAATCTGCCCGCCGAGCAGCGCCGCGAGTGCCTCGCCGCCGCCCGAGAACGCCACGTAGTTGACATCGGCGGGCGCGATGCCGATCGCTTCGGCCATGAGCCGCGCGAGCAGGTCGTCGGTGCCGCCGGCCGAGCCGCCGCCCCACGAGACACTGCGTGGCGCTGCGCGAAAGGCCGCCAGCAGGTCCTGCAGCGTGCGGTGCGGCGAGCTCGCCGGCACCACGATGACTTCGAATTCGCCGGTGAGTCGCGCGATGGGCGTGACGTCGGCGAGCGACACGACGGAGCGCGTGGCGACGATGCCGCTCACCATCACGAGGCCGGTCACGAGCAGGGCGTCGGCGCGGCCGCGGTCGGCGCTGGCAAAACGTGCAAGGCCGATCGTGCCGGCCGCCCCGGGCACGTTCTCGACCTGCACCGACACGGGCGGCGTGCTGGCGGCGAACGCGCGCTGCAGGGCGCGGGCGGTCTGATCCCACCCGCCGCCAGGAGCCGCCGGCGCCACGATGGTGAGGTCCTGTGCGGCGGCCAGTCGCGGCATGGCGCTCGCCGTGGCCATGACCAGCACGACGGACAGGGCGCGCAGCGCGGCGCGGCAAAGCGGCATCAGGGCGCGATTGTAGTGCACGGGACGGCGCGTTCCGGGGATACGATGCGCGGATGCCGACCGCGCGTTATCTCCACTACGACGTCTTCACCGCTCGTCCCTTCGAAGGCAATCAGCTCGCCGTGTTCCTCGACGCGGGGGGGCTCGAGACGCGGCAGATGCAGACGCTCACGAACGAGATGAACTTCGCCGAGAGCACGTTCGTGCTGCCGGCCGACGCCGCCGGCACCGACGTCCGCATGCGCATCTTCACGCCGGCGCGCGAGATGCCGATGGCCGGGCATCCCACGATCGGCACGACCTTCGCGCTGGCGGCGCTCGGCGTGATTCCGCACGGCGCGAGCCGCTGGGTGTTCGGTTTGAACGTGGGCCCGACGCCGGTCGCACTCGAGTGGGGCGCCGGAGGGCTGGCGACCGCGTGGATGGATCAGGGCACACCCGTGTTCCGCGCGCCGGGAACACCCGGCGTGGCGGTGGTCGACGCCATGAATGGCGATCAGGCGGCGTGGGCGGCCACCGGCCTGCCGGTCGAAGAGGCGTCGTGCGGGGCGCCGTTCTTCTACGTGCCGTTCGCCACACGCGCGGCAGTCGATGCCTGCGATCCGGACGGCGCGAAGATGCGGCGGCTGACGAGTGCGTTTCCCGAGGGCCACGTCGGCGTGTTCGTATTCAGCGTCGAGCCCGGCGCCGATGGCGCGACCGTGTACAGCCGGATGTTCGCGCCCGAAGCCGGCGTGGTGGAGGACCCGGCCACCGGCGGCGCCAGTGGTCCGCTCGGCGGATATCTCGTGCGGCACGGCCTCGTGGCGCCGTCGGCCGCGCACGACATCGTGAGCGCGCAGGGTGTGAAGATGGGCCGCCCGAGCCGCCTCCGCGTGCGCGTCGAGGCCACCTCGCCGTCCGACATCACGCGCGTGCACGTCGGCGGCACCGCGGTGCGCGTCGGCGAAGGCACGATCAGCTGGTAGTGTTTGCGCGACTTGTAACGGGGTCTGTCACGGTCACGGCCCCGTGACATCTGGTGGTGACCGTGACAGACCCCGTTACAACTACGGGGCGAGGCGCTCGATCGTCCAGCCCTCGCCGGTGCGGCGATAACGCAGGCGGTCGTGCAGGCGGTTCGGCCGGCCCTGCCAGAACTCGATCCACGCCGGCGTCACGAGGTAGCCGCCCCAGTGCGGCGGGCGGGTGATGGGTTCGGCGGCGAAGCGCGTGGAGGCGTCGGCCATGCGGGTGTCGAGGATGCCGCGATCGGCGATGACCTGACTCTGGGGTGAGGCCCAGGCGCCGACCTGGCTCTCGCGCGGACGCGAGAGGAAGTAGGCGTCGCTTGCCGCCGCGTCCACCCGTGTGACCGTGCCGCACACGCGCACCTGGCGCTCGAGCGCGGCCCAGAAGAACACCAGCGTGGCGCGCGGATTGGCGGCCAGCTCCCGCCCCTTGGCGCTGTCGTAGTTCGTGAAGAACGTGAAGCCGTCGGGGCCGACGTCCTTGAGCAGCACGATGCGGCCATCGGGCGTGCCGTCGGCCGACGCGGTGGCGAGCGTCATCGCGTTCGCGTCGTGCAGGTCGGCGCGCACGGCTTCGTCGAACCACTGACGGAAGAACACGAGGGGATCGGCCGGCACGTCGGCTTCGGCGAGGGCGTGCGCGCGATAGTCGCGGCGCAGGTCGGCAATCGACATCAGGGCGTCTCCCTGGCGGACGGCATGGGCGCGACCCACACACCGAGATAGCGTTCATCCCGCAGTGACGGGTCGACCTCCATCGGCACGAATCCGGTGGTGGTTTCGAGTTCGAGCAGAATCGTGTTGCCGGTTGCTGGCGGCGGGACCTGAATGTCGACCTCGGTTCCGCCCGTGAGCTCGATCTCCTGGCTCCAGCCATGTGTGGCGAGCCGCAGGTGGTTCGGTCGCGCCCCACTGTGCACGCGCAGCACCACGCCGGCGGCGCAGTTGTTGGCACACGCCAGTGTCACGCGCGCCGGCCGCCTTCCGGTCGTCCAGAAGCCCCCAGGCTCGGGATACATCCGCTCTTCGTGAAAGAACGCCAGGGTGTCGCCGTAGGCAGACGCCGCGAGGACTGGCGGGGTGGCCGTGCGCGCGCCCTCGTCGATGATGTCCACCGCCTCGATCCGGATCGCGGCGATCGAGCGCTCGACCTCGGCCGTTCCACGCAGGCCCACGAAGCCGGCATCCACCGGCAGCCAGAATTCTTCGGTCCATCGGCCTCCTGGCGTCGGTGTCACCGTCCAGGTGGTCATCGGATCGGCGATTCGCCCCACCTGGAGTGCGACCGTCGCACCCGGGCGGGCTGGCAGCGGATCGCGTGACGCCCACTGAACGACCAGGCGGTAGCGGCCAGCCGGCAGCGAGAAACGCCCGTTGTGCAGCACACGCACCGGCTGCGGCTCCCTGCGCAGGCCGGGGGTGACACCGACGGCGAATGCCGATTCAACGCTGAGGGCGCTTGCGACCCGCAGCGGCGCGTAGCGCAGCGCGAGCGGGCGGCTTACCTGGTCGAACGCGTCGAGCGCCGTCAGGCGGGCCCGCGCCGCCAGGTCGATCCCGGGCAGCGGCGGATCAGCCGGTGGCAGCGAGCGGACCGCGGTGCCGCCGGCCACGAGCGCCAGAGCACAGGCCGTCGACGCTGTCAGCGCCGCGGCGCCACGGCTCCCGGCGCGGACGCGAGCGAGCCCCCACGAACCGAACCCGACGATCGCCAGCCATACGGCCGTGTCGAGCAGCGCGCGTCCTGCCTCGTGCTCGACAAACGTCGGGGCCAGTGTCCACAGCGGCCAACGTGGCGACAACCACGCCAGGAGCGTCGACGTGCCGTCGCGTCCATTGCTCACAAGGAGCCCGTCTTGCGCCACCACCAGGATCGCTGCGACGCCGACGCCCGACCAGATGAGCAGGTGCTGCGCGGCTCGGCGCGCCGAGTCCGCGGCCGCTGTGCCGACCTGCACCGTGATGGGCAGCATCAGGACGAGGAGGCCCGAGGTGATCGGACGTCCCGGTGCCGCCGATCCGCCCCACCAGATCCGGAAGGCCCCCACCGTGAAGAGCAGCGCGCCAAAGATGAGGGCGGCTTCGAGTCCCACGCGGCGCAGCGGACCCGGCCGCCGCAGCATGGTCCAGAATCCCAATCCCGCCAGCAGGTACGCCGGTGCGTAGGGCACCAGGCCGTACTCCTGATCGAAGAGCAGGCCGGGCACGCCGAAGATGGTGTTGGCCACCGCGGTCTGTGTCATCGGGCCGTAGGGGGCGCTCGGCATCGGCGTGCCCCAGTAGGCGTAGAAGAAGGCGAACCAGCCGAGCAGACACAGCCCGTACGGCAGGCCGATACGAAGGCCGCCGACTACGTTCCAGCGCGTCTCTCCGGCGTGCAGCGGCCAGGCGCGCCGCGCGAAGGCCACCGCGACGATAGCGGCCGACATCGGCGCGTACTTCGTGCTCAGCCACGGCAACGCGCCGACGAGCAGGCCGATCGCCACGTCGTGCCAGGCCCGCACCCCGGGCGTCGCGCGCAGGGTGAGCACCACGGCAAGCGCCACGACGAGCGCGGCCGGAATCTCGGGATAGATGGTGAATGCGTTGATGAGGAAGGGCGCCGAGAGCACGATCGCCGCCCAGGCGAGTGTGGGCGTGCCGAGGGTGCCGGTGAGCGCTACCACCCAGCGCCACATCACCGTGGCCGCCGTTGCTGCCATCGCCACGAAGAACGCGACGACGAGTGTGTAGCCCCCCAGCGCGTAGACCGGCGTGATGAGCACCGGCATCCCCACGGGATGCACCGAGTAGATTTCGCCGTCGAGGCCGCGGGTGAGGTAGTGCGGGTCGAGGTCGCGGCGGAAGTACTCCGCGTACTCCTTCCGTGCGTGGTTGTCTTCGATGCGCAGGTCGCCATCGCGCCACAGGCTCTGCGCGATGATGAGGTAGTGCGGCTCGTCCCCCGACGGGAAGAGCACCGTATGGGTGAGCCGCCCGGCGCCGAGGCCGGCGGCTGCGGCGGTCACGATCCAGATGGCCGCCGTCTGCGTGCGCAGCGAGCGGCGGCCGCACCACGCGGCGATCCCGGGCACGTGCGGCCAGAGGGTCCACACGCACTGCGTAGCGACGAGCGCCCACACGATCCACAGGCCCGGGCCGGCGAGGGCCTGGAGGGCCGGCCACCAGTCGGGCGGGCCCGGCAGATACGGCACGAGCAGTACCGTGAGGCCGAAGGCCGGGAGCACGAGGGAGGCGAGCGTGGGCCGCGGACCGCGGGCGCGACGGGCCAGCACTTCGAGGCCTGTGAGCAGCACGGCGGCGAAGGCGAGGAACGCGACGAACGGCTGCCACGACGGCACGAGCGCGATCCGCTGCCGCGCGCCGCTCACGACCACTTCGTCGAGCTCCGCGCGCGAGGCCCACCCCGCGGCGCCCACGACGAGGCAGACGAGCAGGGGCAGCAGGGCGGCGCGCAGGCGGGTCACGGCCTCGATCTTACTTCGATGGCCGCGCCGCGGGCCGCCGCGCCGGCGGCCACGGACCGCCGTACACCACGCGGATGAGCGCGGGGGCGACGGCGCGCGTGGGCGCGCTCAGATCGAAGACATGCACACGCGCCGTGCCGACGCGTGCTTCGGCGAGCGGCGCCCAGTCGAGGCGTCCGCGCACCTGGCCGGCGAAGCGCTCGCGCCACGCGGCTTCTTCCCAGTCGTCGAGCACGACCCACGACGTCCGTCCGCGCGCCGCGAGTGTCTCGACGCGGGCGTCGAGCGCGTCCGGCGCCAGGTAATCCCAGCGTGCCACCGTGGCCGCGCCGTTTGCGGCGAGCGATCCGCTGTGCTGCACGCTCCAGAGGACGGCGTTCGGCGGGGCGGCGTCGCGCACCCACGTCGCCACGGCGGGATACCGTTGCCCGCCGCGCCACAGGTCGAAGACCTCCTGCCGGGTTGTGACCCGAAGCGCGGGTCCGGCAAGGACGATGGCCACGGCCAGCACGACCATCGGCGCCGCGTCGGGCGAGGCGCGATGGAGCAGCCGCCACGCCAGCACGACGGCGGCCGTCGCGAGCACTGGCCACGCGGGCAGATAGAAGCGCAGATACCACCACTCCGCGAAGACCGCGTAGGGCAGGTAACTCGCAAGGATGCCGGCCACGAGCGCGACCGCCGGCCACACGCGCGTCCGCGGGGCGCTCACGGCCAGCGCGGCGGCCGCCGGCAGGGCGGCGACCATCCACCAGGCGCGCGTCTCGACCGTCCACTGCCAGAGCCGGGCGAGATTCGGCGCGACGTTCGCCGCGAGGAAGAGGTCGTCGGTGGCGCCGTAACCCGAGGCGAAGGGTGACCCCCAGAGCCGCAGGTTGATCCACGCCACGAGCGCCGCGGCCACCGCGATCGGCAGGGCGAGCAGGGCGCCGCGCCGGACCTTGCCGGCGACGCCGCCCTCGGCGGTCAGCGTCGCCGCCGTCCACACGCTCGCGGCCACGAGTATCAGATTCGGCCGCACGGCGAGCGCGATCGCCGCGGCGAGTCCGGCGACGGCCACGCGTCCGCGCATGCGGCCGCCAAGCGCGACGATGGCCGTGGTCCAGAGCGCGGCCGCGAGCAGGTCGCTCATCGTCTGCATCGAGGCGAAGAGCACGGGCGGACTCGACGCGACCAGAAGTGCCGCACCGAGGGCGGCGGCCGGCGGCGCCTCGCGCCGCGCGAGCACGAAGGTGAGCCACACGAGCGCGCCGACGGCGAGCGGCGTCCAGACGAAGCGTCCGGGGGCTCCCGCGATCGCGTGGCCGAGGGTCATGAGCCACGGCAGGCCCGGCGCGTAGGTGGGGCCGAGGAGACCGGGGGTGGCGGAAGGGGCAAAGCCGAGCGGCGCCACCTCCCAGCCGGCCTGCGGCCAGGGGCCGTCGTCGAGCACCGGGGCGACGATCGCGGATCGGCCCTCGGCCCAGAGCTGCGACTGATGCAGATAACCGCTCGGATCGGCGCCGCCGGCCACGAGTTCGCCGAAGACCGCGGCCGTGAGCGCCACGGCGAGCGCCGCCATCGCGGCGAGCCACGGCGCAAGTCGATCGCAGACCGCGCGCGTGCGGGCGAGGGCGGCGCGACGCGCCTCGGCGCGCAAGCTGTAGAGGGCGAGACCCGCCAGGAACAGCGCCGCAAGCGCGGGACGCGTGGCGGATCGCGAGGAGAGGCGCAGCGCCCCGAGCTGGACGGCACCACCGCCGGTGAGCCAGATGGCGGCCGCCCATACGGCGGCGAGCGCGGCGAGCGCGGCAAGGACGGTGCGGACGCGGGCGGGCAGGGGCGGCACGGAGGACGTCGGGGTCTGGCGCGCCGTCGCGCGTGGTTCAGAATACCCGCGAATCGCCGCGCGCGCCGCCCCACCCGGCGGCGCGGGTGGGGCCCCTGCCTCGGGGCTCAGGCCCGGCGACCGGCGGCTCGAGCGCGTACGGCGCCGCGCTGTCCGTGCGCGTGCCATGAGGCGGCTGCCGACCGCCAACGGGCGCGCTCAGCGCCGGCGCAGCAGGACGGCGGCGAGCGCCGCGAGTCCGCCCGCCACCGCCACGGCGCGGATGACGCGAAACAGGGCGAACACCCAGGCGATGCCGAGGCCGAGCGCCGGCCACTGCACCCACCAATGGCCGGGGGAGGTCAGCAGGTTGACAATAACCAGGAACGCCAGGATGAACGGCGCCTTCACGAGGAACGTGGCGGACCGGTAGGTGTGCACGGCTCGATTCTCCTGCAGGAGAGAACGGATGCCGCGGCCCGAGGTTCACGGGCGGGGGGCGACTGGCGGGGGAGGCGCCCCGACCGGCGCCTTTCCCCGGCCGAACGGGGAGGCTACGGCTTGAGCCGGTCGGCGAAGTATTTCACGAGCTTGTCGACCTTGGGCGCGGCCACCGCCGCCACGTAGGGCTGGTGGGGATTCCGCGCCGCGTAGTTCTGATGGTAGGTCTCGGCGGCGTAGAAGGTGCCGCCGTCTTCGATCGTGGTCGCGATGGGCGCGCCGAACACCTTGGCGGCGTTCAACTGGGCGATATAGGCCTCGGCCACCGCGCGCTGTTCCGAATCGGCGGGAAATACCGCCGACCGATACTGCGTGCCGCGGTCATTGCCCTGGCGATTGAGCTGGGTCGGGTCGTGCGCCACGGCGAAGAACACCCGGAGGAGTTGCCCGAACGAGATGACGTCGGGGGCGAAGGTGATCCGGATGGCCTCGGCATGACCGGTCGTGCCCGAGCAGACCGCCTCGTAGTTCGCCGTCTGCGCCGAACCGCCGATGTATCCCGAGACGACCGAAGCGACGCCGTCGAGCGGCAGGAAGACGGCCTCGGTGCACCAGAAGCAGCCGCCGGCCAGCACGGCCGTCTGCGGCGCTGCCGAACCGGGCGTCACGTCGTGGTCCGGCGAGGGGACGTTCGCGAGGTCCGCCACCCCGCCACCGAACAGGCTCGAGATCTGCATACCAAGCACCACCCGACACCTTGGACGCCGCCGAGGTCGCCGATGGTTCGCCCGAAGCCGCTCTCTGTCGCAGGTATGACACTCGGAGACATCCCCAGACCACAAATGGCGTCCATCCCGCCGGGGGATTGCTGATTCGGCCGTATACTCGACGTGTGTCGGTGTCTGGAATCAGACACTTAGCGCGATTCGCGCAGGTGCGCTCATGAAACAGTTTGCGTTCGCCATCGCGATCACCGCCGCCCTGGCTGCCGGGCTCGTGGTCGGTGCCTCGGAAGGTCAGGCGCCGTCCGCCGCGCCTCAGCCCGCGGCTCGTCCCGCGGCGCCCACGGCCGTCGCCGCCCGGCGTGCCGCCGCCCCCGCCGCCACGCCGTCCCATGCCGCCGGACTTTCGGCGGCCTCGCAGACCGAACTCGTGACGCAGTACTGCGCCACCTGTCACAGCGAACGGGGCAAGGCCGGCGGGCTGTCGCTTGCCGGGTTCAACGCGATGAAGGCGCACGAACAGCCTGAGGTGATCGAGAAGATCATCCGCAAGCTGCGCGCCGGGATGATGCCGCCGGCCGGCTCGAAGCGGCCCGACGCTGCCACGATTGAAGCGCTCACCGCCGCGCTCGAAGCGCGCATGGACGAACTGGCGTCGGTCAACCCGAACCCGGGCTGGCGGCCCTTCCAGCGTCTCAACCGCGCCGAGTACACGACGGCGGTGAAGGATCTGCTCGGCCTCGACATCGACGTGAACGCGTTCCTGCCGGCCGACACGATCAGCAACGGCTTCGACAACGTGGCCGACGCGCAGGGCTTCTCGCCGACGCTGATGGAGGGCTACCTGCGGGCCGCCGGCCGCATCACGCAGCTGGCGCTCGGCGATCCGAACTCGACGCCGACCGAAGCCACCTACAAGGTGCCGCGCACGCAGTCGCAGATGGTGCATGTCGACGGCACGCCCCTCGGCACCCGCGGCGGCGTCTCGCTCGTGCACGTGTTCCCGGCCGACGGCGAATACAGCTTCCGCGTGATGCTGCACTCGATTCCCACCGGCGAACTTTACGGCAGCACCACCAAGGGCGAACAGATCGAGATCTCCATCAACGGCGCCCGCGTGGCGGTGATGGACATCAACCCGTCGATGAGCGAGCGCGACGCGAACGGGATGAACCTGACCTCGCCGAAGGTGCACGTGAAGGCCGGCCCCCAGCGGGTCTCGGCGGCCTTCATCGCCCGCTTCGAGGCGCCGGTCGACGACATCCTGGCGCCGCAGGACTACACGCTCGCTGACTCGCAGATCGGCAGCGGCGTCGGCATCACGACCGCGCCGCACGTGCGCGACTTCAGCATCAGCGGTCCGTTCAGCGTCACTGGGGTGTCAGACACGGTGAGCCGCCGCAAGGTGTTCATCTGCCGGCCGACCACGGCGGCGGAAGAAGCGCCCTGCGCCCGCGACATCCTGCGCCGGCTCGCCTCGCGCGCCTACCGGGAGCCGGTGGCGGCCGATGACGTGCAGACGCTCATGGGCTTCTACGAGCGCGGCCGCATCACGGGCGATTTCGAATCCGGTATCCAGGCGGCGCTCGAAGCCCTGCTCGCCAGCCCGCGTTTCGTCTTCAAGCTCGAACAGCCGCCGGCCAGCGCCCGCGTGGGCCAGACCTTCGCGGTGGCCGACCTCGACCTCGCCTCGCGCCTCTCGTACTTCCTCTGGGCCGCCGGGCCCGACGAGGAGCTGCTGAAGGCGGCGCAGAACGGCGGCCTGCGCACGCCGGCCGGTGTCGAGAAGCAGGTGCGGCGCCTGATCGCCGACCCGCGCTCGGAAGCCCTCGCCACGCGCTTCGCCTCGCAGTGGCTGCGCCTGCAGGACGTCGACAAGATCCGTCCCGACGCGCTCCTCTATCCCTACTGGGATCACACGCTCGCCGATAACCTGGTGCGCGAGACGCAGCTCTTCTTCCACAGCCTCGTGCGCGACGACAGGAGCATTCTCGACCTGCTGCGTGCCGACTACAGCTACGTCAACGAACGCGTGGCGCGGCACTACGGCATCAGCAACGTCATGGGGCCGGAGTTCCGCCGCGTGACGCTGCCGCCCGAACGCCGCGGCATCCTCGGCCATGCCAGCATCCACCTGCTCACGTCGGTGGCCGACCGCACGTCGCCCGTGCAGCGCGGCAAGTGGGTGATGGAAGTGATGCTCGGCATTCCGCCACCGCCGCCACCGCCCAATGTGCCGGCGCTCGACGAGACCAACGCCAACCAGGGCGGCAGGAACCTCTCGGTGCGCGAGCGCATGGAGCAGCACCGCCGCAACCCGGCGTGTATCTCGTGCCACAAGGTGATCGACCCGCTCGGCCTCGCGCTCGAGAACTTCGATGTCACCGGCAAGTGGCGCATCAAGGACAACGAAGTGCCGGTCGATTCGGTGGGCGACCTCTACGATGGCACCAGGATGGCCGGCGTTCTCGGCCTGAGCGACGCCCTCCTGCGTCACAAGGATGCGTTCCTCCTCGGCTTCACCGAGCGTCTGCTGACCTACGCCGTGGGCCGGCGGATGCAGCCCTACGACCAGCCGCTCGTGCGCCGCATCATCCGCGACACGGCGAAGCAGGACTACAAGCTCTCGGCCTTCATTCTGGCCGTGGTGAATTCACCGGCCTTCCGCATGAGCCGCGTCGAAGGCACCGAACCGACAACCGTCGCGGCCGCGCCCGCGCATCCCTAGGCGTTCCCGGGTCCGTTACAGGAGTACGACGATGTTCATCGCTCAGAAACATCTCTCGCGTCGCACCGCCCTCAAGGGCCTCGGGGTCACCGTGGCCCTGCCGCTTCTCGAAGCCATGGTGCCGGCGCGCACGGCGCTCGCGAAGACCGCCGCCAGCGGCAAGGTGCGCCTGGCCGCCATCGAGATGGTGCATGGCTCGGCCGGCGCCACCGTGGTGGGCCTGCAGAAGCACATGTGGTCACCGGCGGCCACCGGCCGCAACTTCGACCTCACGCCGTCGAGTCTCGCGCCCCTCGAGCCGTTCCGCGACTACCTGACCATCGTAAGCAACACCGACGTGCGCAACGCCGAGGCGTTCGAGCTGCCGGAGATCGGCGGCGACCACTTCCGCTCGAGCGCGGTGTTCCTCACGCAGTGCCACCCGAAGCAGACGCAGGGCAGCGATGTCGTGGCCGGTACGTCGCTCGACCAGTTCTACGCCAGGAAGGTGGGCAGCGAGACGCCGATTCCCTCGATGCAGCTCTGCATCGAGGCCATCGATCAGGCGGGCGGCTGCGCCTACGGCTACTCCTGCGTCTACACCGACACGGTGAGCTGGGCGTCGCCCTCCGAGCCGCTGCCGATGATCCGCGACCCGCGCGCCGCCTTCGACCAGCTCTTCGGCGTCGGCGCGACGCCGGCAGAACGCGCCACGCGCCGCCAGCGCGACAAGAGCATCCTCGACTTCATCACCGGGGAAGTGGCGAAGCTGCAGCGCGACCTCGGCCCGGCCGACAAGGCGCGGCTCAGCGAATACCTCGACGACGTGCGCGAGATCGAGCGCCGCATCCAGAAGGTCGAGGCCTCGAACTCGAGCGGCGATCCGCGCGAACTGCCGGGGGCTCCGGTGGGCGTGCCGGATGCCTTCGCCGAACACGTCAAGCTGATGTTCGATCTGCAGGCCGTGGCCTTCGCGAGCGACATCACCCGCGTGTTCTCGTTCAAGATGGGGCGCGACGGATCGAGCCGTGCCTACCCGGAGAGCGGCGTCAACGCCGGCTTCCACCCGGCCTCGCACCACCAGGACCGCGAGGAACGCATCCGCGAGTTCCAGAAGATCAACACGTACCACATCCAGCAGCTGCCGTACTTCCTCAACAAGCTGAAGTCGACGCCCGACGGCGACGGCAACCTGCTCGACAACACGCTCATCATCTACGGCTCGCCGATGGGCAACTCGAACGTGCACAACCACAAGCGCTGCCCGCTGTTCTTCGCCGGCCACGCCGGCGGGGCGCTCAAGGGCGGGCTGCACATCAAGACGGCCGACGGCACGCCCATGGCGAACCCGCTGCTCGGCGCGATGCAGGTGCTCGGGCTCGACATGCCGGCCTTCGGCGACAGCACCGGTGCACTCGATCTGAACGCGGCGCCCGAGGCGACCGCGGCCTTCTAGGCCTTCGGAGACAACGGCGATGCAGCTTCGATTCGGTTCCGTAGTGACGCGCGGCGCGGCCCTCGTGGGCGCCACCGTGCTGGCTCTCAGCGTGGCGCTCGGCGCCCAGTCGCAGGCCCCGGTGGCCGATGCCGCGATGGGCGGCGACCGTGCCGCGGTGAAGACGCTGCTGCAGCAGGGCAGTGACGTCAACGGCGCGCAGGGCGACGGCATGACGGCGCTGCACTGGGCGGCGATGAAGAACGACGCCGAGCTGGCGCAGATGCTGGTCTACGCCGGCGCCAACGTGAAGGCGACGACGCGCCTCGGCGGCAACACGCCGCTCATCATCGCCACGCGCAACGGCAATGCCCCGGTCGTGGCGGTGCTGCTCAAGGCCGGCGCCGACGCCAAGGCCGCGACCTCGACCGGCACGACGCCGCTCATGCTGGCCGCGGCCTCGGGCAGCGTGGACGCCGTGAAGGCGCTGCTGGCCGCCGGCGCCGAGGTGGACGCGAAAGAATCGTCGATGCAGCAGACGGCGCTGATGTTCGCTGCCGCCAATACCCGCGTCGACGTGATGCGCGCGCTCATCGCCGCCGGCGCCAACGTGAAGGCGGCCTCGAAGGTCGTGAACGTGGCGTCGCTGACCTCGCCCGAAGAAGAGTTCTTCCGCCAGCAGTTCCAGCAGCAACAGCAGGGCGGCGCGCCCGCGGCCGCCCGTCCTGCCGGTGCGCCGGCGGGCGCGCCCGCGACGCCCGCCGCTGGTGCCCCTGCGGCCGCCCCGGCCGCCGGCGGTGGCGGCGGACGCCGTGATCCCTTTTCGGGCAAGGCCGGCGTCGAACGCAACTTCCGTTACAACGAACTGGTGGGCTGGCAGGGCGGCATGACGCCGCTGCTCTTTGCGGTGCGCCAGGGTTCGATGGACGCGGTCAGCGCGCTGCTCGATGCCGGCGCCGACGTCAACCAGGCGAGCGGCGGCGACAAGACCAGCCCGCTCGTGCTCGCCATCGCCAACGGTCACTTCGACATCGCCCTGCACCTGCTTGACAAGGGCGCCAATCCCAATGCCTCGAGCGAGAACGGCGTGACGCCGATCTACGCCGTGCTGAACGTGCAGTGGGCGCCGAAGGCGCTCTACCCGCAGCCGCGCTCGTACCTGCAGCAGAAGGCCACCTACCTCGACACGATGAAGGCGCTCATCGACAAGGGCGCCGACCCGAACGCCCGCCTCAAGTACAAGGTGTGGTACTCGGGCTATAACTTCGACCTCTCGGGCGTCGACGAGATCGGCGCGACGCCGTTCTGGCGTGCCGCGTACGCCTCGGACATCGAGGCGATGCGGATGCTGGTGAAGGCCGGCGCCGACCCGCACATTCCCACCACGAAACCCGCGGGCCGTCCGCGTGTGGGTGATGCCGGCGTGCGTGCAGCCGGCGATGTGTCGGGCCTGCCGCTGCTGCCGATCGGCGGCCCCGGCGTCACGCCGCTCCAGGCCGCGGCCGGCGTGGGTTACGGCGAAGGCTTTGCCGCCAACTCGCACCGCTACGCGCCGACCGGCATGATGACGGCCGTGAAGTACCTGGTCGAGGAGCTCGGCGCCGATGTGAACGCCGCCGACCACGAAGGCAACACCGCGCTGCATCAGGCGGCGGCGCGCGGCGACGTCGCGATGATCGAGTACCTCGTCTCGAAGGGCGCCGACGTGACGCGTGTGAACCGCGAAGGCCAGACCACGGCCGACATGGCCAACGGCCCCGTGCAGCGCACGCAGCCGTATCCCGAGGCGCTCAAGCTGCTCGAGAAGCTCGGCGCGAAGAACAACCACAAGTGCGTCTCCTGCTAGACGCGGCGGCCACCCGACGGAGCCTCAGGCATCCATGACGACACGACGAGTGACAGCAACAACCGCCGGCGCCGTGCTGGTGGCCATCGGTCTCGCGGTCAGCGCCGAGCAGGCGCCGAAGCCTGCCGCGGCACCGCCGGACGCGCCGAAGACGGCCGCACCGGCCCGTCCGCGCGCGGCGGCGACGCCGGCCGCCTCGCACGCGACCAGCGGCGTGCCGCTCACGGCCGCGGGGCAGACCGAGCTCGTGACCACCTACTGCGTCACGTGCCACAGCGAGCGCGCGAAGGCGGGTGGGCTGTCGCTCGCCGGCTTCAACGCCATGCGGGCGCAGGAGCAGCCGGAGGTGGTCGAGAAGATCATCCGCAAGCTGCGCGCGGGCATGATGCCGCCCGCCGGCGCCAGGCGTCCCGACGCCGGCACGATCGACGCCCTCACGGCGGCGCTCGAATCGCGGATGGACGAACATGCCGCCACCAACCCGAATCCCGGCTGGCGGCCGTTCCAGCGGCTGAATCGCGCCGAGTACACCCGCGCGGTGAAGGACCTGCTCGGACTCGAGGTCGACGTCACGGCGTTCCTGCCGGCCGACACGATGAGCCACGGCTTCGACAACGTCGCCGACGTGCAGGGCATGTCGCCGACGATGCTCGAAGGCTACATGCGCGCGGCCAGCCAGTTGAGCCGCCTCGCCGTGGGCGACCGTGACGCGACGCCGGCCGCGGCCACCTACAAGGTGGGCCGCACGATGTCGCAGATGCGCCAGATCGAGGGCGCGCCGATGGGCACGCGCGGCGGCATCGTCGTCACGCATATCTTCCCGGCCGACGGCGACTACACGATCGGCGTGAACCTGCACAACGAGCCGCTCGGCGGCCTCTACGGACGCTCGACGATGAGCGTCATGAACCTCAAGGAAGAGATCGACGTCGCCATCGACGGCCAGCGCGTGGCGGTGATCCCGCTGAACGAGCGGATGAGCGAGTCGGATCCGGCTAACAGCCTCGACCCGAAGACGGCGCGCATCCACGTGACGGCCGGGCCGCACAAGGTGTCGGCGGCCTTCATCCAGAAGTTCGAAGCGCCGATCGACGACGCGCTCATGCCCACCGAGAACACGCTGGCCGATGTCAGCATGAGCTTCGGCGTGACGCTGCTGCCGCACCTGCGCGACATGACGGTCAACGGGCCGTTCGCGGTGACGGGTGTCTCCGACTCGGTGAGCCGCCGCCGCATCTTCACCTGCCGGCCCACGTCGGCGGCGGAGGAGCCGACCTGCGCGGGCGAGATCATCCGCAACCTCGCCGGCAAGGCCTTCCGCGGCCCGGTGCCGCAGGCCGACCTCGACACCCTGATGGGCTTCTACACGGAAGGCCGGAAGAAGGGCGACTTCGAGCACGGCATCCGCTACACGCTGCAGGCGATTCTCGCCAGCCCGCGGTTCGTCTTCCGCCTCGAGGAAGTGCCGGCGACGATGCGCGCCGGTCTGCCGTACCGCCTGAACGACCAGGACCTGGCGTCGCGCCTCTCGTTCTTCCTGTGGGGCACCGTGCCCGACCAGGAACTCGCGAAGGCCGCCGTGGCGGGGCAGCTGCGCACGCCGGCCGCGCTGCGCAGGCAGGTCGAGCGCATGCTCGCCGATCCGCGCTCGGAGGCCCTCGCGACGCGTTTCGCGGCCCAGTGGCTGCGCCTGCAGGACCTCGACAAGATCATCCCCGACTACCTGCAGTATCCGCATTACGACGACACGCTCGCCCAGGGCATGCGCCGTGAGACGGAACTCTTCGTCGACAGCCTGCTGCGCGAGAACCGCAGTGTGCTCGAACTCATCGACAGCGACTACACGTTCGTGAACGAGCGCGTCGCCATCCACTACGGCATCCCGAATGTCACCGGCAACACCTTCCGCAAGGTGGCGCTGACCGACCCGAACCGCCGCGGCATCCTCGGCCACGGCAGCGTGCTCGCCCTCACGTCGATTGCCGACCGAACGTCGCCCGTGCTGCGCGGCAAGTGGATCATGGAAGTGCTGCTCGGCTCGCCGCCCCCGGCGCCGCCGCCGAACGTGCCCGGCCTCGACCAGACGAAGGACACGGCCGGCGGCCGCACGTTGTCGGTGCGCGAGCGCATGGAGCAGCACCGCGCCAACCCGTCGTGCATGTCGTGCCACAAGGTCATCGACCCGCTCGGGCTCGCGCTCGAGAACTTCGACGTCACCGGTGCCTGGCGCATCAAGGACAACGAAGTGGGCGTCGACCCGGTGGGCGACCTCTACGACGGCACGAAGCTCGACGGTCCGGCGGGCCTGCGCAGCGCGCTCATGCGGCACAAGGACGCCGTGCTGCTGAGTTTCACCGAGCACCTGATGACCTACGCCCTTGGCCGCCGCGTCGAACCCTATGACATGGCCACCATCCGGCAGATCATCCGGGATGCCGCGGCCAACAACTACAAGGTGCAGTCGTTCGTGCAGGGCATCGTGGCCAGCCAGGCGTTCCGGATGAGCCGGATTGACGCCCCGGAGACCACCACGGCGGCCCCGGCGGCGAGACACTGACGCGGGGACTGGTCCCGGTGGGAAGTGCCAGGGACCTGTCCCCGGATTTCGCGACATTTCGGTTACGATCGGCGGAACGGGTATCCGGAGGCAGAGACACGCGATGTTCATCACCCAGAAGCACTTGTCCCGCCGCGCGGCCCTGAAGGGCCTCGGCGTCACCGTGGCCCTGCCGTTCCTCGAGGCCATGGTGCCGGCGCGTACGGCGCTCGCGCAGACCGCCGCCGGCAAGGTGCGCCTGGCCTGCATCGAGATGGTGCACGGCTCGGCCGGCAGCACCGCCTTCGGCATCAAGCAGAACATGTGGGCGCCGGCCGCCACCGGCGCGAACTTCGATCTCTCGCCCTCGGCCCTCAAGCCGCTCGAACCGCTCCGCGACTACCTGACCATCATCAGCAACACCGACGTGAAGAACGCCGAGGCGTTCGAACTGCCGGAAATCGGCGGCGACCACTTCCGCTCGAGCGCGGTGTTCCTCACGCAGCTGCATCCGAAGCAGACGCAGAGTTCCGACGTGCGCGTCGGCACGTCGCTCGATCAGATGTACGCGCAGAAGTACGGGCAGGACACGCCGATTCCCTCCATGCAGTTCTGCATCGAGAACGTCGACGCGGCCGGCGGCTGCTCCTACGGCTACTCATGCGTGTACACGGACACCATCAGCTGGTCGTCGCCCACCGACCCGATGCCGATGATCCGCGACCCGCGGGTGGCCTTCGACCAGCTCTTCGGCGTGGGCGCCACGCCGCGGGCGCGCGCCGAGCGCCGCGCCGAGGATCGCAGCATCCTCGACTGGATTACGTCCGACGTCGCGCGGCTGAAGAAGGAACTGGGCGCGGCCGACCAGGCTCGCCTCGGTGACTACCTCGAGGACGTGCGCGAGATCGAACGCCGCATCCAGAAGACCGAGTCGTTCAACAGCAGCGGCGAGCAGCGCGAGCTGCCCGGGGCGCCCGTGGGCGTGCCCGACTCGTTCGAGGAACACATCAAGCTGATGTTCGACCTGCAGGCGATTGCCTTCGCGAGCGACATCACGCGCGTGTTCTCGTTCAAGCTGGGCCGCGATGCCAGCAACCGCGTCTTCGCCGACAGCGGCGTGAAGACGGCGTTCCACTCGGCGTCACACCATCAGGACCGCGACGATCGCATCCGCGATTTCCAGAAGATCAACCTGTACCACATCGGGATGATCCCCTACTTCCTGAACAAGCTGAAGAACACGCCCGACGGCGAGCGCAACCTGCTCGACAACACGCTCGTGCTCTACGGGTCGCCGATGGGCAACTCGAACGTGCACAACCACAAGCGCTGCCCCCTGTTCCTCGCCGGCCACGCCGGCGGCCAGCTCACGGGCAACATGCACGTCAAGGCGGCCGACGGCACGCCGATGGCCAACGCCATGCTGAGCGTGGCGCACATGCTCGGCCTGAACGACATGACGTCGTTCGGCGACAGCACGGCCGCGATGGACCTGAATTCGGCGCCGGCGACGACCGCGGCGCTCTAGGCGGACCGGGGGCGCCCGCATCCCCGGACGCCCGAACGAACGAACCGCCGAATCGCCGGCGGATCGGAGGCTGTGGCATGCATCGAAGCACGACAGCGGCCCTCGTGGCCGCGGCGGTGGGGCTCACTCTGGCCGGACTTTCGGCAGGCGGGCAGCAGACGACCGCCGCGCCGCGTGCCGCCGGCCCCAGGTCCACACCGGCCGCCCCGACGCCGGCCGCTCCCGCCGCGGCGAAGCGTACGGGTGCCGAGGCGCCCGCCGCCTCGCACGCGATGAGCCCGGCCGCGCAGACCGAGATCGTCACCACCTACTGCGCCGGCTGCCACAGCGAACGCGCGAAAGCGGGCGGGCTGTCGCTTGCCGGCTTCAATGCCATGCGCGCCCAGGAGCAGCCCGAGGTGGTCGAGAAGATCATCCGCAAGCTGCGCGCCGGCATGATGCCGCCCGCCGGGGCGAAACGTCCGCCGGCCGGCGCCCTCGACGACCTGACCGGCGCGCTCGAAGCGCGCATGGACGAACACGCCGCGGTGAATCCGAATCCCGGCTGGCGGCCGTTCCAGCGTCTGAACCGCGCGGAGTATACGCGCGCGGTGAACGACCTGCTCGGCGTGGAGATTGATGTCGCGCCGCTCCTGCCGCCCGACACGATCAGCCACGGCTTCGACAACGTCGCCGACTCGCAGGGCTTTTCGCCGGCACTGCTCGAAGGCTACCTGCGCGCGGCGAGCCGCGTGACGGCGCTCGCCGTGGGCGACCCCGACAGCGCGGCCGGCGAATCCACCTACAGCCTGCCGAAGACGGCCGGGCAGATGTCGCGCGCCGAGGGGGCGCCGCTCGGCACCCGCGGTGGTATCTCGGTCATGCACACCTTCCCGGCCGACGGCGAGTACACGTTCCGCCTCGACATGTTCGCCGAGCCGCTCGGCATGCTCTTCGGCAACACCGCCACCGGCGAGCAGATCGAAGTGTCGATCGACGGCGAACGCGTGGCCCTCTTCGACATCGACCCGCGGATGAACGAGACGACGTCCAGCCTCTCGCTCAAGACCGTGCCGGTGCAGGTGCAGGCCGGGCCACAGCGCGTCACCGCGGCGTTCCTGCAGCGCTTCGAAGGGCCCGTGAACGACCTCGTGGCCCCCATCGAGCACACGATGGCCGACACGGAAATCGGTATCGCCGTGGGCATCACGACGCTGCCTCATCTGCGCAACCTGGCCGTCATCGGGCCCCACAAGGTCACCGGCGTCTCCGAAACGGTGAGCCGGAAGAAGATCTTCACCTGCCGGCCGACGAGCGCGGAGGACGAGAACGCCTGCGCGACGTCGATCGTGAAGGGCCTGTCCACAAAGGCCTTCCGCCGCACGCCGTCCGAGCGCGAACTGGGGCGCCTGCTGAAGTTCTACGAGAGTGGCCGCAGCGGCGAGACGTTCGAACGCGGCGTGACCAAGGCGGTCGAAGCGATCCTGGCAAGTCCGCAGTTCCTCTTCCGCCTCGAAGACACGCCGGCCACGGCGCGTCCGGGCCAGCCCTACCGGCTCGCCGACGTCGAACTGGCCTCGCGCCTGTCGTACTTCGTGTGGGGGGCGGCGCCCGACGAGCCGCTGCAGACCCTCGCCATGCAGGGCCGCCTGAGCGCGCCGGGCGCGGTCGACAAGCAGGTCACGCGCCTGCTGGCCGACCGGCGGGCTGAAGCGCTGGCGACCCGTTTTGCGTCGCAGTGGCTGCGCCTGCAGGATCTCGACGATGTCTCGCCGGATCCGATCCTCTATCCCTACTACGACCGCACGCTCGCCCAGGCCCTGCAGAAGGAGACCGAACTCTTCGTCGCCAGCCTCGTGCGCGAGAACCGCAGCGTGCTCGACCTGCTGACCGCCGACTACACCTACGTGAACGAACGGGTGGCGCGGCACTACGGCATTGGCGGTGTGACCGGCACCGAGTTCCGCCGCGTGGCCCTGCCGCCGGAGCGGCGCGGCATCCTCGGTCATGCGAGCGTGCTGACGCTGACCTCGATTGCCGACCGTACGTCGCCCGTGCAGCGCGGCAAGTGGATCATGGAAGTGCTGCTCGGCTCGCCGCCGCCGGCGCCGCCGCCGAACGTGCCGGCGCTCGAAGAGACCAAGGGCACGAGCGACGGCAAGGTGCTGTCGGTGCGCGAGCGCATGGAGACGCACCGGAAGAACCCGGCCTGCATGTCGTGCCACAAGGTGATCGATCCGCTTGGCCTGGCGCTCGAACACTTCGATGCCACCG